>DASXGB010000087.1:0-13742 GCA_036489325.1 Caulobacteraceae bacterium
CCATCGAGGCCGCCTATTTCCAGCGCCCGACCAGTCGCGGATTTGAACGCCCTTATGGCTGGGCCTGGCTGCTGAAGCTGGCCGACGAACTCAGGCGCCAGCGTGGCCCTTGTGCGGAAGCATTGCAGCCTCTCGCGGATATCGTCGCCGACCGCTTTCGCGCCTTCCTGCCGCTGGCTGACTATCCCGTTCGAGCCGGCGTGCATTCCAATACCGCCTTCGCTCTGGCCTTGGCGCAGGACTATGCCCGTAGGGCCCCTGACGAAGACCTCCTCCGCCTGATCGAGGACCGCGCGGGGGCCTGGTACGGCGGCGACGCTGGCTGCCAGGCGTGGGAGCCGTCGGGCGATGATTTCCTCTCCCCGGCCCTCATCGAAGCCGAACTCATGCGCCGCGTTCTCTCGGAGAACGATTTCAAGCCGTGGTTCGCCAAATTCCTGCCGGACGCGGCATCAGGAAGACCCGCAAGCCTGTTCACGCCCGTCAAGGTAAGCGATCGGAGCGATGGCAAAATCGCCCACCTCGACGGGCTCAACCTGTCGCGCGCCTGGTGTTGGCGAGCAATCGCTTCGGCCCTGGATGAGGAGGATCCGGTCCGTCCCAGAGCTCAGGCGGCGGCGGCAGCCCATCTCGACGCCGCCCTTCCGCATCTGGCCGCCGACTACATGGGCGAGCACTGGCTGGCGAGCTTCGCTTTGCTGGCCTTGAGCGAAGCCTAGGGACTACTCCTCAAACATCACGCCTTCGCTGGCGTGGCTGCCGTCGCAGAACGGCTTGTTCTTCGAGGCGCCGCAACGGCAAAGGGTCGCACGATTGCGCCGCTCATAGGCGAAACCATCCGCCCCCACGATCGCTATGCCGTCCGTGACCCAGAGGGGGCCTGCCACGCCCTGGGCCGGATCGGATACCAGGGCGATTGACGGCGATAGATCTGGTTCTTCGGCCACGCCGGTCGAAAGATCGAGGGCTCTCAGCCGGCCCGACGGACATTGGCCCACCTGGCTTACGAAGGCGTCGAGTTGGGCGCCTGGGGCGACCGCCGAGACCGTATTCCAGACATTGCCGTCGCGGTCGCAGAACCGGGCGAAGGCGCACAGAGGTTCGGCGTCGGCCAGAGCGATAGCCGGGCCCTCCATGACCCCCGCCTGCTCATCGTAGGGCGCGCGAGACGCCGTTTCCGAGCCGTCGAAGCCGATCGCCTCATGGGTGTTGTCGCAGAACGGCTTGTTGGCCGAGTGTCCGCAGCGACAAAGCTCATAGACGCCGTGGGCTTCGACCGTTTCGCCCGGCAGCCAGTCGCGAGACTCGCCGTTCTTGTCCGCTCCGATTGTCGCTCGCTTCAGGGGAACGTCTCCGGAGACCTGATAGGGACCGTCCTTGACGATGGTGATCTTCATGCCGCTCGCCGCTAAAGACTGGGCCATGACCTTTTCACTCCGGTTCCTTGGCGAGCCTACCATGGGGTATGACCCCGTCGCATGAAAAGCCTGTGGGACGACGAGGCCGCCGTCGCGGCCGTGGTCCGCTATGCCGCGGACGGCGTGAGCGAGGACCTCGCGCTGCGGACCTACAGCGCACGCCTGCTGGGCGCCGAGCCGGCGCTGGTCCTCCATGGCGGCGGCAATACCTCGGTCAAAACTCTGGCGACCGACTTATTCGGCGACGAACTTGAGGTGCTCTGCGTCAAGGGAAGTGGCTGGGACCTAGCGACCATTGAGCCGGCCGGCCACCCGGCCGTCCGGCTGGCGGCGCTGCTCCGGCTTCGCGGCCTGGAACGCTTGTCTGACGAGGACATGGTCAACGCCCAGCGGGCAAATCTGCTCGATCAGGCAGCCCCCAATCCGTCGGTCGAGACCCTGCTGCACGCCTTCATCCCCGAGAAATTCATCGACCACACCCATGCCTGCGCTTTTCTGGCCATCGCCGACCAACCTGACGCCGAACGTCTGATCGGAGAGGTTTTCGGCGAGCGTGTCGGCTGCGTTCCCTATGTCATGCCGGGCTTCGAACTGGCGCGCCGGGCTGCTGATGCCTATCGCCACGGCTTGCACGGCCTGGCGCTAGTCAAGCACGGCCTGTTCGCGTTCGGCGACACCGCGCGAGAGAGCTACGAGCGAATGATCGCGCTGGTGACTGAGGCCGAGGCGGCGATCGCGTCCCGTCCGCGTGTGGCCCGGTCAGCGGCTTTGTCGGTCCATCCGCCGGCCAAGGTGCTGCCGGTGCTGCGCGGCGCGCTCGGCGAGGGCTGGATTCTTGATCTTAGAGACGGCGAGGCGGCGGCCGCGGTGGCCAACGACGATCGCCTTGCGGATTGGGCCGGCCGGGGCGTCGCGACCCCGGACCATGTCATCCGTACCAAAGCCCGGCCCCTGGCGACGCCGTCGCCCGGGCGAGACCTTACCGCCTGGCGCGCGCAGGTTGTCTCGTCCGTGGAGGCCTACGCCCATGACTACGTCGCCTATTTCGAGCGCAATCGGGTTCGGGCGAGCCATCAACTCGTCATGCTCGACCCGGCGCCGCGTGTCGTCGCCATTCCGGGGCTGGGGCTTGCCGCCGTGGGCCGCGCCGCTGCCGAAGCGGCGATCGTCGGCGACATCGCAGAATCCTGGGCGCGCAGCCTGTTAGACGCCGAGGCCGTGGGCCGCTTCGAACCGATTGGCGAAGCCGATACGTTCGATATGGAGTACTGGTCGCTCGAACAGGCCAAGCTCAGCCGGCGCGCTGTGAAGCGGCTGGGAGGGCGCGTTGCTCTGGTAACAGGCGGGGCGGGGGCGATCGGCGCTGCGACGGCCATGGCGTTCGCGGCCGAAGGCTGCGAAGTCGCTCTTCTTGACCTCGACGGGGCGAAAGCGGCGGCGATCGCCGCTGGGATTTCATCCCATGCAATGGCGATCGCGTGCGACGTCACTCGAAGCGAAGACATCGATCATGCGTTCGATCAGGTCTGCCGACGCTTTGGCGGCCTCGACATCGTCGTTTCAAATGCGGGCGAGGCCATCACCGGCGATATGGCCCAGATGCAAGACGGCGACCTTCGTCGCAGCTTCGAGATCAACTTCTTCGCTCACCAGGCCGTGGCGAAGGCCGCGGCGGCGTGCTTCGTCGCACAGGACATTGGAGGCGTACTGCTGTTCAATGTTTCAAAACAGGCGCTCAACCCGGGAGCGGGCTTCGGCGCCTACGGCCTCGCCAAGAGCGCATTGCTGGCGTTGGTGCGGCAATACGCGCTCGAACTCGGCGCATCGGGCGTGCGCGTGAATGCTCTCAACCCGGACCGCATCCGCTCCGGCCTCCTGACACCGGAAATGATCTCGGCCAGGGCGCAGGCTCGTGGCGTGAATGAGGCGACCTACATGGCGGGCAATCTGCTGGGTGTCGAGGTTACAGCAGGCGACGTCGCTCAGGCGTTCGTCTTTGCCGCCCTGATGGAAAAGACGACCGGCGCCATAATCCCGGTCGACGGCGGCAATGTCGCGGCTATGCCACGCTGACGCTTACTGCGAAGATCTCGCTGTTGCCCTCGGCGTCGTCTACTGCTTGGGACAACCATCGAATTTGCCGACCAGCGCAACGGTCACTTTGGCCAGGTTGAGTGGCATGAGCGTGGACATCGATCCTGCGCCCTGGCCTGTGAACAGGTCGATCCGGCCTTCGTGGATCGCGCCGCCCGTATCCGAAGCGTACCAGAAGCCGTCATGACGGCTGCCGTCGGGCAGCTTCAGGCCGACCGTTTCCTTGATGAACAGGATGCTGTGTCGGGGAACCTTGACCCCATCAACCGCCGCGGTGCGCATGGGGACGACCTTGCAGCCCAGGGAGTCGCGGCTGCTCATATGAGTGCCGCCATGGTACAGCGTAGCTTTGAGATCGAAGCTGCCGAAGATCGGCTTCACCTTGGCGGCCATGTTGCTGAGCAGATCGCCGATGGGATCGGCGCTGTCGGCCCAGGCCAGCGCGGGAAAGGCCACGACGAGCGCGACCAGGCTGGAAGTCACAAACTTCAAAGCGGCTACCCCGCTGCGCCCCGTCCGGGCCATATCCAGACACCCTAGCCAGTAAAATTTGGTTTCGCAACACAACATGAGTCGTTTGAGCGCGTTCAACTGGCAAATGGAAGTTTAGTATCTGTGAGGCGCCCGACCTTGAGCAAATATCGATTACTTGTTCTCAACTATATAACGTCGTCTTTCACTGTTGTTAAGCGTATCCGGGGTTGGCCAATTTGTTCCACATGAATGTGTTCAAAAGTCTGTGAGGCGTTCGAACCGTCGCTATAAGCGGGCGTTTGGCGCGCGCTTGCTCAAGGGCAACGCTTGGCCCATGAGGGCCGCTATTCCTTGCCGCGGAAAAGGCTCATGCGCATATCCGGTCAGTGCGTCTTGCTCGCCTGTGCGGCGATCGGTCTCGCCGCGCCGCAAAGCGCGTGGTCGTGGGGGGCAGCCGGCCATCGGATCATCGGTCATCTGGCGATTGAAGCGCTGCCAATCGACCTTCCAGCTTTCCTGCGGACGCAAGAAGCGATTGCCGCCATTGGGGAGCTGGCTCGCGAGCCCGATCGATGGAGACTTGCGGGCAGGATTCATGACACCGATCGCGATCCCGGCCATTTCCTCGACGTCGACGATGCCGGGAAGGTCCTTGGTGGCCCTGCGCTGGCGGATTTGCCGGCGACCCGGGCGGCATTCGAAGCCGCGCTGAATGCAGCTGGCGCCGATCAGTGGCGGTCGGGCTATCTTCCCTATGCGATCGTCGATGCCGAGGAACAGCTGGCGAAGGATTTCGCCTATTGGCGGGTCGAAACCACCGCGGGCCAATCGGTCGTCAATCGAGCTCATCGCGACTGGTTGGCCAAGGACGCGCTGTTGCGGGAGAGCTTGATCCTCCGTGACCTCGGCGTGCTGGCGCACTACGTCGGCGATGGCAGCCAGCCGCTTCACGTTTCCGTCCATTTCAACGGCTGGGGTGATTTCCCAAACCCAGAGGGATTCACCCAGGGCAGGATCCACGCCTATTTCGAGGGAGAATTCGTGCACGACTATGTGTCGGAGGCGGTGGTGCAGGCAGACATGGCGCCCTACTTGGACTGCCACTGTTCATACGATCGACATGCGAGCGCATTCCTCATGGCGACAAACGCAGAAGTGGCCACGTTCTACCGCCTTGAAAAGAAGGGTGGTTTCATCGATGGCGACGTCCGAGGCCGCGCTTTCGCCGCGCGCCGTCTTGCGGCGGGCGCCGATGAATTACGCGACGATATCATTGACGCATGGCGCGCTAGCCTCGCAGGCGTGATCGGTTATCCGCCGCTCAAGGTCGCGGACGTTTTGTCCAACAAGATTGATCCGTATGACGCGCTCTACGGACTCGACTGACGTGGCTGAGGCGCGACTCATCGACGGGAAGGGCATTGCCGAGGCCTTGCGTGCAGAAGTGCAGGCCGAAACGGCGCTCCTCAAGGCCGAACACGGGCTGAAACCAGGTCTCGCTGTCGTTCTCGTGGGCGATGACCCCGCCAGCCAGATCTATGTTCGCTCCAAAGGGGAACAGAGCTTGGCGGCCGGCATGCGTTCCTTCACGCACCGACTGGCAGCGGACACGAGCCAGTCTGAGCTCGTCGATCTGGTTCGACGTTTGAATGCCGACCCCCTGGTGCACGGCATACTTGTCCAACTACCGCTGCCGCCCGGGATCGATCAGTCGGCGGTGATCGACGTTATTGATCCGGACAAGGACGTCGATGGCCTCACGCTCATCAACGCCGGAAGGCTGGCAAGCGGCATGTCCGGTATGGCGCCCTGCACGCCCCTTGGGTGCTTGATCCTATTGCGGCGCACGGTGGGCGATCTGACGGGGCTTGAGTCGGTGGTCGTGGGACGTTCCGTGCTTGTCGGACGTCCGGTGGCCCAACTGCTTCTAGGCGCCAACTGCACGGTCACGCTGGCCCATTCGCGGAGCCGGGATCTGCCGGCAATTTGCAGGCGCGCTGACGTCTTGGTGGCGGCCGTGGGGCGGCCGGGGCTCATCCGCGGCGACTGGATCAAACCGGGGGCGGCGGTGATCGATGTCGGCATCAACCGCGTGCCGTTCCGCGATCCGGTGAAAGCCGCAGCGGGCAAGACCAAAGTTGTAGGCGACGTGGTTTTCAAGGAGGCCGCGCAGGTCGCTGGATGGATTACGCCGGTACCCAATGGGGTAGGGCCGATGACGGTCGCCTGTCTGCTTCGCAACACCCTGACCGCCGCCAAGCGGCTCGCCGGCCTGGACGTGTCCTAACCCATTCCCTTCGTGTCGACCCATTCGACGAGCGCCCGGAGTACCTGGGTCACCGCCTGATCGAAGGCGGCCGCGATCCGACTGCCGCGGTTGGCGTCTGCCGGCACGCTGGCGCTGAACAGCTTTTGCGCAGAGACCGTTGCGCCGGCAGGTACGCTTAGCGCAGCGTCGACGGCCACTTCGATCGTCGGCGCAGCGCCCTGGCCCCGCATGTAGCGGGCTTCGAACGTCCGGACATCCAGCTTCAGATAGAGATCAGGCGGGACCGGCTCCCCTCGCGATAGGAGACGCGCCGGTCCGGGCGTGGCGTCGAAGGAGTTGGCGAGCGCCTGCTCGAAAAGGCTGGATGCCGACGTCACCCACCTTTCCCCCTTGATGTAGGCGGCTTCGTCTCCGGTGGTTGTCAAGATCTGGTCGCCCGCCGCCGGGCCGTAGAAAATGATCGGCAGGGCCGCGACGGCGAAGGTCGTGTTTGGCGCCGCGGGAGGTTGCTGGACAGGGGTAAGGTTGCCGCCGAAGCGGTAGAGTTGGACTGACGTTTCCTTAGGAAACAAGCTGACGCAACCAGCCAGAAGTCCTGCCGGTGCTGCGAGGAGAAATGTTCGGCGCCTCAAGGCTTGACCTCCACTTGCTTGGCCGGGGGTTTGGCGACAAAGCCGCGCGGATTGTTGCGGATTTCTCCGACCAGCTCATTGAACTGATCCGTCGCTCTGCGAAGGCTGGAGATGGCGCCGCTTACCTGTGGCAGAGCTGTCGTCGCGAACCGGGACGTCGGTCCCTTCAGACTATCGGTCATGGCTTTCAGGCTCTTGGCCGCCGCCTCGATCTGGGTGGCCGCATCGGAAAGCTTCGCAAAGGTCTGCTTGCCGTTGCCGTTGAGGAGGTTGTCACCGGATTTGGCCAGGTCCTTGAACTGGTTCACGGCCGCGTCCGCGTCCTGGACGGTCTTCTGGGCGTCTCCAATGATCGCCTTCCGCTTGGCCAGCTCATCGGTCAGGGACTTGACGTTGCTCAAACTGGTGCCGATCGTCTGAATGTTCTTATCGCTGAGGACCTGATTAACGCGATCGAGCGTTTCCCCGACCTTCAGGACGATGCCTCCGCCGCCCGCTAGCAGGCTCGAAAAGGCGTCCGTTCGCGTTTGAATGATGGGCGTCACGCCTGCCGGGGTCACGTCCTTGAGCAGGGGCTTTGAAGGCGTTCCGGCGCTGATCTGGACGTAGTTGACCCCGGTGATCCCTTGGGGTTCGAGCGTTGCGATGCTGTCTTGCCGGATCGGCACATCCGATGAGACGCGCGCCTCGGCGATGACCATCGTCGCGTCCTTGGGATCGAGATAGATCCGCTGAACCTCGCCCACCTTGATGCCGTTGAAGTCGACTTCCGCGCCTTTTGAGAGGCCGCGAACGGGACCTTTGAACAGGATGTCATAGGTATCGAGACTGCGCGAAAAGCCGTTGCCGGCCAGCCAGACGACGAACACCACCAAGCCGACGAATACGATCGCCGAGATCAGGCCCACCAGGGCATAGTTGGCGTTGCGTTCCATCAGGCCGGCTCTCGCTTGGCTTCTGCGGCCACTCGTCCGCGCTCGCCGTGGAAATAGGATTTGACCCAGGGGTGGTCGGATGACGCCACTTCAGCCACCGGCCCCATGGCGACGACTCTCTTGTCGGCGATCACCGCCACCTGGTCAGTGATCTTGTACAGGCTGTCGAGATCGTGAGTGACCATGAAAACGGTCAGGCGCAGGCTTTCGGATAGGTCCTCGATCAGGCTGTCAAAGGCTGCCGCGCTGATCGGATCCAGGCCCGATGTGGGCTCGTCCAGGAACAGCAGTTCGGGGTCGAGCGCCAAGGCCCTGGCAAGGGCGGCGCGCTTGGTCATGCCGCCGGAAAGCTCGGACGGCTTGAGGGCGCCCGCGCCGGGCGGCAGGCCAGCCAGGGCGATCTTAAGGTCGGCCAGCTGGTCGATCTCGTCCTTCGCCATGTCCGTGTGTTCGTACATCGGTGCGGCGACATTTTCCCGCACGGAAAGGTTCGACCACAGTGCGCCACGCTGGAACAAGACGCCCCAGCGGCGCTCGATCTCCGTCCACACCCGTCGCCGTGCGTAGCGGATGTCGCGACCGAAAATTCGCACTGAACCAGCCTCGGGCTCCCGCAGGCCAATGATAGTGTTTAGCAAGACCGTTTTGCCCGCGCCCGAGCCGCCGACAATACCGACCACCTGGCCCCGCGGCACGACGAGGTTCAGGCCATCGTGGACCAGGTTGTCGCCATAGCGCGAAACAAGGCCGCGCACCTCGATCGGCGGCGCCTCTAGGTCCAGAAGTTCATCTGTGGGCCGCTCGGCGCTCAAATGTTGAGCTCCATGTAGATAAGCGCGAAAATTGCGTCGATCATGATCGCCGCAAAAATGGCGTGCACCACGGCAGCGGTGACTCGGCGGCCCAGGGAGTCCACGTCGCCGCCGACCTCCAGGCCCTGCCGGCAACCTATGCCGGCGATCACCATCGCCATCACCGGCGCCTTGGACATGCCCACCCAGAAGTGGGTCAGGCCAACATTATCGACCAGACGCTGGAAGAACGTGGTCGGCGCCAGGCCCAACGCCGCCCACGACACGGCCAGGCCTCCGGCAAGTCCCGCCAAGGTGGCGATAAAAGTCAGCAAGGGGATGGTCAGCAGCAGCGCCAGGAATCGCGGCAGAACCAGGGCCTCGAACGGATCCACGCCCAGGACCACCATGGCGTCGATCTCCTGGTTCATTTTCATCGATCCGATCTCCGCAGCAAAGGAGGAGCCGGAGCGGCCGGCCAGCAGCAGGGCCGTGATCAGGATGTTGAACTCGCGCAGCACTCCAACGCCGATCAGTTCGACGACGAAGACCTGGGCGCCGAACTTGGAAAGCATGTTGGCGCCAACCATGCCGACGACCGCGCCAATGAAGAAGGTAGTCACCGCCACGATCGGCATTGCGTCCAGGCCCGCTCGCTCGGCCAGCAATACGACCGCCGCCCACCGGATCTTCCGAGGCGACCGCGCGGCCCGCGCGACGGCAATCAGCAAGTGACCGTTGAAGACGATGCTGTCGTAGATGTTGATCCCGAGGTCGGTCACGCCTCGGCCAATCCGCTCGAAAAGATCAAAGAAAGCATGCGGGCGAGCCTTGGGAGTCGACTCTGTCGCCAGGGCGTCGCGTACTAGATCGATAAGTTTTGAGACCGTCGGAGGGGCTATGATCCGGCCCGGTTGGCGAGCCCCCTGCGCGGCGCGAAGAACCCCCCACGCGCCCGAGGTGTCGCAATGCCCGACCTCGGACAGGTCTATGTCCATGCCGGACTGGTCCTTGAGCGCCGATGCCAGGCGTTCGTTCGCCGTCCCCATATCGACAGCGGTCCAGTCGCCGACGAGGACCACGGTCGGCCCTTGATCTGTCTGCTGGAACCGAAAGTCGGCTGGTCGGTCCATTTTCCCTCAGACCCCTCCAGATACCGGGGGATACAGGCCTAAGCTAAGGCTCCGCTACGCAAAACGCCATTGCCGGCCGATTGGCTCCGCCTCAAGCCTCGCTTCGAGCCTTTGGCGCGTGGGTGATCCGCAACAGATTGGCCGCGCCGGGGGCGCCCAGGGGCGGGCCGGCAATAATTAGAACGCGGGCGCCGTTCGGTGCGAGACCGAGGTCAGCGGCCAGGTGCGCGGCCTCGTCGGTCATGGCCGCGACGCCGCGCGGTTGGGACGCCACGCGCGGCTCCAGGCCCCAGACCAGGCCAAGCCGGCGCGCGACCGTTATCTCCGGCACGATGGCCAGGATCGGATGGGTCGGGCGTTCGCGGGCCAGGCGTCTGGCGGTTGCGCCCGTCGTCGAATAGGCGACCAGACAAGCGGTCGACCTCGCCTCCGCGGCCCGCGTCGCCGCTGCGATCAGGGCGTCCACATCCTCGTCGTCATCTTCGCCGTGCTCGGCCCGCATCAGGCTGCGCCACAAAGGATCTGCTTCGACACGGCGAATGATGGCGTCCATCATCGCCACGGACTCGACCGGATATGCGCCCGCGGCGCTTTCCCCCGAAAGCATGAGAGCGTCGGCGCCCTCGTAGACCCCGTTGGCTACGTCTGACGCCTCGGCGCGGGTTGGTTGCGGGTTGAAGGTCATCGAATCCAGCATTTGGGTGGCGATGATCACCGGAGCGCCCCGACGCCGGGCCGCCCGCACGATGATCTTCTGCGCTACTGGCACCTCCTCGGGGGCCAGTTCGACGCCGAGATCGCCCCTGGCCACCATCAACCCATCACTCGCGTCAAGAATAGGCTCTAACTCATTGAGTGCGGACGGCTTCTCAATCTTGGCAAGGACCGACGCCCGCCCGGCGACCAGCCGGCGAAGATCGGTCATGTCCGATGCGCTCTGGACGAAAGATAGCGCCACCCAGTCAACCTTCTGACGAAGCGCAAAATCGAGGTCGGCCCGGTCTTTGGAGGTGAGGGCAGGGGTGTGAATAGCCAAGCCCGGCGCGGCCACGCCTTTGCGGTCGGACAATCGATCGCCGACGAGCACCTTGGTGTCGACCAAGTCCCGTCCCGTCTTGGTCACCGCCAGCCTGACCTTTCCGTCATCGACGAAAAGAAGGTCGCCCGGCTTGAGTGCCCGTAGCACCTCGGGATGGGGGAATTGAACGCGCCGGCGATCTCCCGCCGCCGGGTCGAGATCTAGTCTCAGACTCTGCCCGCGACGGATGTCGACGCCGCCGCCCACGAAAGCGCCAAGGCGGAACTTAGGTCCTTGCAGGTCGGCGAGGACGGCGAGTGGCCTGCCAATCTCGGTTTCCGCACGGCGCACCGCGCGGACCGCAGCGCCGTGGTGTTCGTGATCGCCATGGCTGAAATTCAACCGAAAGACGTCCGCGCCGGCCATCGCCAAGGCGAGCACCATTTCGGGGGCGCGGCTGGCCGGGCCCAATGTGGCGACAATGCGCGTGCGTCTCTGGCGGATCATCGCAGGAGTCTTAGCTTGTGAAGGCGATAAGCGGCTATTCTACCGGCGCGGCAGGGAGTTCGTTTCTGAGTCTGATCTCAAAGTAAGCTCCGGCGTCGCCACGGACCGTCAACTCGCCGCCGATCTGTTCGACGAGCGATCGGACCAGCCGCATGCCCAGACCGCCATTCCGTCGCTCCGCGTCTTCCGGCAAGCCTCGCCCGGCGTCCCGCACGGTTAGGAAGATTTCACCGCCCTCGTGCCTGAAGCGAACGTCAATCGGTCCGCCCTTGGGCGCCGGATAGGCGTACTTCACCGCGTTGGTCACCAGTTCATTGACCACCATCCCCAGGGGGATCGCGGCCTCGACCTTGACCAGCGCCGGGTCAGCTCTGAGACCCAGGTCAATCTCCCTGTCGCTCGCAAGGGATCGGCGAAGGCCGAGGCAGAGGGCCTCGAGATAGGCGGCGAAATCGACGCTGTCGGCGCCGCTTCCGTGAGTGAGCGCGCCATGAATTTCTGCGATGGTCTGCACCCTCGCAGCCGCCTTCATTAGTTCGCCGCGGGTCCTCTCTTCGGACTCTTTGGCCTGCAACTGCAAGACCCCGGCGACGATCGCCAGGTTGTTCTTCACCCGATGGTTCAGTTCTTCGAAGAGTTCCGCTTGCCTCGCCTCGTTCGCCTTGCGCGCGGTGATGTCGAAGAAGAACTGGGCCAGCTGTCCTTCGGAGAGGCGGCTCAGGTGGACTTCATGCCAAAGCTTGTATGGGCGATTGAAGCGCTCGAAGACGACGGGCTCGCCCGTCGTCAGAACCTGGTCGCAGAGTTTCAGCCAGCGCGTCCAATCGTAGGGCGAATCGCTCAGGCGGGAGCCGACGACTTCCGGTCCGACGTTCAACAGGCTCCGCAATGCCGGATTTATCTCGATGATGGAGTAATCGACGAGCTTGCCCTCGTCGTCGCGGATCGCCTCGCAGACTGCGAAACCCTCGGGCACCGTTTCAAACAAGGTCGCGTAGCGCAGGTTTCGTTCGATCATTTCGTCCCTGCCGCTGTGCAGGCGATCGAGCAAGAAATGGACGTAGGAGCCGATTGCCACGACCGCCGAGATCGCCAGGACGAAGATGAGGAGATTGGCAAGGTTGGGCGTCTCGGAAGAGAAAATCGGATCGGGCGCCGCCCGCATCACCAAGGCCCTGGTCGCGAAACCCAGGACGCCAGCGGCGAGGCCCGACCGCCAGCCGCCGATCACGCTCGCGATCAGAAGGGCCGGGAAGAGCAGGGCGCCGGGTAGAACTCCGGGCGACAACCGGGTCAGCGCCCAGGCGACGACCGTTGCGACACCGATGGTGAGGGCGGCGAGACCAAGCTCGGCCGCCAATCCGTTGGCGCGCAACTCAAGCACGCCCTCGCGGACAAAAGGACCGGGAGAAAATCCGGTTTTGGGTCGGGTCGTCGCTTTGTCCATCCTCGGCTGAGATCCTATTGCGCCAGCGTCCTGGTCGCCTCATCGACCCTGGCGTCGGCCGCATCTAGCACGGCGGCTGTGAGGACGATGTACCGGCGGGCTTCGTCCCATCGGCTGCCCTCGATCGCTTCCCGCACGCCAGGGAGCGTCTTGGCGCCATAGCCGGTCAGAAGTCCGGGCGCATAAAGAAGGTGACGATACCACGGGCGGCCGGGAAGACCGGCATCGAGAGTCAGGCTCTGCTCGAGACCCTGCAGAATCGAGTTGGCCTTGGCCAAGTCTGCGGGATTGGGGTCGTGGTCCATCGCCAGATCATAGGCCTTCGCGCTGACACGGAGGCGATCGACAGACTTCTCCAGGGCAGAGAAGTCGATTTCGGGCGGGATATCTTCCCGGTCAGGCGGCCCCCAGGATTCCTTTGGGTCAGCCGAGAGATCGTAGGCTTTGCGGTCGAGGAGACGATTCACCCAGAGCGCGTGGTCGCGCCTGGTGACGAGCAGCTTCTTCAGTTCGGAAATCTCGTCGCCAACGGTCGACGCCAGATTGTCAAACTTGAATGGATCTAGGTCGGCGTCGGCGGCGCGAAGCACAAGGCGGCCCGTCACCTTGGCAAGCGTCACACCATAGGCGAAGCCTGGGTCGCCGAAGCGGGCAAAGTGCTCGAACGTGTCATAGGCTGAATGATAGACCCCGCCGGACTGGCCCTCGCCGCCGAAGCCAAGATTGATCGAGGCGATTCCGAGGTGCTGCACGAATGGTGTGTAGTCGGATCCGGATCCCAGATCGCCGATCGGCAGCTTCTCGGTTCGCTCGGCCTCGGCGGCTCGCGCCCTGAGCTCGGGAGAGGCTCCGGCCTCCAGCGACTGGACGTCCAAGCGGGCAAGGGCGCGATCGCGCACCGTCGCCCCCATTTCGGGATCGGGCACGTCTTCAGCGGCTTGATCGATGAAACCGCGAAGGATGTAACTGGTTTCGGTCCCGAGGAATCCCCGGCCGTTGGCGTCGGAATTGATGTACATAACTG
>DASXGB010000091.1:0-9922 GCA_036489325.1 Caulobacteraceae bacterium
CGAGGCTGTAGGTGACGAGAATGCCGGCGATGATGACGAGCGCCGGTGCGGCGGTTGCCTCCATCGAGATCGCCAGCCCCTGGATCACGTTGGTACCGTGGCCCGTCACCGACGACGCCGCGATCGACTTCACCGGACGAAAATCAGTGCCGGTGTAGTATTCGGTGATCCAGATGATCAGTCCGGTGACGGCAAGGCCGACGATTCCACATTCGAACAGCGCCGTGCCGGTATAGTTCACGCCGGCGAGCGGGCCGAAACCGATCAGCCAATGGATGACGACGGCGACGCCGATCAGCGACAAAATGCCGGTGGCGATCAGGCCCTTGTAGAGCGCACCCATGATCGACTGGCTGGCGCCAAGCTTCACAAAGAAGGTGCCGACGATCGAGGTGATGATGCAGACGCCGCAGATGGCCAGCGGCAGCAGCATCATCGGACCCACCGAGTCGGTGCCGCGGAAGAAGATCGCCGCCAGCACCATGGTGGCCACGGTGGTCACCGCATAGGTCTCGAACAGGTCCGCGGCCATGCCGGCGCAGTCGCCGACATTGTCGCCCACGTTGTCGGCGATGGTCGCCGCATTGCGGGGGTCGTCCTCGGGGATGCCGGCCTCGACCTTGCCGACCATGTCGCCGCCGACGTCCGCGCCCTTGGTGAAGATGCCGCCGCCGAGACGGGCGAAGATCGAGATCAGCGAGGCGCCGAAGCCGAGCGAGACCAGAGAATCGACCACATCGCGGCTGGTCGCCTCCAGGCCGAAGCCGGCGGTCAGGACTGCAAAATAGCCTGCCACGCCCAGCAGGGCGAAGCCGGCCACCAGCATCCCGGTCACCGCGCCGGAGCGGAAGGCCAGGGAGAGGCCGGCCGCCAGGCTGCTGGACGCGGCCTGGGCCGTGCGCACATTGGCCCTGACCGAGATCAGCATGCCGGCGAACCCGGCCGCGCCCGAAAGGGTGGCGCCGATCAGGAAGCCCAGGGCCTCGACCTTGCCGATCAGGAAGAAGATTACCACCAGGATCACCACCCCGACGATGCCGATGGCGGTGTATTGCCGGCGCAGATAGGCCTGCGCGCCCTCCTGGATAGCGGCGGCGATCTCCTGCATACGCGCATTGCCGGCCGGGGCGCGCATCAGCGATGCGGCCTGAAGGACGCCATAGGCCACCGCCAGCAGGCCGGCGGCGATCACCAGCTCGAGCACCAGGTTCATCTCAGGATAGTCCTTAAGGTCTCGCCCGCGGGCGCAAGTGGCCGGCGCAAGCGCGTTGAAAAGAAAAGCGAGCGTGGCGCCCGGCGATTAGGATCTTGGGAGCAAGGCCGCCCCAAAAAGTCGCGGGAACCTGCCAAAAGCCGCCCGGCAAAGCAAGTCGCCCTCTGTGGCGATTTCAGCGGCCGTCTTCGCCCTCTGAATGTCGCCAGCCTGTACGGCCGGTTTCCACGCCTTCGCCATGGACGGTGAGCGTCACGCCGGACGCCGCAACAAACGCGCCGGCAAGGCGAGCCGGAACGCCGAGTGCCTCGACCTCGGCGATGAAGGCCGCCGCCTCTGCCGGTCCCACGGCGCAGACCAGAGCGTAGTCGTCGCCGCCGCTCGCCAGCGCGATTCGCGCCGCGGCCGTGTCGGCCTCGCCGGCGAGCCAGCGGCCGGCGGCCGCCGACAGGGGTAGGTCGACGAGCTCGATCGCCAGACCCACGCCGCTCGCCTCGGCGACATGGCCCGCGTCGGCGATCAGGCCGTCGGAGACGTCGGCGCAGGCCCGGGCGTGGGCGAGGAGCGGCGCGCGCAGCATCAGGAGGGGCGCCGGCAGGCGATAGTGCCTGGCCAGGGCGCCGTCAGGATCGGGAATCTCGCCGCGCGCGGCCATCAGCCCCAGCCAGCCGTCGCCGATGGGGCCGCAAACTATCAGCGCGTCGCCCGCCCGAGCGCCCGAGCGCAGCATGGCCCTCCCCGCTTCTGCCCAGCCAAACACCGTAGCGCTCAGCGTCAGAGGCCCGGGCGTGGAGACCGTATCACCGCCCAGCAGGGCGATGCCGAAGTCTTCGCCGTCCGCTTCCAGGCCAGCGCGGAATCGCCCGCGCCAGGCCTCGTCGCGGCCCGGCGGCCAGGCGGTCAGGAGCAGATAACCGAACGGGGCCGCCGCCTTGGCGGCCAGGTCCGAGAGGCTGGTCCGCAGCAGCCGTCTGGCGATGACGTCCGGCGCCTCGCCCACGGGGAAATGAACGCCTTCGACCATGGCGTCCTTGGAGATCACGAGGTCGAATCCGGGCCGGCCGGGAACGATCGCCGCGTCGTCGGCCAGATCGAGCGCCCTCGCATCGCCCCGCGTCAGCCCGCGCAGCGAGGCGATCCAGTCGAATTCGTCAACCGGTCCTGTCATCGGCAAACTTCGTCATCAGCCCCCCTGGTCGGCCGCGATGCCGTCCAGGGCGGCGTTGACGAACCCTGGCTCGGGCCCCTCGAAGAACGATTTGGCGATCTCGACATACTCGTCGATCACCACCTCCACGGGTGCATCGGGCGCCAACAGCTCGAACGCTGCGGCCCGCAGGATCGCCCGGGCGGTGGCGTCGATCCGCTCGAGCTTCCAGCCGCTCGCCAGCCGCTTGCGGATCTTCCGGTCGACCTCGGCCTGGGCTTCGGTGACGCCGCGCACTATCAGCGCGAACCAGGCCTCGTCCGCCGGCGCCAACGGCCGGCTCTCGCCGCTCCCCGCCTCGCCATCCAGGTCGCGGTCGAACCGGTGGTCGTGGAACTCGCGGATCACCGCCTCGGCGCCCAGGCCCGCGATGTCCATCTGATAGAGGGCCTGGACCGCCGCCAGGCGCGCCACCGAACGGGCGGGGCGTTTCGGGCGTTTCACCGCCCCCCCAACTTTTCCTGCTCTTCCACCTCTTCCGATAGGCCCTCTTCGTTCAGGAACTGGGCGAAGTCCTCGGTTTGGCGGAAATCGCGATAGACCGAGGCGTAGCGAACATAGGCGACGTCATCGAGCGTCTTGAGCGCCTTCATCACCATGTCGCCGACCACGGTGGAGGCCAGTTCGGTCTCGCCCATGCTCTCGAGCTGGCGGACAATGCCGTTGACCATGCGCTCCACGCGCTCGGGATCGACCGGGCGCTTGCGGGTGGCGGTGGAGATCGAACGGACCAGCTTGTCGCGGTCGAAGGGCGCGCGCCGGCCAGAGCGTTTGAGAATCGTCAGTTCGCGCAGCTGCACCCGCTCAAAGGTGGTGAACCGCCCGCCGCACTCGGGGCACAGTCGCCGACGCCGGATCGTCGCCCCATCCTCGGATGGGCGGCTGTCCTTCACCTGGCTTTCCGGTTCGCCGCAGAACGGGCAACGCATGCAACAGCCCCTTCCGACCCAGAGCGCGCTCAGCAAAAGTGGAATCGCTTTTGCGGTGAGAGAGCGCTCGATTGTCATTTTCTAGAGCGCGATTCAACGATCAGGTGGTTTCCTGATCGCATCGCGCTCTAGGGCGGCTCAGTCAGATGTAGATCGGGAACCGTGCGGTCAAGTCTTTCACGTCGCCGCGCACCCGGGCCTCGACGGCGCCGTTCTCCTCCTCGCCGTGGGCGGCGAGGCCATCGACCACCTCGGCGATCAGCTTGCCGATGCGCCGGAACTCGGCCTCGCCGAAGCCGCGCGTCGTGCCGGCCGGACTTCCGAGCCTCAGGCCCGAGGTGATCGCCGGCGGCGCCGGATCGAAGGGGATGCCGTTTTTGTTGCAGGTGATGTTGGCCCGCTCCAGGCTGGCCTCCGCTGCCTTGCCGGTGACCCCCTTGGGCCGCAGGTCGAGGAGCATCAGGTGGCTGTCGGTGCCGCCGGAGACGATGTCCATGCCCGACGCCATCAGGGCCTCGGCCAGGGCCTTCGCGTTGTCGATCACCGCCTGGGCATAGGCTTTGAAGTCCGGCTGCAGGGCCTCGCCCAGCGCCACCGCCTTGGCCGCGATCACATGCATCAGCGGCCCGCCCTGCAGCCCCGGGAACACCGCCTGGTCGATCTTCTTGGCGAGCTTGAGGTGATTGGAGAGGATCATGCCGCCGCGCGGCCCGCGCAGGGTCTTGTGCGTGGTCGTGGTCACCGCGTGGGCGTGCGGCAGCGGGTCGGGAAAGAGGCCGGCCGCCACCAGGCCCGCGAAATGGGCCATGTCGACCATCAGATAGGCGCCGACGCTGTCGCAGATCTCGCGGAAGCGGGCGAAATCGATCGTGCGGCTATAGGCCGAGCCGCCGGCGATGATCAGCTTGGGCCGATGCTCGAGCGCGATCTCGGCCATGCCGTCATAGTCGATTAGCTGGTCCTGGGTGCGCACGGTGTAGGCCACCGGATGGAACCACTTGCCGGACTGATTGACCGACTTGCCGTGGGTGAGGTGGCCGCCGGCCGCCAGGTCCATGCCCATGAAGGTGTCGCCTGGCTTCATCAGGGCCATGAACACGGCCTGGTTGGCCTGCGAGCCGGAGTGCGGCTGGACGTTGGCCCAGGCGGCGCCGAACAGGGCCTTGGCCCGCTCGATGGCCAGGGTCTCGACCTCGTCGACGAATTCGCAGCCGCCGTAGTAGCGCCGGCCGGGATAGCCCTCGGCATACTTGTTGGTCAGCACCGAACCCTGGGCTTCGAGCACCGCCCGCGAGACGATGTTCTCCGAGGCGATCAGCTCGATCTGGTCCTGCTGGCGGCGGAACTCGCGGCCGATGGACTCGAAGACGGCTGGATCGGCCGCGGCGAGATCGGCGGAGACGCTGCTGGGTGGGCTCTTCGTCGCCGCCGTCATGCTCACGACTCGCCTCCGGATTCTTTCGAGGAATGGAGGGGCGTCTTAGACCGATGCGGCGCGCGGTCAACCGCCGCCGAAACGGGCCTCGCAAGGCCACGCTGTCGGCCAGGCCTCACCGTTGCTAAGCTCCCTGGCCGCGCTGAGGGAGGATCGCTTGGACCTGGCTCAACGGACCGCTTCCCTCAGGGCTGCGCTCGAGGCCAAGCCCGGCGCCGTCGGCGGCGCCCTGCCCTCTGCGCCTGGCGTCACCCTCTACAAGGTCATGGGCAAGATGTTCGCCATCCTCGAGACGCGGCGCATCCACAACGTCATCCTGAAATGCGATCCGCATCTCGCGGAGATCCTGCGCGAGCAATACGCCGGCGTCGGCCATCGCTCCCACCTCGACCGGCGATTCTGGATCAGCATCGATCTCGATGCCGACGTGCCGATCGAGGAGGTCGAGCGCCAGGCCGCCCACTCCTATGACCTCGTGCGCGCCGGCCTCACCCGCAAGCAAAGGGCCGAGCTCGAGTCGCCGCCCTCCTGAACGGGAGCTTCCCCTGGCTTGCGTCCACCTCATGCGCGTGGCGTTATGTAGATGAACTGCATAACAGGCGGGGGGGGGGTGGCGGGATGACAAGAGCTTCAGCGCGGGGCCGCGCCATGCGCGCCATGGTCGGCGGGACAGCGATGACGTTGGCGCTTTCGGCAGCGGGTCACGCCCTGGCCGCAGACCCAACGGACGAGGACGCGCGGATCGCCCGGCTCGAAGCCGCCGTCGCCGCTCTGCAGGCCCAGGTTAAGTCACAGGCCGAGGTGTCGCAGGAGAACGCCGCCCTCAAACATGAGGTCCGAGACCTCGAGGCCCAGGTGGCCGCCTTGAAAGCCGCGCCGGCGGCCACGATACCCGCCGCCGCAGTTCATTCGCCGAACGCCGTAACCGCCAGCCTCACCAACGGCCCCCCGCGTGTGTCGACCGAGGACGGCCGCTTCAGCGCCAATCTCTATGCCCTGGTCCAGCTCGATGCCGGCGACTACTTCCAGGACCCGGCCGGACCGATCAGCACCGACCTGCGCCGCTCCGGACCGGCGCTGGGGGCCACGGCTGCCAACGTCGATTTTGCCCACGCGCGTCAACTCAAGAACGGAACGGACTTCCGCCGCGCCCGCATCGGCGTCTACGGCAATGCCTTCGGCGATTTCCAATACCGGGTCGTGTTTGATTTCGGCGGTTCGGGGGTCGAGAACGCCGGCCAGCTCTACGAGGCCTGGGTGCAGTATTCAGGCTGGAAGCCGTTCAGGTTGCGCGTCGGCGCCTTCCCCCCGCTGGAAGGACTGGCGGACCAGGACTCCACGGCCGCCCAGCCCCTCCTGGAGCGGGCCGCCTCGGCTGACATCGCCCGCAACTTCGCCGCCGGCGATACCCGCATCGCCGCCCAGCTCTCCGCCGGCGGCGACCACTGGCTGGCCTCGGCCGCGGTCACCGGCCGCACCATCGGCGTGATCAGTTCGAACGGGACCAGCGTTCCTCAGAATTTCGGCGATCCCCTGGCCTTTGTCGGCCGTCTCGCCGCCACGCCCCTGCATGGCGACGACTGGCGCGTCCATGTGGGCGTCCACGCCAGCTACCTGGACCGTCCGGCCAACACCGGCGGGCCGACAAACGCTGGGGCGCCGACCATCGGTACCGTGTCGTTTGGCGACCAGGCCGAGCTTCGCATCGACGGGACCAAGCTCATCAACACCGGCAATATCGACGCCCGGCACGCCGACGAGGAAGGCGCCGAGTTCGCCGCCCAGTGGCGTGGCCTGCTCATCCAGAGCGAATACGATCATTTCGATGTCCAGCGCACCCTGACCGGCGTCGCCAATCCGCATTTCCAGGGCTGGTATGTGGAAGGCAGCTGGGTGCTGACCGGCGAGGCGCGCCGCTACAACGCCCAGACCGCGGCCTTTGACGCCCCGCCCGTGCCCCATCCGATCGGCGGCGGGGGTTTCGGCGACCTTGAGGTGGCGTTGCGCTATGCCGACATGAACCTGAATTTCGCCGGCGGCGACCTAGGCGCGGCGCCGGTCGCCAGCGCCATCAGGGGCGGCGACCTGCAGACCTGGACCGCTGGGCTCAACTGGTACCCCGTTCCCTATGTGCGCATCGCTCTGGAGGGCCAGCACGTGCGCCTGTGGCGGCTCTCGCCCAACGCATCGGTGTTCCTGACGCCGGTGGGTGCGCAGATCGGCCAGAGCTACAACGTCATCGCGATCCGCACCCAGCTTGGATTCTGAACCTCAATGGACGCAATCGCCTCCCTCACCGCCAGCCTTGTCCTCGCCAAGGACGGGGGCGCACGCGTGGGCGGCGAACGCATCGCGCTTATGGAGGCGATCCGCGACCTCGGATCGATCGCCCTGGCGGCCAAGGCTGTGGGCCTGAGCTACAAGGGCGCCTGGGACGCCGTCCAGGCGCTCAACAACCTCTTCGACCAGCCGCTCGTCACCGCCAGGGCCGGTGGCCGGCTAGGCGGCTTCGCCGTGGTGACCGAGGAGGGCCTGGCTGCGATCGACACCTTCCGCGCCGTCGAGGCGGAGCTGGCCCACGTCGTCGACGCCCTCGAGCGACGCTTCGGCGATCCGGCCCGTCCGCCCCTGAAATCTCTTTTCTGGAGTCTCGGCATGAAGACCAGCGCGCGCAACGCTCTGCGGGGCGTGATCGTCCAGGTGACCGAGGGGGTCGTCAATTCGGAAGTGACGCTCCGGATCGCCGACGGGATCGAGATCGTAGCCATCGTCACCAGCCAGAGCGCCAGCGATCTGGGCCTGGCGCCAGGCCGCGCCGCCGTCGCCCTGATCCAGGCCAGCTCGATCATCCTCATGCCGGGAGCTGACGTCCCGCGGACATCGGCTCGCAATCACCTCGAAGGCCGGATCGTCGAGGTGACGGACGGGGCCGTCAACAGCGAGGTCACCCTGGAGATCGTGGACGGCAAGTCCCTCACGACCTCCCTCACTCTGGAAAGCCGGCGATCGCTTGGCCTCGAGGTGGGTCAGCGCGCCGTCGCTCTCATCAAGGCCTTCCACGTCATCCTCGCCCTGGAGTGAACCATGATCGCCAAGCTCTCTCGACGCGTCCTGCTCACCGCCCTGGCGGCTCTGGCCCTCGCCGCGCCGGCGGCCGTCCAGGCCCAGGCCAAGGCGCCGATCATCGTTTTTGCGGCGGCGTCGCTGAAGAACGCCATGGATGAGGCCGGCAAGGCCTTTACCGCCGCCACCGGGCAGCCCGTGGTCTTCTCCTACGGCGCCTCCTCGGCCATCGCCCGGCAGATCGAATCCGGGGCGCCGGCCGACGTCTTCATCTCCGCGGATGCCGACTGGATGGACTATGTCCAGAAGCGCGGCCTGGTCGTGGCCGCCTCGCGACGCAACCTGCTGACCAACCACCTGGCCCTGATCGCCCCGGCCAGTTCCAAGGTTCAGCTTCGCATCGCCAAGGGCATGCCCCTGGCCCGCGCGCTCGGCGGCGACGGCCGCCTGGCGGTCGCCGGCCCCGACGTGCCGGCCGGCCGATACGGCAAGGCCTCGCTCATCGCGCTCGATGTCTGGGACAGCGTCGCAGGCAAGCTGGCGCCCGCCGAAAACGTCCGCGCCGCCCTGCAGTTCGTCGCCCAGGGCCAGACGCCGCTCGGGATCGTCTACGACACCGACGCCAGGATCGAACCCAGAGTGCGCATCGTCGGCCTCTTCCCGGACGCCAGCCACCCGCCGATCGTCTATCCCATGGCCCTGGTGGCGGCGTCGAAGAACGGCCAGGCGAAGGACTTTCTCGCCTTCCTGCGCGGCCCGAGCGCGGCGGCCGTGTTCCGCCGCTACGGGTTCATCGTGCTGCATTGATAGAGCCGATGCGTTCCTCAGGGAGCCGGTCCTTCGTTCTGGTCACGGCCTTGGCCCTGGCGGGATCGATCGGCGGGGCCTTGGCGCCTGGCCAGACCGCGGCCCAGGCGCTCGAGATGACGGGCCTCGCCGGCCGCCACGTCAGCCTCGCGCCGGCCCAGATCGCTGCCCTGCCCCATGTGAGCGTCACCGTCGGTGTCGAAGGCAAGACCCACGCCTATGACGGTGTCCTCCTCACCAACCTGCTCGCCCGTGTCGGCGCTCCGTCCGGCAAGGACCTGAAAGGCGCCGACCTTTCCGACGTCGTCCTGGTCTCTGCCAGCGACGGCTACGTCGTCTCCTTGTCGCTGGCCGAGACTGATCCGCTGGTTCGCAAGGACAGGGTCATCCTGGCCGACAAGGCCGACGGCCAGCCCCTGCCGGCGGGTGTCGGGCCCTACCGGCTCGTAGTGGAAGGTGACCTCCGCGGCGCCCGATCCGAGCGGATGGTGAGGGCCATCGACCTGCGGCGCCTGGCGCCCGCCCCCGGCGCGGCGCGCAAACCAGCCGGTGCTTAGGACGAACCAGGCGCTGCCCAGCCGCGGCCCTGGAACGCCCTAGGCCGCCACCCCGCCCAGGCGCTGGATGTTGCAGCGGGTCCACAGGCTCTCCAGCGCCGCGACGAGGTCATCCATCATCGCGTCGGTGTGGAACGGGGTTGGGGTGAATCTCAGGCGCTCCGTGCCGCGCGGCACGGTGGGATAGTTGATCGGCTGCACATAGATGCCGTGCTCGGCCAGCAGCATGTCCGAGACCTGTTTGCAGTGCACCGGATCGCCCACCAGGATCGGCACGATGTGGCTGACCGAGGGCATCACCGGCAGGCCGGCCACCGCCATCCGCGCCTTCAGCGTCGCGGCGCGCTCCTGGTGTCTCTGGCGCACCTCGTCGTGCGCCTTGAGCCAGCGGATGCTGGCCAGCGCCCCCGCCGTCAGGGCCGGCGGCAGGGAAGTCGTGAAGATGAAGCCACTGGCATAGGAGCGGATCGCGTCGCACAGCACCGCGTCGGCGGCGATATAGCCGCCCATCACGCCGAACGCCTTGCCGAGCGTGCCTTCGATGATGTCGATCTCGCCGGCCACGCCGTCGCGCTCGGAAACGCCGCCGCCGCGCACGCCGTAGAGGCCCACCGCGTGCACCTCGTCGAGATAGGTCAAGGCGCCGTACCGTTTGGCCAGCGCGGCGGTGGCGCCGATGTCGGCGATATCGCCATCCATCGAATAGACGCT
>DASXGB010000150.1:0-4017 GCA_036489325.1 Caulobacteraceae bacterium
AGGGTCAGGTCGGGGCGAATCACGTCGCCATGGTGAGTTCTTCGCGGCGCTTTGTCACCTATTCGAGCGAAGAATCCGCCCCGCTTGTCGTGATGTGTGGATGTCCGATAACGTTGCCTTATCGGACATGAGTCGAGACGATGGGAGGGACGATGGAAAACGACTGGAATTTAAGCCCTCAGGCCTCCGCCAGGGGCTTCGAAGACGCTCCGTCGGGCGCTCGCGACGCCGCCGAGGCGTCTGGAAACCCCGGATCGGTCCCCGGGGCGGCAGAACGCGCGGGCCTGCTATCCCGGGCGGCGGCGGACGCCGACCGCAGGGCGGCTGAGGCGGAGGCACGCGCCCCTGCCCTACCCCTGCCCGCGCCGTTCGCCGCGGATCTGCGGTTCGGCGCAGCCGAACCCGCGGCGCAATTCGGCCCGAAACCGCGCCCAGTTGGGGGCCTCTCGGACGGCGTTGAGGCATCGGATCGCCAGTCGGCGTGGTCGCCGGCGGCGGAGGCGCGCCCCGACGCCCGGCCCGCGCCGGCCGGCAGCGACGCCCGCGACGGTTTTCCGGAGTCGGCCGCGCAGTCCGGCCTGAAACGCTCTCCCGGGCGCCGGGACGACATTCTGAATGAGGCGCGCGCAGCCGAGGCGCCGGATCGCGGCTCGGTGGGGTGCGCGTCAGCGTGGACCCCCTCCCCTGCCCCGCCCGCGCTCGCAGGCGCTCGGACCGCGGAGCCCGGGCCAACACGCTCGGCAAAGACTGCAGCGCAGGCCTGGGGCCCGCGCCAGGCGCCCCACGCCCAGCCGCCGGAAGACGAGGCGCGATCCCTCGCCGCGCGCCCAAGCGCCTCGGGCCTGGGCAGGCCAGTCGGCGGGACCCCGGCCGGCGCCGCCGAGCAACTCGACCGTAGTCGCCGCGCGGATGACCGGGAGCTCGAAAGCGCGGCGCCGCAGACCCCGGCTCCCGGTGCGAATACCCCGGCCCTGCTCCCATCCGCCGCACGTCTGAGCGGGCGCTTGGCGGGGCTCGCCGAGAGCGCCAAGGCCTACGCTCGCTCGGCGCAAGCCGACAACACCCGGCGCGCCTATGCCGCCGACTGGAAAATGTTCGCTTCCTGGCTGCGCCGCCAAGGCCTGCCGGAGACGCCTCCCGACCCTGAGGCGGTAGGGCTGTACCTCGCGGCGCAGGTCGAGCGGCGCGGCGCGGAGCTGTCGGTCGCGACTCTGGAGCGGCGGCTTTCGGGGATCGCCTGGCGCTACCGTCAGATCGGCGAGCCGCTCGATATCCGGGACCGGCATATCGCGACCGTGCTCGCCGGCATCCGCCGCCGGCACGGGCGCCCGCCAACGCAGAAGGCCGCCGTCTTCGCCGACGAGCTGCTGGCGATGCTGGCGACGCTGGACATGGACCTGAGAGGCCTGCGTGACCGGGCCATCCTGGCGATCGGCTTCGCCGGCGGCCTGCGCCGATCCGAGATCGTCGGCCTGGACTGCGGAGCGGATGAGACCGAGGACGGCTCAGGTTGGGTCGAAATCGTTCCCGAGGGCGCCCTCCTCACCATCCGCGGCAAGACCGGCTGGCGCGAGGTCGAGATCGGCCGCGGTTCGCGCTCCGACACCTGCCCGGTCGTTCTGCTCGAGACCTGGCTGCGGCTCGGGCGGATCGCCCGCGGGCCCGTGTTTCGGGCCGTTGCGCGGAAGAACGGTGGCGTCGGGTCCGAGCGGCTGACGGACAAGCACGTCGTCCGCTTGGTGAAGCGCTGCGCGCTCGCCGCCGGCCTGCGCGGCGAGCTGGCGGAGGGCGAGCGGCGGGGCGCCTTTGGCGGCCATTCGCTGCGCGCCGGCCTCGCCTCCTCCGCCCAGATCGAGGAGGCGCACGTGCAAAAACACCTCGGCCACGCCAGCGCCGAAATGACCCGCCGCTACCAGCGCAAACGCGACCGGTTCAAAATCAACCTCACAAAGGCGGCCGGACTGTAGCGGTGGCTTCCACGCCGCGAGTGCCCGTTGGACGTCGGAGCAAGTCAGTGGTCGCGGTGTGGCCTGGTTGAGAGCTTGACCTTCGACACGCGATCACGCTTACAGGACCAGTAGAATGATCTGCTGCACGAAGATTGCTGTGAGGGCTGGCAACGCTAAGACCCATCCGTTCGATCTACTTAAAGCGCGATCTGGTCAGGCTGAAGCGTATCCTGCGTTTCTGAAGGAGTGTGCGCATTCTGTCGAAGTGAAGCCGTTGAGCAGGGCGACGATGGTTCGTCGGGTCTGGGCCATTGTTCGCATCGGCCTTGCGCAGCAGGATCTTGGTTTTGGCGAGGACCTGTTCGGAGTGTTGTGGTCATGGCAGACTGAAATGGATTGATCCCCGCGGTGGCTCGTATCGCCGTCCGGGAGGCTGCCGACCCCTGACCGCGCGCGGGAGCCGGATAAGAAGATCGTCCAATTGGTATTGGCACCTACGATGCAAACCTATTTTGGGGTTGGGCTCTTGAAAGGGACGTGGGTCGGTACTTCCGATCGGAGTCGAGCCGCAGCCGCAGACGCCGTTCGCGGAACTGGGGCGCTGAAGAGCGGGATCGGAGTCCGGTGTAGGGAGTCCGCGATAGAAGGCGATATCCTATCTGGGTGGGGCATGCGGGTACTGGCTTTGGGGGGTTCGGGAGGGCCGCCACTGGGTGAGAAGGATGCATTACCGTTGGACTTCTGCTGGGTGGCAGGGTGGGAAAGCCGGCAGCGCCTTAAGTCACGATGTCCGAGTTGTACGCTGGCAACTGTGTCGGCCCACGGGCCGTCAGTTCGGAGTTTCGAGCGCGAGCAATTGCGGTGGAGTACAAGGTAGACGCGGGTCGTCAGCCACAAAGAGGAGCGCAGTGCAGCATTTTCGAGATGCCGCAGGGGCCACCAGCATGGAGCCAGCCTGCGCTGGCGTGGAGCAGGTGCCAGAGTTGTCCGCGTACAACTTTCCGGCGGCCTTCGTATGACCTAATTTAATAGGAAGCGCCCTCGCTTGAAGATCAAACAGGGACTCGCCGCCCGGTCCCACTCCTACGCTTCCGGAGCCGATCCAGAACGGCGGCGCGGCCAAAACATTCGACCCTCTGGACAGTGAGGGCGCACAATCTCCGCGTTCCGGAGTCTGCCGTGGCCGAGCGGGGTTAGAACCCCGCCGCGTGGCGACTGAGCGTCGGGCGATCGCGAGGATGAGCGCAGCATGTAGGCCCGGCGTATGTGTTGCCGCTGTCGGCGCTGTTTTGAATAGCCGCCGCGCAATGACAGGGTGCATGTCTCACGGCGACCCAGGTCCGGCCCCACCGCCTGGTAGGGGACCGTACTCAAACGGCCCAAGACCGCAGAATCTATAGATCACCAGTCACTCCCGGTAGTGATGCGACGGTCCCGCCATTCCTAATCCGCCCAGCTCAGCTCGCGCGTGGGGGACCGGTGAACACCGCGGCGCCGCGACAGTCCGGCCCCGGCGCTGGGGCCCCTAGGCCTGATCATTGTGTAAGAATTCGCGCAGCGCGATAACAATGGGGAAAAGCTAGAGCAGCCACGCGCGGAGTGGTGCTCGAGGACGATGTTACGAAGTTTGGCACTGCCGGTGTCATTCCTGGCCTGGCCCAGCCATGATACGCAGTTGACGACCTTCGGACCGCCCCCGCGATCCACGGCCCGGGTGTCCCGTTAAGACCTCGTTAACTCAATAACCCTTGCGCTCCTTCCCGAATCGGTCTTATTCCCGATCAGCGCTTATTCTGTCCGTCAGCCAAAAAAAGCGCAGATGCAGAGACTTGGGCATGCCGTCGTCGAACACCCTGCTGGCCGACACTGTGGGCGACCTCCGATCGCTGATCAACGCCGACGCAGTCGAGCTTTCCAAACGGCTACGCGCACAGCAATTGCGCGATTTTCCCCCTGCCGCAGAAAAATCCATCCGCAGGTTTTCTCCGGCCGAAGCCTCGCGCCTAATAGGTATTCATGAGGGTTATCTTCGGCAACTTGTATCGGAAGGGAAGGGCCCTCCTGCGTT
>DASXGB010000185.1:0-3718 GCA_036489325.1 Caulobacteraceae bacterium
CCCGCGCCTTGAGAGACGCGGGGCCAGCCTTCGAGTCAGGAAAGTTTAGTAGCCGTAGTAACCGTAGGGGTAACCGCCGCAGTAGTACGGGTTGTACCCATAGTAGGGGTAGCCGTAGCCGCAGTACGGGTAGCCATAGCCGCCGTAACCGAAGCTGAGGACGATGCCGGGGGCCCACCAGCCGTAGCCGTAACCGGAGCGATAGCCATAGTGATATCCGGAGTGATAGCCGCCGCCATAGCCACCATGGTAGCCGCCGCCATAGCCGCCGTAGCCGCCATGGTAGCCGCCGGCATAGCCCCCGTGACCGCCGCTCATGTGGCTGCCGCTGTAGTGCGCGCCGCCGCCGCCCATGCGGCCACCACTGAAGTGCTGCGCGGCCGCCGGGGCCGCTGCCAGGGCCAGGGCGCCAGCCGCCGTTAAGGCCAGGGCGCCAGTTTTGAGAATGTGGTTCATTTTGGAACCTCCTTCGTTCCACCGGGTCACAGACGCGGAGTGCGCCAAACACGCCCCACGCCGAATGGTGAGCCTTTGTAGCCCGTCCAGGCTGAACCCAGCGTGAACGGTGAATGTCAGCTTTCGTTCATCTTGCGCCCGCCTCGCGGACGCCCCCGCGACACTCAGTCGAGGTCGATCGACCTCACGCCGGCCCGCACCGTCACGTGGCGCATCACCGCCACTGAGCGCGTCGAATCCCCTTCTGGCCGCGCCAGGGTGATCACGTACCAGCCGCCGCTCGGCAGGCCGGTGAAGTGAAAGCGGTTGGCGCCATCGCAGGTGGTCTTGCGGGCGTAGCTGGCATAGTCGCCGCTGCCGCTGGCAGGCGTGCGGGCGCGGACGATATCGGCCGGCACCACGGCCGCATCGGCCGAGCCATAGAGGATATACATCCGCCGTTTGACCCATGG
This sequence comes from Caulobacteraceae bacterium, assembly GCA_036489325.1. GTDB lineage: Bacteria > Pseudomonadota > Alphaproteobacteria > Caulobacterales > Caulobacteraceae > Acaudatibacter. Next base: position 909 of record DASXGB010000185.1, read on the forward strand.
CGTCTCGGGGGTGAGGATGACGTCGCGCCCGCGGCAGGAATAGTGCTCCTGGCCGTCGCGCAAGGTTAGCACTCCGTCGATGCCGCCGGCGCCGGATCCTCGCGACCAGGCGAAATCCCCCTCGTTGAAGGCTTCGCCGGAGCCCGCCTGGGGGAGAGGGCCCGTTGGTCCAGGAATCGAAGGTCCCACGGTTTCACTCTCGCAGGCGGCCAGGGCGAGCAGTGAGAGCGGGACAAGCACGCGCAATGCAGAATTCTTCATCTTGCCCGCACACTAGGGCGCGGGGGCGCGCACGGCAACTTTCCGCGGCCGAAGCTGGCCTGAAAATGGCCTTTGGAACCAGCGCCGATTGAGTCTTGGCTGGGGCCGACTAAACGGGTGATAACCGCCTCGCAAAACCAGCAGAAGGAAACGCCTAGATGAAGGCCGCCGTCCTCAGGGAAGTCAGAACGCCGCTGCAGATCGAGGACGTCGGAATAAACAAGCCTGGGCCCCATGAGGTGCTGATCCGCACCGCCGCCGCGGGCGTCTGCCATTCGGACCTGCACTTCATCGAGGGGTCCTACCCGCACCCGCTGCCTGCGGTTCTCGGCCACGAGAGCGCCGGCGTGGTCGAGCAGGTGGGATCGGAGGTTCGCACGGTGAAGCCGGGCGATCATGTGATCACCTGTCTTTCAGCCTTTTGCGGCCACTGCGAATTCTGCCTGACCGGCCGCATGAGCCTGTGCGTCAGCCCGGAGACCAAACGCGAGGCGGGCGAAGAGCCGAGGCTCACGCAGGAGAGTGGGCCGATCAGCCAGTACCTGAACCTCTCCAGCTTCGCCGAGCAGATGCTTATCCACGAGCACGCCTGTGTGGCGATCCGCAAGGACATGCCGCTCGACCGGGCGGCGCTGATCGGCTGCGGTGTGCTCACCGGCGTCTGCTCGGTGTTCCACACCGCCAAGGTGAGGCCCGGAGAGACGGTGGCCGTGATCGGCTGCGGCGGCGTGGGCCTGGCGGCGATCAATGGCGCGGCCATCGCCGGCGCCGCTCGGATCATCGCCATCGACATGTCGAAGTCCAAGGACAACCTGGCCCGCAACTTCGGCGCCACCGACTTCGTCTGCGCTTCCGAGACCGACGCGGTGAAGGAAGTGATGGAGATGACCGGCGGCGGGGTCGATCACAGCTTCGAAGCCGTGGGCCTTTCCAAGACCGCCGAGCAGGCCTTCGCCATGGTCAAGCGCGGCGGCGACGCCAACATCATCGGCATGATCCCGATCGGCCAGAGCGTCACCGTCCCGGGCTACGCCTTCCTCGGCGAAAAGAAGCTTCAGGGCTCGCTGATGGGCTCCAACCACTTCCCGGTGGACATGCCCCGGCTGGTCGACATGTACCTGACCGGCAAGCTCAAGCTCGACGACATGATCTCCCGCCGCATCAAGCTCGAAGAGGTCAACGAGGCCTTCGACGAGATGAAGACGGGCCAGATCGCCCGCTCGGTGATCGTCTTCGACGCCTAGCTCGACAGAAGCGTCCGTATCTCCGACATCGGGTCGTTCTCCAGCCGCGGCTCGAGATCGAAAACCATGGTCGCGCGGCGTTCGGTCTCGTAGGCCGGCCACGCGGGAAGCTCAGGCGTCGAAGGATCGCCGCTGCGGGCGAAGGCGAGCCACGCCGGCGCCATCAGCTCGGCCATCTGCTGGGGAGCCTCGCCGCGGCCGACGAAGTTGCGGGCCGCCTCGACGTTGTCGAACACCAGCGGGATCTCCAGGGCGTGAGGGCTGCGCAGAAGGCCGCGCGCCACCGGGGTCTCCCAATCCAGGCGATACATATAGACGGGCGCCGCGTTCTGAGCCGCCTTGCGCTCGGCCAGGCGCACCGAATCCCGCCACATGGTGGTGAGGGTCTGGATGGCGCTGACCTGGTGGCTCGGCGAATAGTTGGGGAACCTCTTCCTGATGGCGGAGACGAGGGCCCCGGCCTTGCCGGGCGCGGCCGCCTCGGCGCGCCGTGAGACATCGGCGTCGGTCATCTGGCCAAAGCTCGGCGCGCCGAACAGGAAGAGCGTCGCCTCGTCCTTGTTGGTGCCGACCATCACCGGAATGGGCGCGCCGAGTGGGGCGGCGTCCGGTTCGAAGGGATGGCGCGGCAACTCGACGCCATCGATCGAGGGTGTGAAGCCGCGGAGGAGCTCGGCTCCAGCCGCCGCATTGGCGGCAGCCTGGATGTCGGCGGCGGGGATGTCCGCCAGGCCGGCGGCGTCGGCGACGCCGAGCTTGGCCAGCACCGCCTTGGCCAGTTCGCCGGCCCGTTCCGGCGGCAGGCCGCGCAGGCCAGGGCCGCTTTGGATGATCCCCTTGTGGAACAGGCCCTGGGCGCCCGGCATGGCCATCAGCAGCGAGACCTTCCAGCCGCCGCCGCTCTCGCCGAAGACGGTGACATTGGCCGGATCGCCGCCGAAGGCCGAGATGTTGTCGCGCACCCAGCGGAGCGCGGCGAGGATATCCAGCATGCCGGCGACGCCGGAGGACGCGTGGCCGCCGAACTCGGCCAGATTGAGATAGCCGAAGACGTTCAGCCGGTGGTTGACGGTCACGATCACCACCTCGCCGCGCCGGGCGAGGGCCGCGCCGTCATACATCGCCGCGCCGCCGGAGCCATTGCCGAAGCCACCACCGTGCAGCCAGACCATCACCGGCCGCGCGCCCGAAAGACCCGGCGTCCAGAGATTGAGGAACAGGCAGTCCTCGGACGTCCCGGGCTGCCCCGGGGCCGGAGGATCGCCGGCGCTGCGTCCGCCGGTGGTCTCGCCGGGCGGGACGCTG
>DASXGB010000187.1:0-1569 GCA_036489325.1 Caulobacteraceae bacterium
TTTGCCTCTTCCTCCGGCCCGGCCAAGACCGTCCGTCTCGGTGCCCCGTTGTTTGGTCATCAGGAGCACATCGGCTAAAGTCAGGCCCATGCTGGCCCGATCGTTCGCCTTCGCGCTCCTGGTCCTGCTCCACGCGGGGCCGGCCAGCTGGGCGGCCGAGCCGGCCGGCGAGACCGTCGTGTTGCAGTTGCCGCCCACGATGTCGCCGGAGGCGGTCAAAGGCCTGATTGCCGATCTCGCCGCCAAAGGCGCCCAACCCGCGGAGCATCAAACCGATCCTCCGCCCGCTTCCGGCCCGGCTTTGATGACCGGCATGAAATTGACGGCGCAGATTTGGGCGGCCACAAAACAGGCGGTGCGCGCGCTCCCGGTGCTCTCGGAAGCGCCCCAGGTTTGGGTTCGGTATGTCGAGGCCGAAGGCGGTACGCAGGATGCCGCGCTCCGGTTTTGGGCTATTGCGCTGGCGGGTTTTGTGGCGGCGCCGCTGATCGGGTTGGGGATGCGCGCGCTGCTCGATCACCGCCAAGTCGTCGAACCCGGGTTGACGCCGCGCCTGCGCGCAGCCCTGATCAGGTTTCTTGTCGCGGCCGCCGCTCTCGCGGTTTTCGCTTTCCTTTTCTGCGCTGTGCTGATGGCGGTCTCGATGGGCCGGCCGATCCTCGCAGAGACCGCCGACCGGCTGGTCTGGGCCGCCCTGCAATGGCGGCTGTCGATTATTCTGCTGATGATCGTCGTCGCGCCGCGCCGCTCAGACCTCCGGCTGCTGGCGATCGATGATGCCGATGCACTGGTCTGCTCCCGCTGGTTCTCGGTCTATCTGGCGGCCGCCCCACTCAACTTCTTTGTCGTCTGGCTGGTCGAGCGGCTCGGTTTCGGGCACGAGGCCGTCTTCGCCGCGGCGCTTTTGCCCGGGACTGCCATCACCCTTTACAAGGTCGCCATGTTCTGGGCGACCCGCCGCCCGATCGCGCGGGCGATCCTGGCCGCGACCGGCGGCGAGCCCGGCCCGATCCGGCGAGCGGTCGCGGCATCCTGGCACTGGGTCTTCATCGCCCTGTCGCTCGGCATTCTCACAGCCGCGACGATCGAGTTCGCGCTCGGGAAAGGCGCCTGGGTCGCGCGCGCCTCGACGGCGACGCAGGGCATCGTCGTCGGCGTGGCGGTGCTCGGGCAGGCGAGCCACAATTTGATCGCGCGGCTCTGCGCCTGTGACGCGACGGACATCAGGGTGACCCTGCGCCGGGCGCGGTTACACCGCGCCTTGAGCCGACTCTCTGATGCGTTCTTGTGGATTCTGGGGGCGGCCTGGCTGGGCGAAACCTGGGGCCTCGACCTTGTCGACCCGGCGTCCGGGAGCATCGAGAGGCTGTTTGTCCGGCCGGCCCTGGAAGCGGCGGCGACGGTCGTCGCGGCTTGGATCCTGTGGACCGCCCTCAGCGCCGTGATCGACGAGAAGATACCGCCGCCCGCGGCGCCCGGCGACGAGGACGAGCTCCCCGGCTCGGCCTCTCGGCTCAGCACCCTCCTGCCGCTCTTCCGCAACGTGCTCTTGATCGGGCTCGCGATCAT
>DASXGB010000216.1:0-14212 GCA_036489325.1 Caulobacteraceae bacterium
CTGATCGCCGGATGGAACGCTGATTCTTCGTGAGCCGACGCCACGACTAAGGTCGCTCCCCCATCCAGCGACAACTGAAGGATTCTGAGGTCGCCATGACCAGCCGTGCCCAATCTGACCAGCAGGCCGTCCCGGCTGATCTGGAAATCATCGAGGTGGATCCGCAAGCCATCGTCGTCGATCAGGAAGACCCGGCGCCCGTCAAGGGAAGAGCCTCCATTCGCGGAGTCGTCAGCCTGGCCTTCTCCGTCGTGGGCTTGGCCTTCGTCGTCTGGATGATGTTCGCGCATCCGAAATATCCGAGCCTGTTCGGCCCGGCGCCCGGAGGCAAGGTGGTGGCTTCGGCCGCCCACGTCCCACCGCCTCGCCCGATCCCGAGCTGAAGCGACAGGCCTCGTCAGGTCGCGACGATCCGGCAAAGAAACGTCTCGATGTTTTCTGACAGCGCCTGGACCGATGGCTCGTCCTCCAGAACCAGGCGCACGCAAACCCCATCGAGGAAGGCAGAGAGCACGTCCGGCAGGATGTCGGCGGTCGCCTGATCCAGTCGGCCTTCGCGCACGAGAGGCGCGAGCTTGCCGGCAATGAAGGCCGTGGCTTCGTCGTTCCATTGCGCCAGCTTGTCGATGGCACTCTTCGAAGGCGGCGGGCGAAGCAGCAGGCGATATTGCGCCCGGTGGGCGTTGAAATCGGCCAGCACGGCGGCGAACAGTCGCTTGATCACGGGTTCGTCGGGATCGGTCAGAGCCCAGGCGGCCTCAAGACGCTCGACATAGCCGGCCACGCAGAAGTCGAGCACCGCCTCGTACAGCGCCTCCTTCGACGGGAAGTACCAGTAGAAGCTTCCCCGGCTCACCCGCGAGCGACGGATGAGGTCATCGTAGGTGGCGTTCTCGAAACCCTGCTCCGAGAAACAGTCGAGACTTTCCCGAAGGATGTGGCGCACGCGCTCGCCGCGACGGGGCGCACCCTCACTGGAGCTCGTAGTCTTTCTGGGCGCCACCCGCGTCGTCATCGAATCACTAGCTCGATTGCCTAAACCGACTGTTCAGTCTAGTCAGTAGTCTGGTCCTGGCAAGGGGTGACGACATGGCAGCGGCGCAGCACCTGACGCGCGAGGAGATGAAGCCGCTTCTGGAGCCCTACGGACTCTGCGAGGCCGTCCGGAAAGGCGGGTCGCTCTACATCTCCGGCCAGACCGGGATCGGCGAAGACCATCAGGTTGCCGCCGGCGGCCTGAAGGCCCAGGCGGTCCAGGCCTTCCGCAACCTCAAGGCGGTCGTCGAGCTTGCTGGCGGGACGGCGGCCGATCTCGTCAGCCTCACATGGTATCTGGTGGATGGGCCTGACGCGCGCCCGTTCATGGAAGACGCCGTCGAGGTCATGGCGGCCAAGGAAGAGGTGATGCCCGGCGTTCGTCCGGCGATGACCGCCGTTCGGGTGGCGGCCCTGCTGACGCCTGACCTGCGCATCGAAATCCAGGGCGTGGCGGAACTATGAGCGCGCGCGAAGCCGACGTGATCGTGGTCGGCGCCGGTTTCGCCGGCCTCAAGGCGGCGCAGGAACTGGTTGACGCCGGCCGCTCGGTAATCGTGCTGGAGGCCAGGGACCGGGTCGGCGGTCGCGCCAAGCCGGCGACCGTGGCTGGCGCGGTCGGCGACCTTGGCTGCCAGTGGGTCGGGGCCGGCCACACGGCCCTGCTCGAAGAGGGCGCCCGGTTCGGGGTCAAGACCTACCCGCAATACGACGATGGCAAGACCGTGCTGCAGATGTTCGGCAAGCGGGCCACGTTTTCCGGCGCGACGCCCAAGATGCCGTTCGTCGCGTTGATCGAACTCGCCATCCTCCAGGCCTACTGGAACCGCGACGTGAAGTCCGTTCCCGCGGAGGCGCCCTGGACCGCCCCGAAGGCGGCTGAATGGGACTCCCAGACTCTGGAAAGCTGGATCCTCGCCAATCTGCGAACCAAGTCGGCCCGCGAGTTCGCCCGCCTCGTGCCGCGCGGCGCCTGGGCGGCCGAGGCGCGTCAGGTCTCCTACCTGTGGTTCCTCGACGCGCTCAGGAGCGCCGGCGGCCTGGACTATCTGATGACCGTCCGAGACGGCGCGCTCGACATGAAGTTCGCCGGCGGCGTGTGGCAAGTGGCCGGGAAGATGGCAGAGGCGCTCGGCGATCGGGTGGTGCTCTCGGCGCCGGTCGAGAAGATCATTCAGGATGGACCCGGCGTCCGCGCCATCACGGCGAAGGGCGAGTTCGCCGCCCGCCATCTCATCGTGGCGGCGCCGCCCGGACCGATCGCCCGCATCGCCTTCGAGCCGCACTTGCCGGCGGCGCGCGACGGCCTGCATCAACGCATGCCCATGGGGGCGATCATCAAGGCGATCGTCGCCTACAAGGAGCCGTTCTGGCGGCGGCTCGGTTATTCGGGCCAGGTGGCGACTGACGACGATGCGCTAGGCCTGGTCTACGACGACGTCGTCGAGGGCCAGTCGCCAAGGCTGCTTTGCTTCTTCGAGGGCCGCCACGCCCTGGAGATGAGCGCCGCTACGAAGAATGCGCGGCGGGAGAAGGCCATCGCCTCGCTCGTCCGCTTCTTCGGCCCCGAGGCGGCCGATCCTATCGCCTACGAAGACAATGACTGGCTGACCGAGCCCTACACCCATGGCTACGTCGGTCACATGGGCCCGGGCGTCATGACCCGCTTCGGCCACGCCCTGCGCGAGCCGTGCGGCCGCATCCATTGGGCGGGGACGGAAACGGCCGTGGAGTGGGCCGGCTACATGGAAGGCGCCCTGCGCTCCGGCGCCCGGGCGGCGATGGAAGTGGCGCTGCTCCATAACGTCTGACGCCACGTCAGGATTTACAGACGCGTGAGGACGGTCGAGACCCTTCGGAAACGACGGGAGAGAGACATGACCGATATCCTCGATCTGGGCGGACGGGTCGCCCTCGTCACCGGCGCGGGCCAGGGCGTCGGACGGCAGATCGCCCTCCATCTTGGCGGCGCCACCGGCAGCGGCGGCGTGGTCGTCAATGACTATGTGCTGGACCGCGCCGAAGCCGTGGCCGAGGAGATCCGTGCCGCCGGCGGCAAGGCGCTCGCCCTGCAGGCCGACGTCTCCAGCCATGAGTCGGTGAAGGCCATGGTCGAGAAGGCCAAGGCCGACCTTGGACCGATCGGTATCCTGGTCAACAACGCCGGCAACGCCGGGGCGAATCCTTCGCCGGAGCTCGGCAAGCCCTTCTGGCAGACGGGTCCGGAAGTCTGGCAAAGCTTCATCGGCGTCAATTTCTATGGCGTCATCAACTGCACCGCCGCGGTGATCCCGCACATGCTCGAGCGCCAGGCGCCCGGACGGATCGTCACCATAATCTCCGACGCCAGCCGCTGGGGCGATGCAGGCCTGGAGATCTACGCCGGCGCCAAGGCCGGCGCGGCCGGCTTCATGCGCTCGGTCGCCCGCTCGCTCGGCCGCAACGGCATCACTGCCAATTCAGTGGCCATCGCCCTGACCGCGACGCCGGCGGTGGAGCGCACCCTCACAGGCGATCAGGAACGTCTCAAGCGGACCCTGGAGAAGTACATCATCCGTCGGCCCGGCCAGCCGCAGGACATCGCCAACATGGTGCTGTTCCTGGCCTCCGACGCCTCAAGCTGGATCACCGGCCAGGTCTATCCCGTCAACGGCGGCTTCACCCTGGCGCTCTGACTCACCATCTGAGGGCGCGGGCGGCAAGAGGATGGAGGACATTCATGATTCGCAAGGCCAAGGCCCATTGGCGCGGCACGGGGCGTGACGGCGAGGGAAACCTGTCGACCGACTCCGGGATCCTCTCGGCGACGCCCTATTCCTATCGCACGCGGTTCGAGAGCCAGCCGGGAACCAACCCCGAGGAGCTGATCGCCGCGGCCCACGCCGGGTGCTTCACCATGGCGCTTGCCTTCCAGCTGCAGGCCGCCGGCTTCACGCCGGACGCGCTGGACACCGAAGCTGCCGTGAGCCTCGATCAGGACGGCCAGGCGTTCAAGATCAGCCGCTCGGCCTTGACCCTGCGCGCCACCATCCCGGGCATCTCGGAAGAGAAGTTTCTCGAGCTGGCCCGCGGGGCCGAGAAGAACTGTCCGGTCTCCAAGGTCCTCAACGCCGAGATCACCCTCGACGCCAAGCTCGCCTGACCGAGCGAGGCTTCGCATCCGGGCAAATCTTGTGCGACGGCGGGCCAGTGCGGGCTCGGGCGGTTTACGCCCCCGCCGTGACACGGGAGTCAAGCTGACAGCAGGAGCCTGGCAGGATGGCAAGAAGGGGCCTTGTCGCGCAACTCGCGGGCGTCGCCGCGCTCGCCAGCCTGATCGCCGGCGCCAGCCTCGCCGGCAGGCCTGAGGTGTGGTGCGCGGCGCGCCTGTTCCGCTCGCCACCCGCCATGAGGCGCTGGCCCGCTACGCGCCCGGCATGGCCAAGGATCCCTGGCGGCCCACTTGCGGCCTTGAGAATTCGGGTCGCGCTATTTTGATGTGCAGTTTCGAATGCGGGTGATAGGTCTTCCTTCTGTTCAGCAGTTCCAGTCTAGGGAGCAAAGTATGCGTAGAGTGTGGCTTTCAAGCCTAAGCTTGGCCTGTGTACTGGGCGTGGCTTCGGCGGCGGGCGCGACTGTCCTCTATGACAATCTTGGCGCGGGCAGCAGCGGCGTCGACCCGGCCTCCAGCTTCGGCCCGCTGGCGGATTCCTTTTCAACGGGGGGCGGCAGCTTCAATCTGAAGGCCGTCACCGTACTCATCGATGGGACTTCCACTGACGGCGGCGCCTTCACCGTCAGCTTGCTGGCGGACAATTCGACGTCGCCTGGCGCTGTCATTGTATCGACCGGGTCGATCTCGGACTCGGTCCTGGATCCAACCCTGACGGCCGAGACCTTTGACCTGTCGGCCACGCTGTCTCCAGGCACGCGCTACTGGATCGAGATCAGCTCTGTCGCCGGCGACGTCCCCAGCTCGCTAGACTGGTCCTGGTCTCTGGACACCAGCGGGACAGGTGTCGCAGGCGAGTTCTTCAGCAATACCAACGGCGTGGTCGCCAACTCGGGTGGTCCCTACCAGATGTTCATCTCCGATACCGTGCCTGAGGCGCCGGTCTGGGCGCTTCTGATGGCCGGTTTCGGCGCTCTGGGCGCCGTGCTTCGCCGACGGAGCCGCCTGAGAACGGCCTACGGGACCTAGACTTTCGGACTTCCAGCTAGCGGCAAGGCCGCGCCCGGCGCACAATCTCGGCATGACCGGCATGCAGTGGCTGAGCGACCACGCCCTGCCCATGGGCGTCGGCTTGGCGGTGTTCATCGCCGTGATGGCGCGCCGCGGCCTCGACCGTCGCAACGAAAGGCTCGACGCCGAGAACCGCCTGGCGGAGGAGGCCTGGACAAAGGCGCCGCAGGAGGGATTCGAGAGTGCCTACCGGGCCGTCGATCTTGATGACTGACATTACGATCGCCAATTACATCGCGGTTCGCAGGGTCGATCCTGACCGGGCATGCTCCATCGCTCAGGGCCGCAGGCCGCCGGAGCAAATGCAGTCGCGGGCGGACATTGCCAATCCGATCTGAATGAGAGGCGCCTTATCGGTGCGGCGGATCTCCCAAGCCCGAGGGGCCGGCGCGCGCCAGCCCCTACGGATCGAGGATTGTCCGCCGCTCAGTGAGGCGTATCGCTTGGAGGGATAGCGTGGGTGGCGGGCGTAGCGGGAGTAGCCGGGGTGGCTGAGCCGCTCGCGGCCGTACCGGTCTTGGCGTTGGCGTTAGCGCCATTGGTGTCGGCTGAAGCCGCGCCTTTTGTCTTTGCCTTGGCTTTGGCCTTGGTGTCGTGATGCGTGCAGGGAATTCGGGTCGCGGCGTTGTCGCCGCAGGTGTCGGTGCTGACGTTCTGATCGGCGGTTCCGTTCATGCCCGTGGCCCCGCTGGGCTGCGTCGTGGGCGGGGCGCCCATGCCGCTAGTGGGTCCGGCTCCCATCGGTCCGGCCTGAGCCACCCCGATCGCCAGTACGGTGGCGCCCAGGGCCGTGGTGATCAAATGAACCTTCCGCATGTTTTAACTCCCATCCGCTGAACGCGGCTTAGACTGCCCCTTCAATCAGGGTTAACGCGCGAGCGAGGCGAACCTTTCCATTCCCGACGCAATTATTCTGCGGAGTGGGTCCTGGCCGCCACGTCCGCCGCCGGGCGCTCGCGCCCCCGTCGGAAGGCCTATCTCAGGCGGGCGGCAACGCTCCCAGCCGTCGCCCGATGGCCAAGCGCGGCGTGTCTTCAGGCCACGGGCCAGGGGTCGGATATCCTCCCTCAAGAGGCCAGACGATCGGCGTCGCCGTTCCCTCGATCTGCGCGCCCACGGCGATCGGGTCGCGGTCCACCGATGGATGCGGCGCTTCGCTGGCGCGGGTGCAGCCGTCCTTGAAGTAGATGGCGGTGTAGACGGCGCGCATGCGTTGCGAACGGTTGGGCTTGGCCAAGTGCACCGTGCGGCCATGGTGGAAGATCACATCGCCGGGCGCGCAGGGGACGAACACCGGCGGTCTGGTTTGACGCTCCATCAAGGCCGCGCCGGAGCCGGGCTTGCGGAAAATGTCGATGAATTCGACCTCACCAAGGTGCGAGCCGGGGACGTAGCCCATACAGCCGATGTCCTCGTCGATCTGGGTCAACGGGATCCAGGCGGTGATCGTGTCATCCTCGGCGATCGGCCAATAGGCGTGGTCTTGGTGGGCGTCGGTCTCGCGCCCGCCCGGCTCCTTGTAGAGCGCTTGGTCGTGCCACAGGCGCACCCGTTCGGCGCCTAGCAAGTCGCCCAGGGCCGCCCCCAGGACGGGGTGGAACATCAGAGGCCGAACGCCCGGGAAGTCCTCCCACAGGTACATGCACTGGATGAAGGATTGCTCGTAGAGGCTTTTCTCGGACAGGGGCCGGCTATCGAGCGCCTTTCGCCGGGCCACCCCCTCATCGACCGCTTCGCCGAAGGCGACCATGTCAGCGGCAGGCAACAGGCCGGGGACGTGGACAAAGCCGTCCCGCCGATAGGCCGCGATGACATCGGCTGAGAGGGTCACGCGCCGCCTTCCAGGATCTTGAACTGCCGCAGCGGATCGGTCTGGGCCAGCACCCGGCCGTCGGACAGGCGGGTCATGGCCCCCTCCGGCGCGTACTGCAGGATGTAGACCTTACGCACAGTTCCCGACCTCAGGTTCGGCCCGGTGCGATGTGGCGCGAGAGAGGAGAAGACGACGATGTCGCCGGCCTTTGCCGGCGCCGCCACCGCTCGCGAAGCCGATCTCAGGCAGACAAGTCCGGTCGGGCTCACCTCATGCGCCAGGGTGCCCAGGCGATGCAGGCCCGGCGCGATCCACGGACAGCCGTTCTCCTCGTCCACGTCCACCAGGGGGATCCACAGGGTGAGGTACTGCTGCGGCTCGATGTAGGTGTAGCCGTTGTCCTGGTGCCAGGGGAATTCCTGCAGCTTCTCCGTCTTCTTGTAGACAGACTGGTCCCAGTAGAGGCGCACGTCCGGGCCGATCAGATCGAAGCAGAGGTCCTTCACCACCCGGTGGCGGGCGAAGTCGGCCAGGACGGCCGAGCGGCCAACGATGTGGGCGGTGAAGGTGATCGCGCCGGTGGTGCTGAGCACATGGCGCCCGCCCTTCTGCTCGCGAACGAAGTCGTCGGTCTGCTTTTCCAGCGGGTCGATGGCGGCGGTCACGGCCGCGATCTCGGCCGGTGTGAAGGCGCCTTTGAAAACGAAGAAGCCGTCGCGGTCGAAGGCTTCGACCTGGTTCAGTTTAAGCCGCCTCAGGCGTGACCGCGGCCGATCGCGCCATTGGAAGTCGCGATTCAGCGGATGCAGGCGCGCGCCATCGGGCAGGTAGGGCGCCGCGGTGCGCGACAGGCGCCCAGGGGCGGCCACAACGGCGCTCCCGCGGCCCGCTATTTCAGGCCGAGGTCGGCCATGAAGGCGCCGAAGAGGTCGATCCAGCCATCCGACGGGAAGCCCTGCTTGAGCATTCCAAAGCCGTGCGCCCCGCGCCGGAAGACATGGATCTCGGCCGGGCGGTCGGCGTTCGACCAGTCGTAGTAGGCGCCTTCGACGATGCGAAAGAGCAGATGGTCGTCCAAGGCCAGACAGGTGAATAGCGGCGGCGCATCGGCCGGAATCGACCTCCCGGCGACATCGCCGCCGTAGATTGGGGCGATGAAGGCCAGGCCCGGCTCGGCGAGGGCGACATCGACGCACAGAAAGGCGCCGGCGGAAAAGCCGATCATGCCGATCTTGCCTGGATCGACCCCGAACTCCGCCGCCCGCTCGCGCACCAGGCGCAGTGCGCCGCGGCCGTCCTCGACCTGAAGCTCGCGGCCCAGGCGGGTGGTCTCGTCCTTGAGAATCTCGTCGATGTGCCGCGCCGCCTTGGCCGCCGGGCGCGGCGCGCTCAACGCCGTCATCATCGCCAAAGACTCGGCTTCATAGCGCTCCAGGTCGGGGGTGGTGGGCGCCACGCGGTACTTGAGAAGGAAGGCCGTGTAGCCGCGTTCGGCCAGCCACTCCGCTACGCTTGATCCCTCGTGCTCCCACATGACCACCCGCCAGCCGCCGCCCGGGGCGACGATGACGCCCACGCCGTTGGCCACGGCCGGCCGATAGACGGTGATCGTCGGGTTCGAGACGTTGCGCAGCCGACCGACCGTGTCGCCGGTCGGAAACAAGGGGCGCTCGGAGAGCTCGACCAGGTCCGGTCCCTTGGTCGGCGGCCCATCCGGCCACACCTCGATCACTTCGCGGATCGTCGTGCCTGCGTCATCCATCGCTGAAGTCTCCCTAGCCCCTGCCCTCGCCACGTACTGACGCGCGAAAGCCGCTGAGATCAAGGCGTCGGCCGCTTGTCGCAATCAGCGATCGGCGCCTAAGCTTCGCCGGTCGCGACGGCAACACCCCGGGGTTGACCAAGACGGGCCTGACAACGTTCGACGTGACCTACAAGAACTACACGCCCACCCGGAACGTTGATGTTGTGATCGAGGTGAAGCCAGCGCCAGGCTAGGCTGGCGCGAACGCGTGGCGACATGAACCGGACCACGTCCAACCGGATTTAAGAGACGCAACCACGGAGCACGAAATGAACGCGTTCAGGCTCTTGACCCCCATGGCGCTTGGCGCAGTCCTCGCCTCGGCCGATCCCTGTTTCCTGCAGCGGAACATCAACGGCTTTTCCGCACCCAATGACCGCACCGTCTATGTGCGCGTCGGCGTCAAGGACATCTGGCGCCTGGGGACGATGAACACCTGCACCGGACTTACCTTCCGCAACGCCTTCGCGCTGGAGGGCTCGCCCACCAGCGCCTGGATCTGCAAGCCGCTGGACGCCACCATCCGTTTCAACGAGACGGGAATGCGGATGATCTGCCCTGTGTCGTCGATCCATAAGTTGACCCCGGCCGAGGTCGCGGCCCTGCCAAAGAGGGACCGGCCCTAGGGCCCATTGCGCGTTCGGCCGCGAGCCTAACGCCCGTCGATGAAACCGATTACCGCCGCGTCGAATTGCGCCGGATCCTGCAGCATGGCGAAGTGGCTGACGTCCTTGAGGATGATCAGCCTGGCGCCGGGAATGGACCTCGCCAGGTATTCGGTGTGCTCGCGCTTGATCGCCTCGTCATGATCGCCGTCAGCGATGGCCGTCGGGGTGGGGATCCTGGCCAGATCCGCCGCTGAATAGTGCGGCTCGGTGTCCCACATCTTCTCGATGGCGGCGGTGAAGTCGGCGTAGCCCGTGGGCGTCGGTGAAAGGCGGGCATAGCTCAGCGCCGCCTCGCCGATGAACCGGGCGAAGGTCGGGTTGGTCTCGGTGTCCGGCTTGACGCCGCTGGGGTCCATGTTGGCGGCGAAGGCGAAAACGCGAGTGAGGCGCTCGGGGTCCTTGAGGGCCATGACCAGGCTGATGATCGCTCCGTCGCTCCACCCGATCACCGCCGCACGCTGCACCTTCAGGGCGTCCATCACCGCGACGACGTCCGAGGCCATCAGTTCATAGGTATAGGGCCGTGAATCTCGGCTGCTGCGGCCATGTCCGCGGCTGTCGATCAGAATCACCCGATGATGGTCGGCGACGAGGGGTCGAACCTGGTTTCCCCAGTATATCTGGCTGGCGAGGCCGCCGTGCAGCAGGATCACCGGCGAGCCCGCGCCATAGGTCGAGTAATAGATGCGGGCGCCCTCGTGGGCGACGTAGCCGCGCGACGCGGCCGGCGGCAGGGGCGCGGGCGCAGGCAGCGTCAGCCATCTGGCGACCGGCTCAGCCCGGGCGACGCCGACCGCCGCGAGCAGGATCAGGACTAGAAGGCGCTTCACGAGCCGCAGACATGCCGCAGATTGGCGCTGGCGCAGGTCCGACCGGTGGCGAAATTGGTATAGGTCTTGGTGCGGTAATCATACTTCCAGGCGTCGCCGTCGGCGTCCTTGCCGGCCATCGATCGGTCCGCCCGGACGTCGGCATGCCAGGCCTTGTGGGTCTCGGTGTTGACGCCCTCGATGAAGCCGCCGCTCTCGCGGCTGAGGCTGTAGGTGATCCGCTCATGGGTCGCCGGATCATAGGTGACCAGCGGCGTTGAATTGATGCCCGCGCGGTTGATGAGGCTCGGGTCGCCGGAGTTCGGCTGCGGCGGCGGGGTCATCATCGGACCCATCATCTGCGCCGCCGCGGGGGTCGCGAGCATGATCGGGGTCAAAAGAACGAGAGCGAACCTAGTCATCGCCGCACGCCTCTTTTCAGGAGTGCGATCATGCGCCAGCGTCTTAAGGAGTTCAATCGCGCGATCCGGGATCGGAAGGCTTGATTGTGGTTAATTCAACTTCATATACAATAGGTTGTAGGGAACAAAGACTGAACCGAGGGAGATCAGCGATTCGGTCATGATTCGTTTCGCTCCTGTTCGCGGACGTTAACCATGCCCCTTAACGGTCACGCTTCCGGCGACCTGACCGCCGTCCTCGGCCCCACCAACACCGGCAAGACCCACCTCGCCGTCGAGCGGATGCTGGGCCACGCCAGCGGCATGATCGGCCTGCCGCTGCGGCTCCTGGCGCGCGAGATCTACGACCGCGTGGCGGCCGTTCGCGGGGCGCGCAGCGTGGCGTTGATCACCGGCGAGGAAAAGATCACGCCGCCCCGGCCGGCCTATTTTGTGGCCACGGTTGAAGCCATGCCGCTCGGCGCGCCCGTGGAGTTCGTCGCCGTCGACGAGATCCAGCTCGCCGCCGATCCCGAGCGCGGCCATGTCTTCACCGACCGCATGCTCAACGCCCGCGGCCGCAGCGAGACCATGCTGCTGGGCGCGGCGACCATGGCGCCCCTGGTCCGTCGTCTGCTGCCCAACGCCCGGATCGTCTCGCGCGAGCGGTTCTCGGCTCTGGCCTGGGTCGGCGGGCGCAAGGTCAGCCGCCTCCCGCGCCGGAGCGCCGTAGTCGCCTTCTCGGCGGAGGAAGTCTACGCCATCGCCGAACTGATCCGCCGCCAGCGAGGCGGCGCGGCCGTCGTCATGGGCTCGCTCTCGCCGCGTACACGCAACGCCCAGGTGGCCCTTTTTCAGTCAGGCGAGGTCGACTTCCTGGTGGCCACCGACGCCATTGGCATGGGCCTGAACATGGATGTCGACCATGTGGCCTTCGCCGGCCTTTCGAAGTTCGACGGCAAGCGCCGCCGCCCACTCCATGCCCACGAGGTCGCCCAGATCGCCGGTCGCGCCGGCCGCTTTCTCGCCAACGGCACGTTCGGGGTCACCGCCGGCTGCGAGCTGATGGATCCCGAACTCGTCGAGGCGGTCGAAGCCCATCGCTTCGATCCGGTCGAGGCGGCGCTGTGGCGCAACAGCGATCTCGACTTTGCCAGCCTTCCCGCGCTGCTCGCCACCCTCGCCGCGCCTCCCAGGCGTCTGGGGTTGAGATCGTCCGAGGAGGCCCTCGACGAACGTGTCCTGCGCCAGCTCGCCACCGACGAGGCCGTGACCAGGCGCGCCTCCGGCCGGCCGGCCCTGTCGAGTCTGTGGGACGCCTGCCAGACGCCGGATTTCCGCAAGACGACCCTCGAGGACCATCTGCGCCTGACGCGTGACCTGTTCCTCCACCTGACCGGCCCTGGCGAACGCGTGCCGGAGGACTGGATGGCCGAGGGCCTTGCTCGCATTGACCGCCTGGATGGGGAGATCGAAGCGCTGTCGACCCGCCTGGCGGGCGTGCGCACCCTGGCCTACGTCGCCCACCGGCCCGACTGGCTGGCCGATCCCGTCCACTGGCGCGAGCGCACCCGTGCCCTCGAGGATCGCCTCTCCGACACCCTGCACGAGAAGCTGATGGCCCGCTTCGTCGATCAGCGGACCAGCGCCCTCATCCGCGGCCTCGGCGCCCGTCGCGAACTTCTAGCCGGAGTAGGCTCCGATGGCCTGGTCACCGTCGAGGGCTTCGCGGTGGGGCGGCTCTCCGGCCTCGCCTTCAATCCTGCGCGCGGCGCCAGCGTTCTCGAGCAGAAGGCGCTGCGCCGCGCCGCCGAGCGGGTGGTCGGACCCGAGATCAATCGCCGGCTGGGCGCCTTGGCGTCGGACAAGGACGAGGCCTTCGCGCTCGACGCCGGCGGCCTGGTTCTATGGCGCGGCCAGGCGGCTGGGGCGGTGACTCTGGCCGATCCCTTCAGCCCGGCTGTACGGCTTCTGACGGACCTGGGCGCCGCGCCGGCCAGGGAGCGGGCGGCCCGCCGGCTGGAGGCCTTCGCCGCCGCCGAGACTCGCCGACGCTGGGCGCCGCTATGGCGGCTGTCCCAGGCGGTGCGTGAGGGTGGCGTTCAGGGTCTCGCCCGCGGCGTCGCCTGGCGCCTGGTCGAGGCCGCCGGAACCCTGGCCCGGCGGGAGGTCGAGACCGAGGTGGCGGCGCTGAGCCGGGCCGAGCGGCGCCAGCTGAGGCGCCTCGGGGTGCGTATCGGCGCCTTCGCCCTGTTCGTCCCTAGCCTGCTCACAGCGGACGCCGCCGTCCTTGCCGCGATGCTGGCTTCGGACGATCCGAGGGCGGAGGCGCTGCAGGGTCGGGTTCGCCTGGGTGACATCACGCCGCCGGCAGTCGAACTTGAGGCCTTGGCAGAGGTCCTGCGCGCGGCGCCGTCGCGCCACGGCGGACGGTTGCTCAGTCGCGCCGCCCTCGCCGCGGTTGGCGTCGACGCCAGTCAGGCTGAGGCGATGCTGCGGGCGCTCGGCTTCGCGCCGGTGGGTCGGGGCGAGGCCGATGGGTCGCGCCTTTGGCGCCGCCGTCGCGAAGCGCCGACCAGGTCGGCGCAGCCGCATTCGCCGTTCGCGATCCTCGCTCGCCTCGAGACCGCCCCGCCCCGGAGGCGCCGCCGGCGCGCGCAGCGTGGCTGAGGCCGAGGCGGCTCGGATCGACGCCTGGCTGTGGCGTGCGCGCTTCTTCCGCAGCCGCTCCCAGGCCAGCGCCAAAGCGGCGAAGGGCCACATCCGCCTGCGCCGGGCGGGCGCAGAGTCTCGCATCGACAAGGCCTCGCGCACGGTCAGGATCGGTGATGAGCTGACCTTCGCCGTCGGCCCCCGGGTGATTGCCGTGCGCGTCGCCGCCCTGGGCGAGCGGCGCGGTCCGCCCGCCGAGGCTCGCGGTCTCTATGACCTGTTGACCGCCTCTGCGGCCCCGCTCGTGGTTGACAAGACCGGCGCTAGCCCCAGATAAGCGCCGCGCATTCAACCCCGCTTTCGAGTTCTGGATGACCTATATCGTCACCGACGCCTGCGTCCGCTGCAAATACATGGACTGCGTCGAGGTCTGCCCCGTAGATTGCTTCTACGAGGGCGAGAACTTCCTGGTCATCAGTCCGGATGAGTGCATCGACTGCGGCGTCTGCGAGCCGGAATGTCCGGTGGACGCCATCAAGCCCGACACCGAGGACGAGCCGGACGGCAAGTGGCTGAAGATCAACACCGACTACGCCAAGATCTGGCCGAACATCACGGTCATGGGCACGCCGCCGGCCGACGCCGAGGATTTCGAGCGCGAGACCGGGAAATTCGAGAAATATTTCAGTGACAAGCCCGGGACCGGGCGCTGAGCGACCTTCGGGACGGCTTCGCCCACTATCCGGCAACGCTTTAAATCCGCTCGATTTTGTGCTATTTAGATGGGGAGGCGGCGGCTCGGACGGTC
>DASXGB010000251.1:0-20622 GCA_036489325.1 Caulobacteraceae bacterium
GGCGATGCTGGCGGAACACATGACGAACGCGATTCGCATCCTGGGGCTGGATCCGGGCCTGCGGCGCACCGGCTGGGGGGTGATCCGGGTCGAGGGCGCGAGGCTGTCCCACGTCGCCCATGGGGTCATCGCGCCGGACGAGACGCAAACCCTGGCCGAGCGCCTCAACACCCTCTTCGAGGCCGTGCGCGAGGTGATCCGGGGCTATGAACCCGACGAGGCGGCCATCGAGGAAACCTTCGTCACCGCCAATGGGTCCTCGACCCTCAAACTGGGTCATGCCAGGGCGGCGGCGATGATCGCCCCGGCCAACGCCGGCCTGCCGGTGGCGGAATACGCCGCCCGCGAGGTGAAGAAAGCCATTGTCGGCACAGGCTCGGCCGACAAGACCCAGGTGGCGTTCATGGTCGCCCGTCTCCTGCCGGCCTGCGGGGCGCTCACCCCGGACTCTTCGGATGCTCTGGCCGTCGCCATCGCCCACGCCCATGCGCGAACCGCGCGTCGCCTTGCCGGTTACGCGGCGTGATCGGTCGCCTCAGGGGGATCGTCGCCGAGGCGACTGAAGAGGACGCGCTCATCGACGTGGCGGGCGTCGGCTATGTGGTCCGCTGCGGCGCCCGCACGCTCGACCGGCTGCCGGCGCTGGGCGAGGAAGCGGTGCTTCACGTCGAGAGCCAATGGAGCGAGGCCAACGGGCCCCGGCTCTACGGCTTCCTCAGCCGCGAAGAGCGACGGGTCTTCGTCAGTTTGCAGGCGATCCAGGGCGTCGGGGCGAAGGTGGCGCTCGCCGTCCTCGACGTGCTGCCCCCGCCGGACCTCGCCGCCGCCGTCGCCCGTGACGATCGCGCCCTGGTCGGCCGGGCCAATGGCGTCGGTCCCAAGCTGGCGACACGGATCATCGCCGAACTCAAGGACAAGGCGATCAGCGACGCGCCGACGACGCACGCGAGCCTCTCGACCAAACCGGCCACGCCCGCCGGCGAGGCGGTGGCGGCCCTCATGGGCCTCGGCGTCGCCGAGGTCGCCGCCCGGCGCGTGGTCGATCAGGCGCAGCTGAAGCTGGGTGAGGGCGTGGCGGAGGCCGAGCTCATCCGCGCGGCGCTGAGAGAGCTTGGCCGGTGACCCGGATCATCAGCGGCGAGGCGGCGCAGTCCGAGACGGCCGACGTCGCCCTGCGGCCCCAGACCCTCGATGAATTTGTCGGCCAGGAGAACCAGAAAGCCAATCTCCGTGTGTTCATCCACGCCGCCCGGGGCCGGGGCGAAGCCATGGACCACGTGCTCCTGTCCGGGCCGCCCGGCCTCGGCAAGACCAGCCTTGCCCAGATCATCGCGCGCGAACTCGGGGTCAATTTCCGCGCCACCTCAGGGCCGGTCCTGGCCAAGGCGGGCGACCTCGCCGCCATCCTCACCAATCTGGAGCCCCGGGATGTCCTTTTCATCGACGAGATCCACCGCCTGGCGGCCAACGTCGAGGAAATCCTCTATCCGGCGATGGAGGACCACGCCCTCGATCTGATGATCGGCGAGGGCCCCTCGGCCCGCTCGGTCCGCATCGACCTTGCCCCCTTCACCCTGGTGGCCGCCACCACCCGCGCCGGTCTGCTGGCCAATCCCCTTCGCGACCGGTTCGGCATTCCCATCCGGCTCGATTTCTATACGCCGGCGGAGCTGCAGACGATGCTCGCCCAGGCGGCCCGGAAGATGGGCGTGAACCTGGCCGCCGACGGCGCCGCCGAGATCGCCGGTCGCGCCCGCGGCACGCCTCGCGTGGCCGGCCGGTTGCTCCGGCGTGTGCGCGACTTCTCGGTCGCCGACGGGACCGCGATCATCGATCAGGTCTCGGCCGCCCGCGGCCTGGCCCGCCTGGAGGTCGACGCCGCCGGCCTCGACTCGCTTGATCGCCGCTACCTGCGGGCGCTCATCGACCACTACGGCGGCGGCCCCGCGGGCGTGGACACCCTGGCCCATGCCCTCGCTGAAGCCCGGGATTCGGTCGAGGACGTGGTCGAGCCCTTCCTGCTGCAGCAGGGTTTCATCCAGCGCACGGCGCGCGGCCGCGTGGCCTGCGCCCGGGCCTGGGACCATCTGGGTCTCGAGCCGCCGGTACAGCGGCCCGTCCAGACCCAGCTCTTCGATCCCGAGACTTGAGGATGGAGCCGACCGCCGGCGCCTATGTCGGCCGCGAGCACCGCCTGCCCGTCCGTGTCTATTACGAGGACACCGACTTCACCGGCCTCGTCTATCACGCCAGCTACCTGCGTTTCTTCGAACGCGGCCGGACCGACGCCCTGCGTCTGGCTGGCGTCGGACACGCCGACCTGCTTGCCCGCGAGGATCCCTGCGCCTTCGCCGTGACCAGGATCGCCGTCGACTTCCGAAGCGCCGCGCGCATCGACGAGGCGCTCCTGGTGCACACCTGGTTCGAGGCGATCAACGGGCCGCGGCTCGTGATCCGCCAGCAGATCACGCGCAATGGCGCCCTCGTTGCGACGGCCGAGGTCGAAGCAGCCTGTATCCGTCCGGACGGCGGAGCGCGCCGGCCGCCGCCGGAAATGCGCGGGAAATTGGCGCCCTATCTGGCGCCGCCGGCATGACTGAGCCGCGGCCATGTAGCGACGTCCGCAGGCGCCTCGAACGCTTTATCGATAGTCACAAGGGCGAGGTTCGGGCGTAGTAGCCTTTGCCAATGGCTGACGAACCGGACCTGGATGACATCTGGCGTCGCCTCCACGCCGGTCGGAAGGTCGAAGGCTGGGCGGGACACGAATACCAGGACGAGGACGTGCTGACCCGGCTTGAGCCGCACACGATCTGGATGCGGGGCACGTTCTCTTCGGACTGGGTGGAGTTGAGGCCGACCGGCCGCCATCGATACCAGGGGCCCTAGGCGTCTTCGAATTGGCGGCCTGTCTCGTGCCGCCGCTGTCATAGTTTAACCACTGGTTAGCGGCATCCGGCGCACGCTCGTTGCGTTACCCCGGACAAGGCCAAAGATGACACCCGCCGGCGCCATAACGCCCGACAGCTTTTCCCTCGTTCACCAGTTTCTTCAGGCGAGCTGGGTGGTGAAGCTCGTGCTCATCGGCCTGGCCGGCGCCTCGCTGTGGTCATGGGCGGTGATCATCGACAAGTCGGTCCGGATCACCGCGCTCAATCGCGCCGCCGACCGTTTCGAAGCCGAGGTCAACTCCGGCCGCTCGCTCGAGGAGGTCGCCCAGGACGCCGGCGCCGCGCCCCGCCATGCCCTGCAGACCATGCTCCAGTCGGCGCTCAAGGAGTGGAAGGACGCCCGCACCAAGGGCCTTCTCGCGCCGCCCCAGGGTGATTCCCAGATCGCTTTTCTGATCGAGCGCATCAACCGGGTGCTGGATTCCGCCGTGGCCCGCGAAAGTCAGAGAGTCGAAGACGGTCTTGGCACCCTGGCCATCGTCGCCACCGCCTCGCCGTTCATCGGCCTCTTCGGCACGGTCTGGGGGATCATGACCGCCTTCCAGGCGATCGCCGTTGAGAAGAACACCAATCTTTCGGTGGTAGCTCCGGCCATCGCCCAGGCCCTGTTCGCCACCGCCGTCGGCCTGGCGACCGCCATCCCGGCCTATATCGCCTACAACAAGTTCTCCACCGATGCGGGGCGCTATGCCGCCCGCCTGGAGGGCTTTGCGGACGACCTGGTGACCGCGATCCAGCGTCGCGTCGCCGAGAGGCTCTAGGGCCTTGGCGCTTTCCGTCCATGACGCCTATTCCGCGGCCCGCCGCCGCGGCGGCCGTTCGCGCCGTGGCCGGCGCCCGGCGCTCTCGGAGATCAACGTCACGCCGCTGGTGGACGTGATGTTGGTGCTGCTGATCATCTTCATGATCTCGGCGCCGCTGCTGACGGTCGGCGTGCCTCTGCAGCTGCCCAAGACCGAGGCCGGGGCGATGCAGGACCAGAACGAGCCGCTGACCGTATCCGTCAAGGCGGACGGGACGATCTTCCTCAATGAGACCGAGACGCCGTTCGCATCGCTTTCGCCCGCGCTGATGGACGCCGCCGGCAAGGGGCCTTCCCGGCCGATCTATGTCCGCGCCGACGGCCGCGCGTCCTATGCGATCGTGGCCCAGGTGATGGCGGCCCTGTCGTCCAGCGGCTTCACCTCGATCAATCTCATCACCGACACCGGCGGTCCGTCATCGGGGCCGCATGAGGACAAGGGCGGCGTGGCGGCCCTGCCATGACGGCCTGGAGCTACCGGCGGCGCGACAGCATGGCGCCCGCCCTGCTCGCGGCGCTCGTCCTTCATGTCGGCCTGCTGCTGGCCATCATCCTGGTGCACGGGGCCTCGATCCTGCCGACCGGGACCGCGGTGCCGATCAACATCGTCGCCAATGGCCCGACGACCGACTCGCGCAAGGCCGAACAGGCGCCGGTCGAACATCAGGCGCAAGTCGAGACCCCGGTTCCGGAAGCAAAACCGCCGGAGCCTGTGCCGCCGCCCCACCAGGCGGCGAAGAGCGCGCCCGCTCCAACCCCCGCCCCCGCCAGTTCAAAACCGGCCGTCAAGCCGACGCCCACGAAGCCGGCGAAAGACACCTTCGATCTCGCGGCGATCCAGGCCGATGTCGGCGCCCGTCGTGGCAGCCTCAACCTGGCGCAGCTCCAGGCCGACGTCGCCCGGGAAGCGCGCGCGCACCCGTCCCGCCCCGCCTCCGGCGCGCGCGGACCCACTCAGGCCGAGACCGCACATGAAGCGCGTGTCGATGCGGGCAACGGCATCTCGCAGAGCGACATCGCCGGACTGCAGCAACTGCTTCAAAGGCTGTGGAATCCCGATTGTGCCAATGGCCAGCGACCCGTGATCCCGGTGAGGTTCACGGTTGGCTACGACGGCCACCTGCAGGGTCCCGTGGATACCGCCGGCCGCGATATTCGCGCCGACGTCGATGCGCGCCGGGCGGTCGACGCCGTCCACGAGGCGGCGCCCTTCGCCGACACATACCGCGGCGGTACGTTCGTCGTCCGATTCGACGCCAAGAAGGCCTGCGCCCAGCACAATTAGAGGTGATCCGGAACCGACCATGTTGATGACGTCGAAGTGCTCTATCGCCCTGGGAGCGATCGCGGTCCTCGCCTCAGTCTCGGTGGGACCGGCTTCTGGCTGCACGATGAGCAGTGACGCGCGCGGGGTCGTCGGTGCTGAAGACTGCGCCGGGTCAGGGCGAGTGATCACCGTGAAGTTCTTGATCGGGCGTGACGGTTACCTGCAGGGGCCGATCGACACCGGCGGACTCGCCATAGACTCCGACATCGAAGCGCGCAGGGCTGTGGCGGCCGTCCGCCGCGCCCAGCCATATGCGGCTACCTACCGGGGCTTGATATTTGTCGTCCGTTTTAAGGACGGGAAAACCTGCGCCGAGCGAAACTGAAGAGACACCAGGAGCTACTCATGTTGAAGACGCCGATTCGACTCTTGGCCGTCGTCTCAATCGTGTTCCTCGCCTTTGCCGGGGCGACGGCCGCCGTTGCCGACATTGTGGTCAACGTCGATCAGGGCGCGACCCAGCCCCTGCCGATCGCCATTCCCAACTTCACCGGCTCCGAGGCCGGCGCGCGGATCAGCCAGGTGGTGTCCGCCGATCTCGCCCGCAGCGAGCTCTTCCGGCCGCTCGATCCGTCAAGCTTCCAGGAGCAGATCAGCGACGCCAACGTCCAGCCGACCTTCGACAAGTGGAAATCCATCAGCGCCCAGGCGCTTCTGACCGGCCAGGTCGTCAGTGACGCAGACGGACGGCTGCGGGTCAATTTCCGGCTGTGGGACGTCTATGCCGGCGAGCAGCTGCTTGGCCTCCAGTTCAGCTCGACCCCCGAGAACTGGCGGCGTGTCGCCCATAAGGTGGCTGACGCGGTCTATGAGAAGTTGACCGGCGCGCCGGGTTATTTCGACACCCGCGTGGTGTTCGTCGCCGAGAGCGGCACCCGCGCCCATCCCGTCCGCCGCCTGGAGATCATGGACCAGGACGGCGCCAACCCCTCCTACCTGACCGACGGCTCGGTCCTGGCCTTCACGCCGAGATTCTCGTCCAACAGCCAGGAAATCACCTACATGACCCTGCGGCCCACCGGCTCGACGGTCTATCTGCTCAACATCGACACCGGTCGGCAGGAGGCGCTGGGCCACTTTTCCGGTATGGTGTTCGCGCCGCGTTTCTCACCCGACGGCCGCCGCGTCGCCTTCTCGGTGGAAAAGGACGGCAACACCGACATCTATCTGATGGATCTGGCGAGCCACGCCACGCGCCGGCTGACCACCGACCCGTCGATCGACACCTCGCCGTCGTTCTCGCCCAACGGCGAGCAGATCGTGTTCAATTCCGACCGCGGCGGCGCGCCGGAAATCTATGTCATGAACGCCGACGGCTCGAACCAGCACCGGGTCTCCTTCGGTTCCGGCCGCTACACCACGCCGGTGTGGAGTCCGGATGGCAAATGGATCGCCTTCACCAAGCAGGAGGGTTCGGCCTTCCACATCGGGGTCATGAACCCGGGCGGCGGCGGCGAGCGCCTGCTGACGACGAGCTACCTCGACGAGGGGCCCACCTGGGCGCCCAACAGCCGGGTGGTCATGTATTCGCACCAGTCTCCCGGAAGCGGCGCGCACATGTGGATGGTGGATCTGTCGGGCCGGGCGCCGCAGCCCTCGCCCTTCCCGCTACAGGCGTCCGACCCGGCCTGGTCCGCCATCCTGCCGTAACATCGGCGTAACACGGCTGCAAAATCGCCACGCCCGGGTTGACGTTCGGTAAACTTGATCGCCAAGCTGTGGCGTAGTGCCGGATATTGGCCAAGACCACGCCGGCGAAGCGGGAGGATTTCCATGCACGCCAGGCTTCTGTGCGGCGTCTCCGCCGCCGTGATCGCGATCTCCGCCGGGGCTTTTGCGCAAACGACCCCGGCCGCTCAGCAGACCGCCGCAGTCAGCCTCTCGGAGGTGATCGTCACCGCCCAGAAGCGCGAGCAGAGGCTGGCGGACGTGCCGGTCGCGGTGAGCGTCATCGGCGCGCAGCAGCTGCAGCAGCTTGGCGCGCACAGCATCAAGGACATCACCCTGCTGACGCCGGGCTTCAACGCCACCACCAACGCCAGCGAGGCGACCACCACCGTGCGCATTCGCGGCATCGGTAGCGTGGCCGACAACGCCGGCCTTGAGGACGCTGTGGGCATCTACATCGACGGCGTCTATCGGCCGCGCAACGGCGTCGGCTACAATTCGCTGGGCGAGCTCAATGACATCGAGGTGTTGAAGGGGCCGCAAGGCACCCTGTTCGGCAAGAACACCGTCGCGGGCGTCGTGCAGATCAACACCCTGAGGCCGTCATTCACCTTCGGCGCCCAGGCCGAGGCCGACTTTCAGAACTACAATGGCTACAACCTCTCCGGAGAAGTCACCGGCCCGATCGTCAAGGACGTCCTGGCGGGCCGCCTCTTCTTCCAGGACGTGAGCCGGGACGGCTACATTCCAGTCCTCACCTCCGAACCGGCCGGCCGCCTGCCGAACGTCAATGACGAGCATTTCTGGACCATCCGCGGCCAGCTGCTCTATGCGCCGAGGGACGATTTCAAGCTCACGGTCATCGCCGACTACACCGAGCGCAAGGACCACTGCTGCGTGGCGGTCGGCTATCAGAACGGCCTGCCAGCCGAGATTCTGAATATCCTTTTCCCCGGCTCGGTGATCGATCCCGTAGCCAGGACCAACACCACGGCCGTGCTGAATTTCCGGCCCTTCGAGCACATCCGCGACGAAGGCATATCGGCGCAGATCGACTGGAAGACGCCTTGGCTCAACAACGCCGAGTTCACGTCGATCACCGAGGTTCGCGATTGGCGGGATGCCGCCTCCACCGACACCGACTACACCGGCGCGGATCTCCTCAACACGACGCCCGACAACGTCACCAACTTCAAACAGTTTTCCGAGGAGCTTCGCTACGCGGGCCAGGACGGCCGGCTCTCGTGGCTGGTCGGCGCCTTCTTCGGCGTTGAAGACCTGAACGTGTTCGCGCCCCTCAGCTTCGGGGATGATTTCACCGAATACGCCAGCCTGCTCTTTGCCGCGGCCGGCCCGCTCGCGCCCTCGGCTTTTCCGGGTGGGAACCCCTTCCCTCCAGGAACCGGAGCCAGGGACGCCTATCACCAGAGCGAGCACAGCGAGTCGATCTTCACCCAGGAAGACTTCAAGATCCTCGATAACCTGATCCTGACCGGCGGCATTCGCTTTACGTCGGAACATAAGTCGCTGGTCTCAAACTACGCCAACACCGACAACAGCGGCGCCTGCGCCTACTTCATGGGGGTGGCGACCGGCCTCGGCCTTCCCCTGACCAAGGCCACGCTGCCGATCCAGTGTTTGAACAATCCGGCGTTCTTTGGCCTCAACACATTCCAGTCGTTCACCGAGAGCGATGTCACCGGCACGGTTAAGCTGACCTACAGGATCAACGACTCCGCGATGGTCTACGGCTCCTATTCGCGCGGGAACCTGGCGGCCGGCTTCAATCTTGCCGAGGTGACGACGGCAGTCGGCCCCAACCCGAACGCCTCCCTGACGCCCGACCCGAACACCTTCTTCCCGGCGGAATATGTCAACGCCTTCGAAGTGGGCTCGAAAGTGGAGCTGCTCAATCGCCGGCTGCTGCTGACCGCCGCGGCCTTCTATCAGAAATACCAGAACTTCCAGCTCAACGCCTTCACCGGAACCGAGTTTGTGGAATCGACGATCCCGGATGCGATTTCGGAAGGCATCGAGACGGAAGACTATTGGCGCGTCTCGCCCGACCTCAATCTCAACCTCGGTGTGACCTACGCCAACACGATCTACCCCAATAGCCTCGCCAACCAGCAGGCGCTGGGCAACAATGTCCCGGGATCTCCCCTCTTCCAGGCGACTCCCTTGTTCCTGTTGCCGGGGTCTCACCCTTCATTTGCGCCGGTCTGGTCGATTGTCGGCGGATTCTATTTCCAGCATGACATCGTCGATGGGCTGCGGTTCACCGCCAACACGAACGTCAAGTACCAGTCGTCCTACAACACCGGTTCCGACCACGATCCGGTGAAAGACCAGAGGGGCTATGCGCTGGTCGACGGCAGGGTTGGGATCGGCTCGGTCAACGGCCGCTGGTCGCTGGAGCTCTGGGCGACCAATCTCTTCAATCAGCACTATCACCAGGCGGCGTTCGACGGCGTGTTGCAGACGTTCAGCGTGCCCCAGCCGGCGTCGATACCGGCTCTGAACAACTACGATGTCTTCCCCTACCAGCCGCGGTTCTGGGGCGGGACCATCAGGGTCAAATACTAGCCGACTGCGTTCGTTTCGGATCCTGAGCAGGCGGGCCGGGCGGTTGGCCCGTCCCGCCATGCGCTTGTCAAACTCTTGTGATTCCACGTGTCTGGGCCCGTTATGGCAAGCAAGGCGTTGCGATTCGGGACGGGGCTTGGACGCTGAACACAAGCACAGGGACCCATGGAATGAACCCCGGACTCACTCGCAGCGCGAAGCTCGCGCTGATCGCCCTCGCCGGCGCCTGGCTGGCCGCCTGCGCCTCGCATCCCAGGCCGATGGGCCCAGTCGCGCCAATGCCGCCCCCGCCACCGCCGCCGCCACCATCCCAATCCTACGCGGCCCCGACGCCGCCGCCGGTCGAGCAGGGCCAGGCAGGCGCGCCGGTCCCGGGCTCCGAGCGCGATTTCGTGATCAATGTCGGCGACCGGGTCTATTTCGACTTCGACAAATACGACATCCGCGATGACGCCCGGCCCGTGCTGGACTCCCAGGCTGGCTGGCTCAGCCGTTATCCGGCCGTGCAGGTGCGCATCGAGGGCAACTGCGACGAGCTTGGCACCCGTGAATACAATTTCGCCCTGGGCGCGCGCCGCGCCAATTCGGTGAAGGAGTATCTCGAGCAGCACGGCATCGCCGCGGCGCGCATCGCCACGGTCTCCTACGGCAAGGAGCACCCGGTCGATCTCGGCGAGGGTGATGATGCCCGGGCTCACAACCGCAACGCCCACACCGCGATCACCGCGGGCGGGGCCTG
This sequence comes from Caulobacteraceae bacterium, assembly GCA_036489325.1. Taxonomy (GTDB): domain Bacteria; phylum Pseudomonadota; class Alphaproteobacteria; order Caulobacterales; family Caulobacteraceae; genus Acaudatibacter. Next base: position 10,074 of record DASXGB010000251.1, read on the forward strand.
ATCCCCGTGAGCCGCTTCCCCTTCAGTCGGGCCGGCGCGGTCGTCGTCTTCGGACTGGCGCTCGCCGGCGGGGCGGCGGCTCAGACGGCGTTCGACGACACGCTGCCTGCCAATTCGGCCCGGCGCCTCGACAACCTGGAGAAGGTGGTGCGCGAGCTCCGGGCCATCGTTTTCCAGGGCCGCGAGACCGGCCAGCCTGTGGTCATCCAGCCGGCGGACACCCAAAGTCAGATCTCGGCCCTGGCCGATCGGGTCAATGACCTCGACCGCACCCTCAGCGGCATGACCGGTCAGCTGGAAGTCTCTCGTCACGACCTCGATCAGGCGCGATCCAACAACAACGACCTGAACGCGCGCCTCGCCGCCCTCAAGGAGGAAGTGGACGGGCTCGAACAGAAGGTCCAGGCGATGAGCGCGCCGCCGCCTCCGCCGCCGACGCCGGCGCCCGAAGCCGCCCCGCCTGCCGAAGACGCGGCCGGCGCCTTCGCCTCGGCCAGGGCCCTCCTGCTGGCGGGGGACAACGCCGCCGCCGAAGCCGCCTTCCGCGGCTTCTCAGAGCGCTTCGGCGGCGATCCAAGAGACGCCGAGGCCCACTACTATCTCGGCAAGACCCTGCTCGCCCGCCAGGCGTGGCCGGAGGCGGCGACCGCCGACATCGGCGCCATCCGTGGCTGGCCGCAGACCCGTTGGGCGCCGGACGCCGTGCTCGATCTGGCGCGCGCCCTGGCGTCCATGGGCAAGACCGATGACGCCTGCCGGACCCTGGGCGAGCTGGAGCGCCGCTATCCGAAAGCGCCCACGACCGTGCTCAGGGACGCCCGGAGCCTGCGCGCCAAGGCCGCCTGTGGGTGACGATCGACACTGATCGGGTGGAGCGGGCGCTCACCGCCCGGCTCGAACCGGAGGCCGGCCGCCCCTTGGCCGTGGCGTTTTCGGGCGGCGGCGATTCCCTGGCCCTGTTGCTGATCGCCAAGGCCTGGGCCGCGCGGATCGGGCGTCCGGTCATCGCGCTGACGGTCGATCATCGCCTGCAGGTGCAGAGCGGCGAATGGGCGGCCTGGTGCGCCGCGCGCGCGGCCGGGCTTGGCGTGGCGCATCAGAGCCTCGTCTGGGACGGGCCCAAGCCGGCGACAGGGCTGGCCTCCGCCGCCCGCCAGGCCCGCCATCGCCTGATCGCCGAGGCCGCGCGCCGCGCCGGAGCGAGAGTCGTCCTTTTCGGGCACACGGCCGATGACATCCTGGAAGCCCGCCGGATGCGCAAAGCCGGTGTCGGCGTTTCGGCGCCCACCGAATGGTCTCCCTCTCCGGTCTGGCCGGAGGGGCGCGGCCTTTTCATCCTCCGGCCGCTGATCGGCGCCCGGCGCGCGGCGATCCGCGCCTGGCTGAGCGGTCGGGGAGAGACCTGGATCGACGATCCGGCCAACGAGGACATGAGACAGCCCCGCGCCAGGGCCCGCGCTGACGCGGCCGATGGGGTCGTCGAACCGGTTTCCGTCAGGCAGATGGACCCTCCCATGGCCGATCCATCCGTCATCGGGCCGGCGGGAGACATCTCGCTGCCGGTCGCTGAATGGCGTGACCTGCCCAATCGTGTGCTCTGGCTTGGCGCGGCCGTGGCCAGCGCCGCCGGCGGCCAGACGCCGCCCCGGCGCGCCGCCCTGGAAAGGATCACCGCCCGATTGGCGGCGAACGAGCGGGTCGTTTCCACGCTCGGCGGGGCGCGCGTCGTGCTTGACCGGGGTCTCCTGGTCATCGCCCGGGAGACCGGAGACAGCCGCGGCCGCGCCTGTCGGCCGCTGACCCTTCGAGCCGGCGAACACCAGGTCTGGGATGGCCGATTCGAAGTTCGGGCCAATGAGCCCGGTCTGACCCTGTCGGCCCTTCGCGGTCATGCGGCAAAGCTCGACGCCGGTCAGAGGACAAGGCTCTCAGCGATTCATCCGGTCGCCCGCGCCGCCTTGCCGGCCCTGATCGACCCGGCCGGCGTCGTCGCCTGCCCGACCCTGGCCCCCGATCCGCGGGCGGAGATTCGCTGCCTGGTCCCTGGCCGGCTCGCCGGCGCCATCGGCGCCATCGACAGCGAAGCCAGGATCGGCCTCTATGATCGCGAGGGAGAGGAGGGGTCATGGCCTCGTTCTACGACCGCCACATCCTGCCGCACGTGATCAACTGCGCCTGCGGGGCCAAGCCGATCCGCTATCAGCGGCGCAAGGTCGTGCCGCGGGCCGTCGGCCGGGTGCTGGAGCTGGGGATTGGCGGCGGCCGCAACCTGGCGTTCTATGACCCGGCCAAGGTCGAGAGCGTCGTTGGGGTCGATCCGTCCGAGGGACTGCGACGCAAGGCCCTTGCCGCGCCGCGGCCTGACGGCCTCAAAGTCGAGGTGCGCGACGGCGTGGCCGAGGATCTGCCGTTCGATGACGGCGCGTTCGATACCATCGTCTGCACCTTCACCCTGTGCTCGGTGGCCTCGCCTGCCGCCACCCTGGCCGAAGCCCGGCGCGTGCTGAAGCCGGGCGGCGATCTGTGGTTCTCCGAGCACGGCCTTTCGCCCGATCCCGAGGTCGAGCGCTGGCAGAGGCGGATCGAACCGATATGGAAACATGTGGCCGGCGGATGCCATCTGACGCGGCCCGTCGCCGCGACGATCGCGGGCGCCGGCTTCGCCCTGGCCGAGCACGAGACCATGTATCTGCCGGGCACGCCCAGAGCCATGGGCTGGGCCGAATGGGGCCTGGCAAGGCCCATCTGACTGTGGGGGAGCGTGCGATGTCGTACCAGGGCCCGAACGGGGCGCAGGCGGAATTCTGGAACGAAACGGCCGGACCGATCTGGGTGGAGCTGCAGGAACGGCTCGACAACGAGGTCAAACCGCTGGGCGACGAGGCCCTGCGCGCGCTGGCGCCGGCGCCGGGCGAGCGCATCCTCGACATCGGTTGCGGCTGCGGTCAGACGAGCGTTCAGATCGCGGAATCCGTCGGCCCTTCCGGCGAGGTGGTGGGCCTCGACATCTCCGCGCCGATGCTGGCGGTGGCGCGGGCCAGGACGCCGCCGCCGGGTACGGGGCGGGTGAGTTTCATCGAAGGCGACGCCCAGACGACGGACCTCGGCGCGGCGCGGTTCGACGCCGCCTTCAGTCGCTTCGGCTGGATGTTCTTCGCCGATCCGGTGGCGGCTTTCGCCAATATCCGAAGCGCCTTGAAGCCCGGCGGACGCCTGGCAATGGTGACCTGGCGGTCATTCGCCGAGAATCCCTTGTTCACCGCGCCCGGCGAAGCCGCCGCGAAGCTCGTGGCGGTTCCCCCGCCCGCGGATCCGTCGGCGCCAGGTCCCTTCCGCTACGCCGACGCCGCGAGCGCCAAAAAGGTTCTGTCGGATGCGGGCTACGTCGAAATCGCCGTCCGGCCGTTCGACGCCCCGGTGGGCGCCACGGACCTCGATGGCGCGCTCGCCCTGGCCCTGCGCATGGGGCCGCTGGGCGCCCTGCTGAGGCAGACGCCGAGCCTGACGGACAAGGTCCGGCCGGCCGTGCGCCACGCGCTCGAACGCTTCCTGACCCCGACGGGGGTGAAGATACCAGCCGCCGTCTGGATCGTGACTGCCCGCGCCTAGTTGTGGCTCAGTTCAGGAACCGCCAGGCACGGGGCAGTCTGGCACACGGAAAGTGCGCCAGGATCCGCGCTCCGCGACGCAGCCGCATCGGAAACGGATGGCCGATCCGACCGACCCGCCAGATCGCGTCGCAATCGCTCTCGCAGGTGATTATGTGCTCCCAGATCACGCCCCCATCGTCATCGAGCAACTCGATCCAGTAGGCTTCCAGTGTCTGCGGCCTTCTTCAGACGTCCTCGGCCCTAGCTAACCGGCGACAGCCTGAACGGCGCCTGAACGGGATCGTCAGCCCTGCGACCCGAGGCGGACTAAGGAATTGCGGCGTTCGCAACGCCGCTCGTGGGGTGGGGGACAGAAGTCGACAATCTCCGTCGTGCGCCGGCCAAACAGACCCCGCTAATCTTCCTTGCGCGCATACGACATCCCCCGCGCCAGCCAGCAGCCGACGGTCGCCTCGGTCGCAACGCCACGGGCGTCGCGGTGGAATCCAAGAGTCCAGTCCCCTGGCGGCGTGTGGTCGAGCGCACGCGGGCAAGGGAGCGCCCACACATCACGTCCTATCGGCGAGAGCAGCTCCATGCGGCCGTCGCCGAGGAACCCGGAAAACGCGCCGTAGAAAAGGCCTTCACGGCCGGCGACTGTCAGGCGTGCATCCAGCTCTCGACACTCATAGTGGCCGGATATGTCCTCGCCCCCCGCTGGTTCGCATGGGCGCAGCCGCGCTGAGAGATTCTCGGCCGGTCGATCCATCGCCAGGCCGTCGGGCGCCATCCACAGCCGCACCTCGCCCGTTTCCTCGGCGATATTGCCCTGCACCGGAATCTCCTCTGGGGGATGGCCGAAACGCAGGCGCACGCCGTCCGGCAGCGGCTCCACGCGGGCGGAAAGGCCCGTCTCCGGTTCAATGTAGGCGCCGAGCCACGTCGGCGGCGTCGACACCGGTTCACGCGAGCGAGGCGTCTCGTCGAACACGGCCGCGAAGAGGTCGATCGCGGCCCTGTGGGCGTCGGACATGTGGTTGAACATGACCACGACCGACACGCGCTCCTTTGGCGCGTAGAGACGGTAGCTGCGCCAGCCGCGCAGGGCGCCGCCGTGTCCGGTGATCAGGCGCCCAAGCTCCGTCCCGCGCCGGAGGCCAAAGGCGTAGGGGGCCTCATGGCCGTCGACGAAGGTGGCCGGCGGCGACAGGCGGCTGTAGAGCGCATTGGGATCGTCGCGGGCGGCGTCTATGTGACGCTCCCAGGCGATCATGTCGTCAAGGCTGGCCGCGAGACCTGCATCGCCGGTCCAGACGATGCGATTCACCGCTGGCCAGAAGCCATGCGCCTGGCTGCCTTCGTACCCCTCGGTCTCATCAGGCAGTGAGCGGGTGTCGGCCGCCAGTTGCGCGGTTTCCATTCCGGCACGGTCGAAGATCTGCGTGCGCAGCAACTCCGCATAGGTCCGGCCGGCGCGGTGCGCGACGATGTCCGCCAGGATGCGAAAGTTCTGGTTGGCGTAGGAATAGCGTGTGCCAGGTGCGAACTGCAGCGATTCGACCCCGCCTATGACCGCGGCGGCCTCCGGTTCGCCGAACGCCTGCTCGGGCGTGGCGCCGTGCAGCATCGCCAGGGCGAAATAGTCGCGCAGCCCAGATTGATTGTGGCAGAGCTGCAAGGCGCTGGGCGCCGGTGTCCTAAGGCCCGGCAGCCGCTCGCGGACATCGCCATCCAGCACCGAAGGGTCCGGGTAAGCGCTGAGCACCAACCCACAGGTGAACTGCTTGGTGATCGAACAGATGCGAAAGAGGCTCTTTGACGTGAATGCGATGCGCTTCTCTGCATTGGCCCACCCCCAGACTCCGCGGGCCAGGACCGTTCCCTCGCGCAATACGGCGATCGCGCCGCCGGGTCCCGGGTAGGCGTTCGGCAGCGCTTGCAGCACCTGATCGAGCCGAGTTCCCAATGGCGCGACGCCCTCCGCTCCGCAGCCTTATCCGTCGTTACCTGCCGGCGGCTTGGATGTGCCCTGCGAATGTTTCGATGTCGATGATCGATCCGCATACCACGACGCCCACCTTGCAACCGGCCACGCGATTGCCGAGAGGGCCGAGCAGGGCCGCGGTCGCAGCCGCGCCTGCCGGTTCCAGCGCCAGCTTCAGGTCCTCGAACAATGCCCGCATGGCGCCGCGGATCTGATCATCACTCACCGTCACGATCTCATCGACATAGCGACGGCAGGCGGCGAAGCCGTAGGGAAGCGCCATCGGCGGCGCCAGGCTGTCGGCGATCGTGTTGACGGAGGGCAGCGTGACCGGCGCGCCGGCCTCGAAACTGCGCCGCATCGAATCGGCGCCTTCGGGTTCGACTCCAAAGACCTTGCAGGCGGGCGACAGTTGTTTGATCGCGGCGGCCGAGCCGCCACAGAGGCCGCCGCCACCGATCGCGATGATGACCGCGTCCAGGCCGCTGACCTGCTCGGCGAACTCCAGGCCAACCGTGCCCGCCCCCTGCGCGACATAGGGGCCCTCGAACGGGTGAATCATGGCGCGGCCTTCGGAGGCGCAGATCTCCTCGGCGCGCCTGAATGCGCTCGGGCCGTCGTCGGCGAAGATGATCTCCGCGCCGTAGCGGCGCGCGCGCTCCACGCGCGCCGCGTTGGCCGTCTTGATCATCACCACTTTCGCCGAGAGGCCGGCCTCCCGCGCGGCGAAAGCTGCCGCCACGGCATGGTTGCCGGCGCTCACAGCGGTGATTCCGTTGCGTTTCGCCTCAGCGCTGAGATGGCGGACGCTGTTGAGCGCTCCGCGTGCCTTGAAGGTCCCGGTCTTCTGGAAAAGTTCCAGCTTGAGCCAGACGTCCGTTTTGGCTGCGGTGAGGGTCCGGGCCTGCTCGCCGCGCCACGCCAGGACGGGCGTGCGGACGATGGCGTCTCCCAGGTCCTCGCGAGAGCGTCGGATGTTCTCGAGCGAGAGGGCGTCGAGTGGATCGCTCAAGAGTGGCGTCCTTTTAGAAAAAAATGGTCTGCGCGTCGCCTCGGCTGGCCGCCGCCGAGATGATGAGACTGGCCGCCGCCAGATCCTGCAGCGCAAGACCCGTTCCGTCAAAGACGGTGATGTCGCCTGGGCCGCGATCGACGCCGCGGATGAGCACATCGCCGATGGCGCCCACGCCAGCGAGGCTCGACAGGTACTGGCACTCGCCGATGGCGCTCGCCTGCTCGATGTCATCGGCCCAGACGCGAGCCGCGGCCATCAGGTCGTCAGACAACTCGCGCTTGCCTCGCGTGTCCGACCCCATGGCGTTGATGTGCGCGCCGGCCGACACGTCGGAAAGATGGATGAGCGGTTCGGTCGAAGGGGTGACGGTAACGACGATGTCTGCCTCTCGCGCGGCGGCGCCCGGCGTTTCGGCCGGCGCGAACTCCAGCCCGAGCCCGCGAACCTGGCGTCCAAACGTCTCGACGTTGGCGGGGGATCGGCTCCAGGCCACCACGCTGCGGAGCGGACGCACCTCGGCGAGCGCCTTGAGCTGGAAGAGCGCCTGGCGGCCGGTCCCCAGGATGGCGACCCGGCTGGCGTCTGGGCGGGCCAGGCGACGGGCGGCCGAGGCCGCCGCGGCCGCGGTCCGCAAAGCCGTCAGGTTGTTCCCTGCCACCAGCGCGCGCGGCTTGCCCGTTTCGATATCGAGGAGCAACACCGTCGATTGATGGCGGTCGAAGCCGTTCTCGGCGTTGCCGCTCCAGTAACCGCCCGCTTTCAGGCCTAGATCGCCGGTGGCGTAGTTGCATCCGGATTTTACGCCGAACAGATCCTGGCTGTCGCGCAGGTGCGACCGCACGAAAGGATAGTTCTCCACCTCGTCGCGGCTGCAGGCGATGAACACCTCGTCCATCGCTCCGATCAGCGAAGCGTAATCCGCGAGGGCCTCGACCTGCTCCTCGGCGACGAGGATCATACGGCTGCGATCTCGCACCGACGCCGTCACGCCGACTGCCCCAGCAGGCAGGCGAACCGCTCCAGATCGACATTGCCGCCGCTGACCAGCACGCCCACCCGCTCGCCGGCCTTGTGAAAGGCCTTGGAGAAGGCGGCGGCGGCCCCCAGGCACCCGGTTGGCTCGACCACCAGCTTCATCCGCTCGGCGAAGAAACGCATGGTCTCCACCAGCATCGCATCCGAGACCGTCACGATGTCCTCGGCGAGCGCGCGGATGATCGGGAAGTTGGTCTCGCCGACATGGGTGACCACGGCGCCGTCGGCGATGGATCGCGGGGCCGGGATATGGATCACCCGGCCAGCCAGGAACGAGCGGCGGCCGTCATCGCCGGCTTCAGGCTCAACGCCAATGACCTTGCACTCCGGTGAGAGCTCGCGTGCAGCCAGAGCCGCCCCTGCCAACAGTCCGCCTCCACCGAGCGGCACGAACAGTCGATCCAACGATCCCACGTCCTCGAAAAGCTCCTGGGTCGCCGTGCCTTGGCCGGCGATCACCTGCGGATGATCGTACGGAGGGATCAGGGACAGGCCGCGTTCGGCGGCCAGCCGGCGGCCAATGGCTTCTCGGTCCTCCGTGTAGCGATCGTAGAAAATAACCTCTCCGCCGTAGCCCCCGGTCGCCGCCACTTTCATCTTCGGCGAGTCGCTCGGCATGACGATCGTCGCCGAAGTCTCCTGCAGGCGCCCAGCGAGCGCGATCGCCTGGGCGTGGTTGCCGGAGGAGTAGGCCGCGACGCCGCGCTTGCGCTCAACGGCGGTAAGCGAGGCGATGGCGTTGTAGGCGCCGCGGAACTTGAAGGCGCCTGCTCTCTGGAAGTTCTCACACTTGAAGAAGGCCGACGCACTCAGCTTGCGGTCGGCGCTGCTGGAAGTCAGCACCGGCGTTCGGTGCGCAACGCCCTTAATCCGGGCGGCGGCGGCGACGATATCAGCGTAGGTTACGGGTAGAGTCGCGGACGTCTGACGCACGACTCTCCCTCGTCGCCACCCTGATCGATTGACACCTAGTCGAACTTCGACAAGATGTCCACATTGCTCGACGGGCCCGCATGGCGCCCGAACCACAAGATAAGGCAGCGAATGGCCGAGACACCCGCAGCCACGAACAAGCGCCGCGACGTCTTCATCTACTTCGGTCTTCTGACCTTTTTGGTCTATGTGGCTTCGCCGCACTCCTATCTGCTGGACGTTGCGACCGCCTACATGCTGAAGAACCAGCTGCACGCGACGGCGTCGCAGATTTCAGCGTTTCGCGTGCTGACGGCGGCGCCGATATACTTCTCGATCGTATTCGGTCTGTCACGCGACCTCTGGAACCCGTTTGGTCAGCGCGACCGCGGCTTTCTGCTGCTCTTCGCGCCCGCGGCCGTCGCCGTTTTTCTAGCGCTTGCGATCTCACCGCTCTCCTACGCCGGATTGTTTGCCGGGATGATCGTGGCGATGCTGGCGTTCCGCTTCATCGCGGCCGCCTATCAGGGCTTGATGGCCCTGACAGCGCAGGAACAGCTGATGTCCGGCCGCCTCAGCGCGCTCTGGCAGATTGTCGCCATGGTCGCCACCTTTGCAGCCGGGATGGGGGCCGGCTGGGTGGTGGGACACCTGACCTATTCCCAGACGTTCGTTTTGGCGGCGGCGATCACCGCGCTCATCGCCCTCATGGGTTTGTGGAAGCCTCGCGCGGTCTTCTCGGGCGCCTACGAGCGGCCGGAGGCGCGCGGCTCGAATCTGCTCGGCGACCTGAGACGGCTCGTGAAGCACCGCGCCATCTATGCGCCAGTGCTCATCGTCTTGTTGTTCCAGTTCTCACCCGGCTTGAACACGCCGATGCAATTCTATCTGAGCAACAGGTTGCACGCCCCTGACTCTGTCTATGGTGAGTTCAACGGCCTCCTGTCGGCGTCGTTCATCCCCGCGTTCATCGCCTACGGCTTCCTGTGCAAGAAGGTGTCGCTGCGGCGATTGCTGTGGATCGGAGCCATCGTCACCGTGCCGCAGATGGTGCCCCTCGGGTTCATTCGGTCGGGCGACCAGGCCTTGATGCTCGCCGTACCCATGGGTCTGATGGGCGGGTTAGCGACCTGCGCCTTTATAGACTTGACCATGCGGTCGTGTCCGGAAGGACTGCAGGGCACGTTGATGATGCTCGTCGAGGGAGTGGGATTGCTCTCGCTGCGCGCCAGCGACGCTTTCGGCTCGGCGGTGTATGACGCTGATCCGCACAACGGCTTTCTCTACTGCGTGATCGCGACGACCTTGGTCTATTCCCTGATCCTGCCGGCGCTGCTGCTGATCCCTCGGGACATCATCGCCAGATCCGAAGAGGGCTTCTCAGGGACCGGCCAACCGGCGCTTGGAGCAGAGCGGAAGAACGCGGTCGTGAGCTAGATCGCTTTGACGGATCCGCACGTTTCGATTCTGGCGTTGGGCGGCACCATCGCCTCTCAGCCCTCCGGCAATCAACTCGCCAAGCCGGAGCTCAACGCCGAACAACTCGCCAACTTTGTCGGCGACGCCCAAGGGATCGGGCCGCTGAGAGCCGAGACCTTGTGGAACACGGCCAGCGGCGATCTTCAATTCGCCACCGTCGCAGCGGTCGCCCAACGGATCCGAGAGGTCATTGCGGCGGGCGCCATCGGCGCGGTCGTTACTCAGGGCACCGACACCTTGGAAGAGACCGCGTTCCAGCTTGACCTTCTGCTGGATGTGCCGGCGCCGGTCGTAGTGACGGGCGCATTGCGCAATCCCGCCCTTCCGGGCGCCGATGGGGCCGCGAACCTGCTGGCCGCCATCCGGGTAGCGAGAGAGCCGACGGCGGCGGGGCTCGGGGTCCTCGTGGTGATGAATGACGAGATCCACGCGGCGCGATTTGTCCGAAAGACACATACCCACAAGCCGTCAGCCTTCGCTTCGACTGCTGCAGGGCCGCTCGGTTGGATCGCAGAGGACCGTGTGCGCATCGCC
>DASXGB010000260.1:0-2499 GCA_036489325.1 Caulobacteraceae bacterium
CGCGTGGGCCCCGCCCTCTCCCGCCGGGAGAGGGGATTCATGCCCTACCCGCCCGACATCTCCAGGATCCGGTCCCACTCTGTCTCGGTGAGCGGAGAGACCGATAGGCGGAACTGGCGGAACATGGCCATGCCGGGAAGCTCGGCTTTCAACTCGGCGAGCGCCACCGGCCGTTTGAGCGGCCGAACCGGCGCGATCTCCACGGCGACGAACCGGCCGGCGGGGTCGGAGGGATCGAGGAAGGCTTCCTTGGTGACGCGGGCGATCCCCACCGCCGCCTTGTCGCTCTGGGAATGATAGATGATGGCCTCGTCGCCGACCTTCATGGCCTTGAGATAGAGCGCGGCCTGATTGTTGCGCACGCCGTCCCAGACGGTGGATCCGTCGCGGGTGAGATCTGCAAAGCTGTATTTCTCGGGTTCGCTCTTCAGCAGCCAGTGGGCCGTCATGCCTTCCCTCCATAAAGCTCGACCGCGCGCGTCTCGAAGCAACCCACCAGGGTCTCCGCGGCCCGGTGGAAATTGGCCGCCAACAGGGCGGCGAGCAAGGGCGAACGGAACTCGAAGTCGATGTCGAAGCCGAGCTCGGCGCCCTCGTCCCTCGGCTTGAACGTCCAGTGGTTCTCCAGTCGACGGAAAGGGCCGGAGAGCAGACTGACGTCGATCGCCAAACGGGGACGGTCGAAGGTGACGCCGGTGGAGAAGCGCTCGCGCAGAGGGCCGAAGCGGACCCTGGCCTCAGCGTCGAGGCGGGTGATCCCCTCCCCCGCCGGCCGCCGGTTCCAGGTGCGCAGGGTTTCGATCCAGCGGACGAACCTGGGATAGGATTCGACATCGGCGACGAGGTCGAAGAGCTGCTCCGGCGAATAGGGCAGGTTGCGCGTCAGATGGTGGCGCAAGCCCTCTTCGCCTCAGGCGGCGGCGCGCGCGGCCTTGAGGCGCGCGAAATCTTCGCCGGCGTGGTGCGAGGAACGGGTGAAGGGGCTGGCCGAGACCATCAGGAAGCCCTTGGACCTGGCGATGGTCTCCAGGGCGGCGAACTCTTCGGGATGGACGAAACGGTCGACCGGCGCGTGCTTGCGGGTCGGCTGCAGGTACTGGCCGATGGTGAGGAAATCGACACCGGCCGAGCGCAGGTCGTCCATTACCTGCATGACTTCTTCCCGGGTCTCGCCGAGGCCCACCATCAGTCCGGACTTGGTGAAGAGGTCCGGCGCCCGCTCCTTGACCCGCTCCAGCAGGCGCAGGGAGGCGTAGTAACGCGCGCCCGGCCGGATCGAGAGGTAGAGCCGGGGAACCGTCTCGAGGTTGTGGTTGAAGACGTCGGGGCGCGCGTCGATGACCCGCTCGGCCGCCGACACCGGCTTGCGCAGGAAGTCCGGCGTCAGGATCTCGATGGTGGTCGCCGGCGCGGCGGCGCGGATGGCGGCGACCGTGGCGGCGAAATGGGCCGCGCCGCCGTCCGCCAGGTCGTCGCGGTCGACCGAGGTGATGACGATATGGGAAAGGCCCATCTGCGCCACCGCCGCGCCCACGCGCGCGGGCTCTGTGGGATCGAGGGGGCCTGGCTTGCCGGTGGCGACGTTGCAGAAGGCGCAGGCCCGGGTGCAGGTCTCGCCCATGATCATCATGGTGGCGTGGCCGACCGCCCAGCACTCGCCGATGTTGGGACAGGCGGCTTCCTCGCAGACGGTGGCCAGGCCATGCTCGCGCACCAGGGCGCGCGTGGCGTTGTAGCCAGCCGATCCGGGCGCGCGCACGCGTAGCCAGTCGGGCTTGCGCAGCAGAGGGCTGTCCGGGCGGTTCTGCTTTTCCGGGTGGCGCAGCGCCCGATCGATGACTGTCACCATGGCCCCTAAATCGTCGGTCCGGGCGATCGGATCAAGCCGGGCGTGATTTCCGCCGACCGTGAAGGTTCCTCGACTGATCCGCAGATGGCGCAGAGAAGTTGGTGATCCACAGATGACGCAGATGAACACAGATTGATTTTTCGCGCGGCGCGGCGCGCGATTGTATGCCAGCGCCCAAACTCCCCCGCTCATCCTGGACGAGCCGCGTGCAGCGGCGAGATCCAGGACCCAGGTGTTTTATCGAAGGGCCCGGGGGCTTCAGAAAACACCTGGGTCCTTGATGGCCTCGCTACTCGCTCGGCCTCAAGGATGAGCGGAGGTTGTTGGGCTGCATCTGCGGTCATCTGTGGCCATCTGCGGATAAATGACCTGGGAGACTCGGGCGGCGCCGGATCGGCACGGGAAGCCCTCGCCCGGCAAGCGGCTTTTCACGGGGTTCGGGCGTCTGTAGCGTCGCGGCTCTTGGGGCGAACAACGAGCGAGACGTGCGCATGGCGGGCCATTTCGATCCGAGCTCAACCCGAAAGAGCCTGTTCGACGCTCTGCTCGACGCCGCGCGCACGCATGGCGGTGGGAAGCCTATCCTCGAAGACCAGGAGCGCAACCCGCTCTCCTACACGGATCTCATCCGCGCCAGCTTCGCGCTGGGC
>DASXGB010000322.1:0-9103 GCA_036489325.1 Caulobacteraceae bacterium
TTCCGGCCTTCGCCCGCATCCGCGCGGCCCATCCGGACGCCCGCATCACCCTGCTGACAACTCTGCCGTTCGAGAGCCTTGCCAAGCTCAGTCCCTACTTCGACCAGGTGGATACGGGTGTGCGGCCCAGTGGCCCAGCAGCGTGGCTCGCCCTGGCGGCAAGGCTGAGGCGCGGCAGCTACGACCGGGTCTACGACCTGCAGACCAACGACCGCACCAATCTGCTTTTCCAGGCGCTGAGACCCTCCCCGCCCGCCTGGTCAGGCGTGGCGGTGGGCTGCTCGCTGCCGCACCGGAACCGCGCCCGAGACGCGATGCATCCGCTCGAGCGCCACGCCGAGCAACTCTCCCATGCCGGGATCTGGCCCAACGCGCCCACCGCGCCGCTCTCGGCCGAGCCCCCCGACATCTCCTGGATCCTGAAGCAGGCGCTGGCCAAGAGCCAAACGAGCGTTCGGCCCAGCGCTCGGCCGCAGCGCCCGACCGCCCTGCTTGTACCCGGCAGCTCCGCCCATCGCACCGAAAAACGCTGGCCGGCAGCGAGCTATGGCGCGCTGGCCGCGCGGCTCGAAGCCGAGGGCTTCGAGGTGCTGATTCTGGGCGGCCTGCAAGAAGCCGAACTTGCCCGCGCGATCCAGCGCCAGGCGCCGCGCGCCCGCGATCTCACCGGCCGCACCGACTTCGCCCAGATCGCCGCGCACGGTGCGCGCGCGGCAGTGGCCATCGGAAACGACACCGGGCCCGTGCATCTGATCGCCGCGGCGGGCGCGCCGACCATCGTGCTGTTTTCCTCAGCCTCTACGCCGGAACTATCGGCCCCCAGGGGTCACGTGACGGTCTTCCAGGCGCCGGACCTGAAGGACGTTGAGGTTGAGACGGTGCTGGCGTCCGCCCTTTCCCTGGCGCGGCCGGAAACGCCGGCCTGACGCGACGGCGGCCATCGCGTTGGCGCGCGCTTCTTGATGCGGCGTGGCGCCTTGGTCATATACTGTGGCGGCGCCGCCCGATACACTTGGGCGGCGTCAAGTCGTCAACAGTCCGGAAGGAGCCTCGCCTATTCGTCGCCCAATGCCCGCGCCGCCGTCCAAGGATGGTCCCCGCATCAATGAAGATATCCGTGTTCCCCGCGTCCTACTGATCGACGAGAACGGAGAGAAACAAGGGATCATGCCCACGTCGGCGGCTCTGGAAGCCGCGGTGGAGGCCGGTCTGGATTTGGTGGAGGTGTCGCCGACGGCGGATCCGCCGGTGTGCAAGATCCTCGACTTCGGCAAGTTCAAATTCCAGGAACAGAAGAAAAAGAACGAAGCGCGCAAGCGGCAGAAGCTGGTCGAGGTCAAGGAGATCAAACTCCGGCCCAACATCGACATCCACGACTACGAGGTGAAGGCCAAGGCCATGCACCGCTTCTTCGAGGAAGGCGACAAGGTAAAGGTCACCCTGCGCTTCCGCGGTGGGGAAATGCGCCATCCGGAACTCGGCATGAAGCTCCTGCAGCAGGTGAAAGTCGACTTCGAGCCGGTGGCGAAGGTCGAATACGAACCGCGCATGGAAGGCCGCCAGATGATCATGATCCTGGCGCCAAGGTAGGCGGGCCGCCGTCGCGCTTGAGCGCACGCGGCACACACTGACGGCGGATAGGCAAAGCCGCGGCCTCGCACCCGTGAACCAGCGCCGCTAGTCTCGCGTCATGAGCGAGACAGCCAAAAGCGAGACGGTGTCGACGGACGCGCCGAGTGTGCGCGTCGCCTCGGGCCTGGTCCGCGGCGAGGTCGCGGACGGCGTTCGCCGCTTCTATAGCATTCCTTACGCCGCCAATCCGGTGGGCGATCTGCGTTTTCGCGCGCCTCAGCCGCACCAAGGCTGGGAAGGCGTGCGCGACGCCCTCGTTCCCGGCCCCAGCGCGCCGCAGCCCACGCCGGCCATGACCCGCCTGCCGGGTCTCGACCTGGGGCCGCTGTTCGCCGGTCCCTGGCAGCCGGACCGGGACTACCTGACGTTGAATGTCTGGGCTCCCGAGACGCCCGCCTCCGGCTTGCCGGTGATGGTGTTCATCCACGGCGGCGCGTTCCTCATCGGCGGCAAGGACACGCCGCTCTATGACGGCGCGTCATTCGCCCGCAACGGCGTGGTCCTGGTGTCTATCGTCTACCGCATGGGCCTGGAGGGCTTCGTCTCCGTCCCCGGCGGTGAGTCCAACCTCGGACTGCGCGATCAGATCGCCGCCCTTCGATGGGTGGGCGACAACGCCGAGGCTTTCGGGGGCGATCCGGCCAACGTCACCGTCTTCGGAGAATCCGCCGGCGCCATGTCGATCGCCGCCCTCGTCGCCTCGCCGCTGGCCGAGGGCCTGTTTCGACGCGCCATCATCGAGAGCGGCCACGGAAGCCTGGTGCGGCGCGAGGAGACCGCCCAGCGCCTGACGGCGCTCATCGCCCGCAAGCTCGGAGTGACACCGGACGTCGACGGATTGCGCTCCCGTTCGATCGAAGACGGCGTCGCTGCCGTCGAATGGGCCGCGAAGCCGACGACTCGGGTGGACCTGCGCGAGGGCAACGGCCGCGACACGACGTATGGCCTTTCCAAGTTCATCCCGGTGTGCGGCGACGAGGTGCTGCCCAAGCCGCCGACGGAAGCGCTGAAAGACGGCGCGGGCGCCAACATCGATGTGCTCATCGGGACCAACCGCGAGGAGATGAATTTCTACCTCATCCCCACGGGCCTCAAGAACAAGATGTTCGGGCTGGCGGCTTGGTTCCTGTTGGCCCGGGTGCAACCTCGGGCTCGGGCCATCCTCAAAGCCTACGGCCTGGGGCGCAAGAAGGCCGGCCAAGTCTATCAAGAGGCCGTCACCGACCTGATGTTCCGCTGGCCCGCGCGCCGCTACGCCGAGGAGCACCAGGGCCGCACCCACGTCTACGAGT
Source organism: Caulobacteraceae bacterium (assembly GCA_036489325.1). Taxonomy (GTDB): domain Bacteria; phylum Pseudomonadota; class Alphaproteobacteria; order Caulobacterales; family Caulobacteraceae; genus Acaudatibacter. Next base: position 2,925 of record DASXGB010000322.1, read on the forward strand.
TCGACTGGCGCTCTCCCGCGTGCAAAGGCGAGCTCGGCGCCTGCCACGGCCTGGAACTGCCGTTTGTGTTCAATACGCTGGCCGCGGTCTCGGGGCCGGACGGCATGGTCGGTGAGAACCCGCCGCAGGATCTGGCCAACCGGGTCCACAAGCTGTGGATCGATTTCGCCCGCGACGGTACGGCGCCATGGCCGGAATACAGCCGCGAAGATCGTCAGGTCTATTCCATCGACCGCGCCCAGAGCGCGGCCGAACCGCCAGCCCCCGCCGCGCCTTTCTTGCCCTAGAAGTGGGCGGATGTACCTCGATCGCTTCAAGCTGACGGGCCGGACGGCGCTGGTCACCGGCGGCGCCAGAGGCATCGGACTTGCCTGCGCCGAAGCGCTTTGCGAGGCCGGCGCCAACGTCTGCATCGCTGACCGGGACGAGGCGGAGCTTACCGAAGCGCGCAAGACGCTTGCCGGCAAGGCCTACACGGTCGCCACCGCCGCGCTTGACGTCACACGTTCCGATCAGGCGGCGCAGGTCATCGACGACTGGGCGGCGCTGGCGGGGCGTTTCGACATCCTTGTCAACAACGCCGGCATCGCCCGCAGCGAGATCGCCGCCGAGGACATGGAAGACGAGCGCTGGCTCGACGTTCTCAACGTCAACCTCAATGGCGCCTTCTGGTGCGCCAGGGCTGCCGGCCGGCATATGCTGGCCCAGGGCTCGGGCGTCATCGTCAATGTCGGATCGATGAGCGGCTTCATCGTCAACCGGCCCCAGGGCCAGGCCCACTACAACGCCTCCAAGGCGGCGGTTCATCACCTTACGCGATCGCTGGCCGCGGAGTGGGCGGGCCGGGGCGTGCGGGTCAACGCCGTCGCTCCAACTTACATCCGCACGCCGCTGAACGCTTTTGCCGATCCGGAAAGCGAGATGGTGAAGCGATGGATCGACGGAACGCCGATGGCGCGGTTGGGCGAACCCGAAGAGGTGGCCTCCGTGGTGCTGTTCCTGGCCTCGGACGCTTCGAGCCTGATGACGGGGGCCGTGGTGCTGGCCGACGGCGGCTATAGCTGCTGGTGACTGCCGCCAGGCGCGCTCACGCCGAGCGACTCGCCTGGCTCTAAGCTCCGGCTTCGTAAAGGCGAGAGGACAGGCGCACCGGGCCCACGGAGCGTCCCGCGGCGATTAGTAGGCCCACCATTCGGCATAGCGAAATGGCCGTCCGGCACAGCCGGGACGCTTGGGGCCGGCGCCCTCGACCTATCATATAGGTTCAAATTTCAGACCAAGCGCCGCGAAACCGGCGCCGCGGGGGAGACCAGAATGCGTTTCACTTTCAATTCCAACGGCCGCCGGATCAGCCTTGCTGGTTGTCTCCTGGCTGGCGCCGCAGTGGCCGGCGTCGCCCAGGCCCAGACGGCGCCGGCTGCGAGTTCGACCCAGGTGCAGGAGCTTATCGTCACCGCCACCAAGCGGTCTGAAAACATTCAGAACGTCCCGGCGGCGATTACGGCGCTGCCGGCCAAGGACCTTGCAAGAGCCGGCTTCGTCAAGCTGGAAGACTACGTCGCCCAGGTGCCGGGTCTGTCGATCACCACGGTAAATCCGGGTTCGATGCAGATCACCCTGCGCGGCATCACCAGCGGCGTGAACAGCGCTTCGCCCCTCACCTCGATCTATGTCGACGAGGCGCCTTTTGGCTCGACGAACGCCTACGCCGCCGGCGGTGACCTGACGCCCGATCTCGACCCGGCCGAGCTTTCGCAGATCGAGGTGCTCAAGGGCCCGCAAGGCACCCTCTACGGCGCCTCGGCGGTGGGCGGCGTCGTCAAATTCGACACCCAACCGGTCAACCTTGAACGGTACAGCGGCGAGATCACCGCTGGCGGCGTGATCACGGATGCCGGTACGGGCGGCTACATCCTGCGAGGCCTGATCAATGCGCCGATCGTCAAGGATGTGTTCGGCGTCAGGGTCAGCGCCTTCATGCGCGAAGACCCCGGCTACGTCAAAAACCTGCTGACCGATAAGTACCAGAACGACTCAAAGGTCCAAGGCGGTCGCGTCGATCTCTACTGGAAGCCGACGCCGCACATCTCGGTGGATCTCTGGGCCCTCATCCATAACCTCAACAACAGCGGCACCTCGGCCGAGGACGTCAACTTCCAGACCTTAAAGCCGCTCTACGGCCCATTGACCATGAAGGCCTATGCCGAGCAGCCCAGCGATTTCCAGTTCGAAGTCTACAACGCCACAGTGAAAGGCCAGTGGGGCGCTCTGAACGTCCTCTCCTCGACCACCTATCAGAACATCCGCGGCATAGCCTACGGCGACGCGACCCAATCCTCCGGCGGGATCCTCAACCTGGAATTGTTTGGCCTTTTCGGTGTGATCGCCGATCCGGCGAACACCGCTTTGCAAAACTCGCTGGCGAGCAAAATCCATCGATTCTCTCAGGAGTTTCGCGCCTCTGACAGCTTCTTCCATGGCCGTCTCGATGCCCAGGCAGGCGTCTTCTTCACCCACGAAGATGACCTCCTGACCATTCCGGGTTACTTCCTCTACGACAAGACCACGGGTGCGCCGCTTGAGCCGCTGTTCCCCTGGAACTTCATGCCCTTGATCACGGCTGAGATCGCGTCGCGCTATACCGAGTACTCAGGTTATGCGAATCTGGATTTTCACATTACCGACCGTTTCGACGTCATTGGCGGCGTTCGAGAAAGTTCAAACAACCAGAATTTCTTCGAATACTATTCCGGCACTTACATTGCGATTGCAAACGCCCTCCAGGGAATTGGCGGCAATGTCCTGACCTACGGCAAGTCATCGACGGGAAGCGATTTCAATTATCTGGTCTCGCCGCGTTACCGGATCGACGACAACAACATGGTCTACGCCCGCTTCGCCGATGGTTATCGCCCGGGCGGCGCCAACGCCTTTCCGCCGGGTCTGGGGTTGCCGCTCACATTCCAGCCGGACACGGTGACCAGCTACGAAGCCGGCTACAAGAGTCAGTGGTTCGATCGATCCTTGAGCCTGGATCTCTCCCTTTTCTGGAACGAATGGGACAAGATCCAGATCCAGACCAGTGCGCCCGGCGGATTTCAAGGCTTCATCAATGGCGGAACGGCGCGCACCCGGGGGGTCGAGCTTTCGTCCCTGTGGCGGCCAACCCACGGTCTGACTCTTGGGCTCAATGGCGCCTACACCGAAGCCAACCTTACCTCGGCCGCCCCCGCCGCCGGCGGGGTGGACGGCGACGAACTTCCATTTGTGCCCAGGTGGACAGGCGCAATCACCGCCGATTACAGCTGGCTTATCAACAACGGCTGGGCGGCCGACGTCGGCGGCTCGGTGAACTACATCGGCGATCGCCGGTCAGGCTTCACCAACGCCTTCGGCGTCAACGTGCCCAGCTTCACCACGTTCAATCTCAATGGCAGCGTTACCCATGGCCCGGTCACGCTCCAGATCTACGCTCGCAACATCGGCAATTCGCACGGCATCGTCTACGTGCCGGTGCTCGCGGCGCCGATCCTGACCAACTACAACACCGCTTCGATCATCCCGCCGTTCACGTTCGGCGGCCAGGTCACGGTCGCGTTCTAGCCAGAGAAGCAGGGGTCCGGGAATGCCGGTCGGTCTGACCAGCGAGGTTGCCGACCGGCTGAGGGCGGTGGTCGGTGATCGTCTGAACCTCGGCGAGGCGGTGCGCGCCGCTCACGGGCGCAGCGAATCTCATTTCGAGACGGTGCTCCCCGACGCTGTCGCTTTCCCGCGCTCCACCGAAGAGGTGCTGGGCCTGGTGCGGACCTGCATCGCCGCCGAGGTCCCCATCATCCCGTTCGGCGCCGGAACCTCGATCGAGGGCAACACCACGCCTGTGCGCGGCGGCCTGACCATCGATCTCTCGCAGATGGATCGCATCGTCGCGGTCAATCCGGCGGATCTCGACTGCACGGTGGAGGCGGGCGTCCGTCGCGAGCAGCTCAACGTCCACCTGCGCGACCAGGGCCTGTTTTTTCCCATTGATCCGGGCGCCAACGCCACGCTCGGCGGCATGGCCGCGACGCGAGCTTCCGGGACCAACGCGGTGCGCTATGGCACCATGCGCGAGGCGGTTCTGGCGCTTCGCGTCGTGACCCCTGACGGGAAGGACATCCGCACCGCCCGCCGCGCCCGCAAGAGCGCCGCCGGCTATGACCTGACGCGCCTAATGATCGGTTCCGAAGGCACGCTCGGGATCATCACCGAGGTGACCCTCAGGCTTCACGGCATTCCGGAGGCCATTTCCTCGGCGGTCTGCAGCTTTCAGACCCTGGGCGGGGCCGTGGATACGGTGGTGCAGGCGATCCAGATGGGCGTGCCCATGGCGCGGATCGAGATCCTCGACGATGTCCAGATGCGGGCGGTGAACCGCTGGTCGAAGCTCGACTATCCGGAGCTCACCACTCTGTTCTTCGAATTCCATGGCTCGGAAGCATCCGTTGCCGAACAGGTGGCGACCGTCGAGGCTCTGGCGGCGGAGAATGGGGGCGGCCAATTCTCGTGGTCAAACCTGCCTGAGGAGCGGTCCAGGCTGTGGAAGGCGCGGCACGAGGCCTACTACGCGGCCGTCGGGCTGCGGCCCGGCTGCGTCGGCTGGCCCACCGATGTCTGCGTGCCCATCGGACGCCTCGCCGACTGCATCGCCGAGACCAAGCGCGACCTGGAGGGCGCCAGCATTCCGGCGCCGATTCTGGGTCATGTCGGCGATGGCAATTTCCACGTGGTCTTCGTCATCGACCCGAATCGGCCGGAGGAGCTCGCCGAAGCTGAGCGCCTGAACAGCCGCCTTGTGGAGCGCGCGCTTTCGATGGACGGGACCTGCACCGGCGAGCATGGCATCGGGATCGGCAAGCAGGATTGGCTGGTCGCCGAACTTGGCGACGCCGTCGACATGATGCGGGCGGTCAAGCGCGCGCTGGATCCGAAAGACCTGTTCAACCCGGGCAAGATTTTCGCATTGTGAGCGGATCGCAACGGAGAGATCGATGACCGCCCAAAGCAGCCGCCACCTCGTGGATCCCGAACTCGCGCCGATGCTCGAGTTGTTCCCGACGACCGAACTGACACCGGAGAGCCTCCGCGAGGCGCGCGGGCGTCAAATCGAACTGCCGATCGACCCCGAGGCGGACAAAGCGGTGTCGGTCGAACGACGCACGATCAAAGGGCCGGCGGGTGACCTCGACGTCTTTTGCATGCGCCCGGTGGCGGCCACGGGCCCCTTGCCATGCATCCTTCACGTCCATGGCGGCGGCTATGTCATGGGCAGCGCCGAGACCATGGCCCCGCTGCGCAAGCCGCTGGTCCAGGCCCTGGGATGCGCCCTCGTCAGCGTCGAATATCGCCTGGCTCCAGAAACGGCGGCGCCAGGGGCGGTGGAGGATTGCTACGCGGCTCTGGCCTGGCTGAAGGCCGATCCGGGCGCGGCGGGAATCGATCCGGCGCGCATCGGCGTCATGGGCGAGAGCGCAGGGGGCGGCCTTGCGGCGGCGCTGGCCCTGCTCGCGCGTGACCGCGGAGAGCATCAGCTGACCTTTCAGCATCTCATCTACCCGATGCTCGACGACCGCACGTCCGTGGATGCCGAACCCGATCCCTTTGCCGGCGAATTCATCTGGCCTCATGCCAACAACCTCTTCGGCTGGGGCGCCCTGCTCGGCGTCGCGCCGGGATCTGAGGGCGTCTCGCATTACGCCTCGCCGGCTCGGGCGGAGAGCCTCGCCGGACTGCCGCCCACCTTCATCGCCACCGGGGCGCTCGATCTCTTCGTGCACGAAAACATCGACTACGCTCGACGCCTCCTCCGCGAGGGCGTGCCGACGGAGCTGCATGTCTATCCGGGCGCTTTCCATGCTTTCGATTTCGTGCCTGGCGCGGATGTTGCGACGCGCGCCAGACGCGACAGTCTGGCCGCCCTGGCGCGGTCTCTGCGCTGACCCTCGCCTCTGTCGGCGGCTCAGAGTTCCACCTTTCAGATAGGTCTTGCCAATACCTGTCAGATAGGTCATGGGGGCCCTGACATCCGGTAAGGGCGGGCTCATGGCGCAATCGCACATCATCGGTGAGGCGGACTACATCCTGGTCTCTCCCGAGATGACCGCGTTCTTCGGCCCCGAGACGGCGGACGCGCCGATCCCGCC
>DASXGB010000002.1:0-14999 GCA_036489325.1 Caulobacteraceae bacterium
CCTGCGCGACCCCGAGTATTGGGAGGCGCGCTCTTCCCGCAAACAGCGCCTGTGCGAGTACTGTGTTGACGACGGCGACGACGAGCCTGCCGCTCCCGTCCCGCCGGCTGACCGGCCGATCCCACCAACCGATCCAGAGAACCAATGAGGGGCGTCCTCACCATCATCCCGGTGCAAGGGGCCGTCAGTTCGAAAGAGCTGGCGGCCCCTGTCGCATTGAAGGACCTCAAGGACGGGATCGGCGGCGGCTACGTCGAGGCCGTGCCATCCTTCAAGGCTTACCAGGGCGAACGCTGCGTCGCCTTCTGCGACGAAGACGGCAAGCGCAAGCAGATGCCGGTAAACCAGCGCGCCACCCTGCTCTGGCACGCGATGCGCCCAGAGTTCATCGGCCGCGACGTCCTCGTCGGCCCGGTGGTGATCATCACAGGGGACCGTGAGCTGTTGGAGGAGCTGTGACCTTAACCCCCGCCGACATCAAGAAAATCCAGGACCTCTACCGCAGGTTGGAGGCTCTCCATAAGCAGCGCAAGGAAATCAAGGACGCAGTCCTGGAAGACCTCAACCTCAATGCTACAGCCAAGCAAGGGACGAGCGGCGTACTGCAGCTTTATTTTGACGGTTTGAGCCTGGAGGCGTCGCGGGAAATCGGCGACGTCGTCGCGCGCGACCTTCGCCGCCGCGCCGCCAAGATCGTCGAAACCCTGCACAAATTTGGCTGCGAGGCCAAGCTCACCGAGGAGTAGGGATTATGAGCAAGACCGTCTGCTGCCTGTGCGGCCTCAGTTTCCAGCAGATCGGCCACAACCCCTATCCCCTCGCCGACAGCGGGCGCTGCTGCGACGCCTGCCACGAGCTGGTGGTCGAGGCGCAGATCCAGCCGGCGACGGTGATGGAGGAAGTGACGCGAGTCGAGAAGGCGCTCGCGCGCATGGCCACCCGAGACCAGCGCAGCAAGGCCCTGGCGGCGGTCTGCGTCGTCCACGGGCCCGAACTCCTGGCCGAGCGGCAATGGCAAGTCGAGCGTCTGAGGGTCATGTCGGAGAGGGAAAAGACCGATGCGCAAGCCCATTGAAAACGGCCCCTGCTGCCTGTGCGGTCTCGACTACGAGCGGATCGGCAACAACCCGATGCCGCTGTCGATGGCAGGACGCTGCTGCGACGCCTGCAACGAGGTCGTCCTGGAGACGCGCATGAACCCGAAGGGGATCGCCGACGAGATCGCGCGGGTGATGGCGGCGCTCGACCGGATGCATCGGGCAGGACACACTATCGAATATGATCGCCACCAAGCCGTCGCAGCGATCTGCGCCTCGCGCGGGCCTGAGCTGTTGGCCATCGCGAAGGCGCAGCGGGCCAAGTTCGAAGGCCCTATCGAGCGTGACGTGACTGTGAAATAGAATTTTCCCCTTTCAGATTTTTTGACCCCCGCTGGCCCATCTTGGCCCTGGCTGGCCCATCTTGGCCCGCCACAAAAAATCCCGCACCGATTTCAGTGCGGGACTGAGGGGCGGAAACGCCCCTGAAATCAAGGGATGAAAATGCGCCTCGAATTTCGATCCGGTAGCCATGAAACGAGGAAAACCGGGCCTTTCCGGGGAGGTGCGGGATTTTGGGCCCCCTTTGAGGCCATTAGCCTTTCTTGACGTCCATCCCGCACCTAAGAGGAGTGAGAGCGCTGGGATGACGTACATGCGTGCCGCCGTCGCCGAAATGACCCTCTTGCCACGCCGCCGAAACTGGGCCAAAAAAGAAATGCCGGGGCAGCGTAGTCGCGCTCCCCGGCCCATTGGATGCCAGAGAGATTGGAGACCTCTCACCCAATGCTTGCGAGAAGCAATATAGGCTTAAAGCCCGGCTTTCAAGCCGATTGAGCCAAAAGCCCGAACCCCCCCCAAATCTCCAGTAGACGGCGTCGGCATCGTTAAGCCGAAGAAACGTCACGGGGTAACTTCTGCCCGCAAAACGGCGTTCTGGGACGCGGCCTTCCACCGCCCACGCCTCGGATCATCGAAGTTAAGGGCTCTTCCGACCGACCGGACAACCTCAACCCTGAGGCCGGTGAAGTGCAGACGGCGTCGGCTGCGAGGCCCACGCCCCCATCCCCAAGCCCATCACGGTGGGCTTGGGGGTGAGGCTCAGCCATACTGAGCATCTGTGGGAAATTGACGTTCGCAGGGTCCCCTTAATCGCGCGAATATCTGCCGGGAGAGTACAACACCACGGTAGGTAGGGGGAAGCGGAAGAAGACGACGGAAGAAGGTGTTGGCCAAATGCCAACATGCGACGACGATGGTCAGCAAAAACCCATTTTGGAACCCGCCGAAACGGACGAAAAAGCCCCAGGCAAAAAATTTGCCGCGAGGCCCACGCAAGGGCATGACGTGGGAACAAGTCCACCGGATCAACTCACGACGTCGAGTTGAAGGCTATCGCGAGAGCGACGCCCTTGGCGAGCGCATGGCGCGCGACCGTGATCCATAAAAGCAGAAGGACCGCGCTTTGATGAGTTTCGTGTTTTGGACCGTTTGCATCTTCGGCGCCGGTTATGGGCTGTTCTGGGCGCTGGCCACCTCGCAGTCGTTCCGACGCAGCGTCGGCGCCGCCCTGGTTCTGCTTTCTTGGGTGTTCGCTTATCAGGCGCCCAACGCTGGAACCGTCTGGACCGCCATCGGCCTGACGATGATCGCCGCATACATCATCATCCGAGCGATCAAGGACCGAATTGGTTCTGGTCTCGCTGCTCGATAGCGGATGAGCCGGTCCCCATGAGTAGGTTCTGGAAAGCCTTTCGAGCAGAAGTCCAGTCGGCGTCGGGCCACAGTCCTCTGATTGCCTCGCCTACCTTGTGTAGCGGCGTCATCGGCCCCAACGCTGCGCCGATAAGCCCATGCTCCAATCCGCCAAGGTGGGTTCCGAGGACCGCGCCAGGCGCCGTCTCCAGCCCATAGCCGGCTACGTTCCGAACCACCGAAGGGCGCACTGCCTGACTGGCGGCCTGGCTCCCCACCCCGGTTAACAGGCCCAAAGCTGTATCCTGACCGATGGTCGGCCAATCCTTCCCCTCGTTATAGGCGGTAATCCCTGCCTGACCCGCGCCTTGGAGCGCTGGACCTAGATAAGGCACTCGGTTGAGGACTTGCCCGGTGGGAGAAAATTGCGCGGCAACGTCAGCGCCCAGCCTGGCCCCCGGTCCCATCTGCTGGTTCATCTGCTCCCGCTGCGCCCGCAAGGCCGGCAGGCCGGTCCCCGAAACTGTGGGGTTCAGAGCCTGCCCGAGCGGAACATTGGGATTGGACAGGTCTTGGACCTTCGCCGTGATCGGATCGGCGGCGCCCAGGAGGACATTGTTAGTGAAGCGGTCAATGATGTTGTGAGCGGTCTGCGCGCCTGGAAAAGAGACGCCCCATTCGCCAGTTTGCGGGTCCTTCCTGAACCATGATTGACTAGCAGGCTGCGGCGGGTTGGCGGAAATTGGCGGGGCGCCGGCCGCCGCTGCCGACGTCGGCGCAGGAGCGGGAGCGGGTGCAGGCGCAGGAACCGCCGCGGCCGGCGCAGGCGCGGGTTGCCGCTGCTGGTTCAACCCGCCAAGGAAAGTGTCGATCGACATTATGTCAGTCCTTGCTGGACGCGGCGCACCAAGTCCGTGGGGTCATGGTTTTCCGCCCTCAGGTACTGGACAACGTCGCCAAGATCGGACGGGTTCTGCTTGAGGTGAGCTACCACTTTGGCCATTTCGTCGGGCGGGATCGGCGTCGGCGGACGCAAGTTCATCGCGCCGCCCGCGACATATTGCGGGGGCGTGCGCTTCAGAAGCTCGTCGACATGCGCCGGATCGCCGGTTGGCGTGATGTTGGCCTCGCCGTAGATGCTCGCCTCGCCGTTCAGGATGTTGTCGCGCAGCTTGCCGAGGTTGTCGCTCCAGCCTTGCTTGCCGCGGGAGAGATCTCCCACCGGGCCGAGGAAAGAGCCGATCGTTTCAAACTGCGGCGCGATGGTGCGCGAACTGGTCGCGCCCAAGGCGTGCATGTTTTGCTGGTTTTGGCTGAGTTCGTAGATGTCCTTGGCGTAGTTCAATTCCTCCGGGCTAAGCGAGATATCGCCAAAACCGAGGGTGCGGGTAATGCCGTTCAGGACGTTGTTGGCCGTTGAAACGTTGTCGCTGGTGGCGATGGCCTTGATGGCCGCTGGCGGCAACTGGAAAAGCTTGTCGAGCTTGCCGGCGTCGAGCGCAGTCTGGAGACCGTTGACCTTGCCCTCCATCGAGGTCAGCGGTCCGAGCAAGGTATGCATCTGCCCTTGCGCGTTGGTGACCATGTCCTGTTTGTCTTTCGTCGTCACCTGCTCTTGTTGAACGATGTTCTTCCATTGGACGAAGTCGGGGACGGGCTGACCGGGATGGGTCTGCGGCCAGTTGTTCCTCTCTTGCAGATAGCTCATGTAGTCCGGCGTCATGCCGGGCAGGGAGCCCATCATCACCGTCGGCAGGATGTTCTTGTTCCAGTCATCCTCGGTGCCGCCATGGGCGATGAACTGGTCATGCTGGAAGATGATGTTCTTCTGCTGCTCGCCCGGCTCCAGCGACCGGACTAGGTCGGGGCCGCGGCCAGCCATGATCTCGGCGCGCACGACGCCTTCGTCCATGTTGAGCCTCTTCGCGATCGCGCCCGACTGGCCGAGCATTTGCTGCTGCGCCGCCATCCCCTGCTGGGCGCTATAGAGGCTCATCAGGTTCTGGACGGTCGAGCCGGCGTCCGGCCCGCCGCCGACGGACCCCATGATGGCGCGCGCCATCTCGGGCGAGCCGGAATGGTTGGCGGCGATCAGCGCCAAGCCGCGATTGATCTGATCGCTCGCCGACTGCCGCTGCTGGAGCTGGAGATAGAGGCTCATGATGTTGGGCGGGTTGGCGAGCGTCTGATTGGCCGCCGCCTGATCAGGCGTCGAGGCCAAGGCCTGAGGCTGACCCGGTCCAGGATTGCCGGGAGCTACGGCCGCGCCGCCCGGAGCCGCTCCACCACCGGGAGCGGCAGCAGCCCCACCGGGAGCGGGACCTCCCGGTGGGGCTGCACCCTGCGATGGCGCTCCGGGACCTGGGGGCTGTTGCTGTCCCGAGAGCATCCCCGCAAGCTGTCGAGCTGGATCAGGCTGGCCCGAAAGCATGTACATGATATCGGCGATACCAGGCATGGGTTCACCTCCCTTGGATGGCTCGCAGGTTATTCAAGAAATTCTGGTTCATGCCTGCGCCCGCCCCCGCCTGCTGCAGGAAGGCCTGGTTGACGCCGCCGCCGGGCTGATAGCCCTGCACCATCGGCACGGTCGCGCCCGGCGTCACGGGATTGCCCGGATTGGCCCTGGCGTTGAGCGCCGCCATCCAGTTGTTGGGAGGACCGGCGGCTTGCGGCGCTGCGGCCGGCGTGCCGGTGGGGCCGCCCGCTTGAGCGGCCATGTTCCGATACATTTGCCCCAGGCCGAAGTCGACTTGCGATTGCCCCGGAGTGCCAGCGCCTTGACGGCTGCCAAATCCACTTCCTTGAGCCGCCGCCGCCGCCCCGGCGTTCTCGGCTTCGGTTGCTGAGTTGTATAAACCCTGCTGTTGGGGCGTAAGTAGACCGGCTTGCAGCGCAGGATAGCCTTGATATTGCGGCGACCGAAGCGCCGCCTGCTGCTGCGGCTGCTGGGGGGTATTGTTGATCGTCATGCCGGCAGGGTTAGCCTTCGCCCAGTCGAGGTAACTCTGGATCGGCTGGCCCATCGCATTGGTTGGCGCTCCGACGTTGCCAACATTGTAGCTTGGAGGCCAAGGTATAGGCGCATTGTTATAGTTCGAAAACTGGTTCGATTGCTGGCCCGGCTCGAACATGTACGGGTTTGACATCCAGGCATTGGTGAACGCGCCGAGGTCCTGCGCCATGTCCTTAACTCCCTACGCCGCCGAAACCGGCATTGGCGTACACGTCATACGGGTTAATATTCCCGGTCATCAGCGCCATCTGCAACTGCGACGGGCTATTCAGCGTCGTGCCCGGCATGCCGGGGAAGCCGCTCGCCTGGCCTGCCGCCATGCCGCCAGGCGGCAGGGCGCCGATCGGCGAGACGGTTGGGTTGATGGCGTTCGCCGCCAATGTCGGCTGGGTCATGAACCGCTGGCCCAGCGCCTGCTCTGCCGCCCGCTGGCCCATCGTGTTCTGCCCGCCCAGCATCATCATCGGGCCGCCCGCGGCCATCGGCGGCTGCGGCATCGGCAGCGGCGGCATCGACGGCTGACTGCCCCCGCCGCCGCCGCCCCCGCCACCCTGGTCGCCCGTCAGGGTCTTCAATCCGGTCGCGGTCATTTTCGCGCCGGGCGAGTCGGGCGCGAAGCCCGGCAGGGAGGCCGCCAGGCCGCCTGCCGGCTGGCTTGTGCTCGCCGTGCCGGGAGTGGCTGCAACCCCGCTAGCGCCCGTCCCTGCCCCGCCTGAGGCGTCGCCAGTCTGCGAGCCCACCGCCGGGCCGCCGGTCGTGTTCAGGGTGGACCCGGCCGTGAACGGCGCGACCTTGCCGCTGGCGAGATACGCTTTGGCGACCGGATCGCCGCGCCACGGTCCGACGCCGCCGGCCTTCATCTGGTCGAGGGCGAACCTGTCGGCCGCCTGCCATTGGTTCGGGTCGCTGGGATCGATGCCCTGCGAGCGGGCGGTGACGCCGAGGCCGCGGTTCGTATTGAGCTGGAAGTCGCCGAAGCTGAACGGGCGTCCCTGAGCATCGCGGTCGATGTAGCTGCCGGCCGCCGGGTTCTTGGCGCTCCAGGCGTTGAGGCCCTCCGCTTGGGCGATGCCGAGCGCCAGATCGGGATTGACCCCGATCTTCTTGGCGTAGTCGCGGATGAACTGGATATGCTGATCGCGCTGGCTGAGATAGCCGCCAGAGCCGCCGCTCGCGGCCGGGGCGGCCGAGGCGACCGTGCCTGCCGGCGCAATTGGCGCATTTGAGGCGACCGCGGTGGGAGCGCCGCCGGCCGGGCCGGCATAGGCGATTGCCCCCTGAGTTGGGGCAGGCTGGCTATCCGGCCGCCAGTTCGCGAGTCTGTACTGGCCGATGAGATCAGGAAGATTGCCGGCCAGTTGAAAATGGTCGATGTCTTTTGGCCCCAGCGCCGTCAACCCGTACTGGGACGCCATGGCCCACATCCGCTTGTAATCCGCCGGATTTGCGGGCATGACGTCGGCGGCAAGCCCATAGTTGTGGAACGAACGCCAGGGCGACGCGGCAATCCCGCCATTGTTCTCCTGCGGGTAGGGCAGGGGGCGCCCCTGCTGCTTGGCTTGATAGTTGGCGTACAGCCGCGCTTGCAATTCAGGCGAGCGATAGCCGGAGACAATGTTGGTCTGAATGCCCGCCTGGGCGAGCCCAGCACGGAAAGCAGCGAGCCTCGGCGCGAAGGCCGGGTTGAGGTCCGCAATGTCAACGCCGTCTGACGATCCGCGTGCTATGTCAGCCACGTCTCTCCCCTAGAACCGGCCCGAGTTGTTAAGAGTCATCCCGCCTGCTTGCGCCACCTGCCAAGGCGTCACTCCACCTGCACCGGGGATGGCCTGAGTCGGATAAGTCGTTGCTCCCACCCTTTGCCCCATCACCGAGGACAGCGGCGTCGACGGCGACAGATTGTTGGCAGCAAGCACGCCGCCCCAGTTCTGCTGAGCCTGCGCCCCTGACTGTCCCCACCTGTTGTAAAGAGCCGGCGAAGCAGCGCTTGGCGGGCCTCCGCTAAAATAGCCGCCGTAATAATCGCCCAGAGTAGCATCAGGTCTGCTCTTCAAAATTGCGTTGGCATAGTTGGTGACGGCAGGCTCGCCCTGAACGCCGCCATATTGCTGGACGAAAGCCGGGTATTGACCATAATACTGGTTGGCCATGGTCGGCGGCTGATCTGCAGCGGTCGCGCCGTAACGCGACTCTGCGCCGGAAACAAGCTGGCCAAGACGCGATTGAGTCGCCGAACCCAACGGATAGTTGACGTTGCCCTGGCCCTGGCCTGGATAGCCCATCCCGCCGCCCATCGCCCCGGCGTTGGAGCCCATGGGCGAGAACTGATCAAAATACGATGGGCTGATGCCGGGCCCGCCATAGCCGCCGGTCGCCCCGCCGCCGCCTGCCGAGCCGCCGCCGCCGTAATAGGCCTGCATCCCCATGAGCGCGGCGCCCGCGCTTCCGCCGGGAAATTGCCAACCGCCCGTCGACGGAGCAGAGCCTGAGGAGGCCGCCTGCGTCGGCTGCGACGCCCGGACGCCAGCGGCGATCTTATCCCAACTTCCTGGAGACATGGTGTTGGTGTATGGCGACCCCGCAACCGGAGACGACGGCGTTCCCCAGTCACCCCCGCCCATGCTGTTGGTGTAGACCGGCGGCTTGAATGCCGCTGCTTGATTAATGTATGCGCCCGCTGCGTCGTACATGCCGGGACCAGTCGGGCCGCCCCACTGGTAAGCGAGGTTCGCGTTCGGAGTGAAGTTGCCGAAGCTGTTGCCGAAGGCGCCGCCAAAGTTGCCGCCTATGCCGCCCGTCCCAGGAGGCGCGCCAAAGCCATACTGCGGCATGGCTAGCCTCCCAACGCCGACGTCATCACGCCGGGAACCTTCGGCATGGTCGCCCTCGGCCTAAGGCGCGGCGGGCGCAGGTTGGCCCCGAGCGCCCCGGTCAGGCCGCTTGGCGCGACCGGGGAGAGCGCGCCAGGCACGCGGTTCAGCGGGCCGGCCGAGCCCGGCATCGAGCGCGGACGCAAGGCAGGCGTGGCGTTGAGCGCGTTCATGTCGACGCCGTGGATCGCCTGGCCGGTCGGGCCATGCACGCCGATCGTCTTGACCGCATGCGGCGCAACCTGCATCGCGTCCTCGGCCATCGGGCCGGTGACTTTGGGGAAAGACTTCGGGTCACCCTTGTAGCGGTAGGAATAGAGCGGCAGGCCGGTCGGCGGATGCACGCCGACTTGCTGGATGTCGGTCTTGAGATGCTGGTCTGAGCTGAACAACGCCGCGCCCGCGCCGCCGGCCCCGAACGGCCCGCCCGCGCCGAACATCCCGCCCAAGCTTTGGAGGCCGCCGAAGATGTCGCTGGTGAGCGACGGGTTCGTCTGCGTCTGGCTCTGCCCTGTGCTCGCGCCCATGGTGGTCGAGCCGTAGGGCGTCATGCCGAGGGCCGACTGCAACACTCCCAATTGTGTGCCGGGGTACTGCTGCATCTGGTTAAATTGCCCAATCTGCGCCTGGATCTGATTTTGGGCTTGCTGCTGTTGCTGGGCGCCCGCGGTCGACAGCTCCAGGAATTGCTGCCGCTGGTTTTGCTGCGCCTGCGAGCCGAGCCCGCCGAGGCCGGTCGCGGCCTGGATCAGCGAATTGATGTTGGCCTGGTTGGCCCCCTGGTTGGCCTGCTGCGCGGTCAAATTGCGGGTGATGTCGCCGGTCGCCGCCGCCTGGGCCTGCTGGAAATTCGTCTGATTGAGCCCGGCCGCCATGTTGGCCATGTTCAAGGCGCCTTGCGCTCCGGTGACGCCTTGTTGGACGCCGAGCCGCGAGCCGCCGAAAGCATTGGCCTGTACAGCCTGCCCCTGATTAGCTGCCTGTTGCTGATCCAACTGTTGTTGCATTATCGGTAACGTAGTATTGATTACCGACTGTGTGTAGGGGTTCATGTATGGCTGCAGATTAGTGCCGGCCAAAGTCTGCGGCGTGACTTGCGTTGCTGGCGTACCGGCCGCCGTCAGGAGACCGGCTTGCGCGGCATTGTATTGATCCTGTCCCGCGCCGCCAGAACCAGCAGCTAAATTCCAGGCTTGCTGCATTTGTGGCCCAACATCAGCGACCTGTTGGCCTTGATACTGAGTCAACGGCATCTGAGAGACGTTTTGAGCCAGACCGTAATTCTGTTGCGCGGCTTGGTTGATCCAAGGCGGGAGTTGCACTTGGCTGATGCTTTGTTGGTTCTGACTGCTGCTGCTTCCGCCGCCGCTGCCCATCGTTACATATCCTTCTGATAGACGAAGTTCTTGGTCAGGCAGCGCCAGCCCCGATCCGCCATCCAAGGCATCCAGCCGCGCCGGCCATAGGCGCGCACCAGCGAAGCGCTCTGCGCGTCGGCAAAGTCAACGATATCGTCATGCAGCCGGACGCAGTCGTCGAGGTCGCCAACCGCGAGCAGGATGTCGAGGACCTTGCGGCGCGGGAATGAGGCGACCTCGGTCACGGCAAATGAATTGCCGCGTGCAAAACTCTGCATCCGCCCGTCGCCAAGCCGCGCCAGGATGTCGTCAAGCGCGTAAATGTCGCCCATTCTGTCCAAAACGCGCGCTAATTTTTTGTAATATGGGTGCATGGTCACGATACCACCCTCTTCCATGTCCATCCCTTGGCCGCAAATTGAATACACCCTTTAGTCACGCCATAAACTTCGGCCAAAGATGACATCGTTTCCCCAGCAGTCCAACGCCTCCTAATAGCCAAAACATTCGCCTTGGTTAGTTTGGCTCGTGCATGTCGCTCCCCTTGGCTCGCTCTGCCCTTTTGACGCATATCATTCATATTTTCGATGTTTGTTCCAAGAAACAAATGATCTGGATTTACGCAACTGGGAACGTCACAATGATGAAGCACCAAAGCCCCTCTTGGGATCTCTCCTCGAAAAACCTTCCACGCGAACCTATGAGCTTGCCAAAGCTTGCCTTCAATCTTTATCTGTCCATAGCCGCCGTTGAGAATAGAGCGAAGCCATAACCAGCACCCAGAGTTTGGCTCTGGAATAAAGTTGTCCATTAAATATTGCTCTGGCGTGCCTTTGCGTTTGGTCATGGATGCGTCGTCCCCGGAGGAAGCGCTGTCGTATGCAGCGCCCCCGTGTCGTCGATGGTGAGCGACCAGACCGTGCTCCCGCTCGTGCTCTGCAGGTAGAGCGCGCCGGTCGCGGTGTTCTTCTGCAGGCTCGCGTTGAAGTTGGCGAATGACCACAGCGAGAAGCGGCGCAGATAGTCGGCCAGCGCCTCGTCCAGGCCCTTGATCGCCGGGAGCTGCGGCGGCGTTTGGAGGGCGGGACGGCTGGACTGGGTTGGCATCAGCGTTGTCCCCGCCATGAACGAAAACGAGCGATCTTCCAAGCCGCAGCTATGGAGATGCCGTATCGCTTTGCGAGTTTGCTAAAGCTCAATCCGTGATCTCGGTCACGCCTGATGTTGTCAACCGCATCGCGCGTCAATGGCGATAGTCTCGAATAATCGAAACGCGCCTTTCTCCCTTTTGCGACCATGTCGTCATAATTGTCCTTGGGGGTTCCGAGGAAAAGATGATCAGGGTTCACGCAAGAACGAACATCGCATCGATGAAGAACCTGCATTCCTGCTGGAATTTCGCCCTTATGCAGTCGCCATGAAAAACGATGCGCTTTTTCATTTCCGTTCTTAGTTGGACCGCGTCCGACGGTTATCGAGCCATAGCCGCTGACCTCGGTCGCCCTGGTCCACAACCAGCATCCTGAATTTGGTTCTGGGATATAGCTGGCCTCAAAAAACACCATCGGATTGAGGGGTCTCATCTTTGTCCCCTTTGCGCAACGTCAATTAGATGTTGGCCTAATGTGAAGGCGGGCACGGCTGGACCGATCACGGCGCACCTCAGGCGGATGTCGCGCGCGGTGGTGCGGAAATCGACGAACCCGTCAGGCCGGATCACCTTCGGCGTCGTGATCTGTTCGACCTCCCGACCCAGCCGCGTCATTCGAGTATAGAGCTGATAGTGCAGATTGGTCGGATCGCCGTCGAGGTCGACCAGCATCTGCTTCAGTGTCGTCAAATTACCGCCGCTCGACAGGTTGAGCGAAAAAGTGTCCGCCCAGGGCAGATCGCAATCGTTGAAATAGACGCCGCTCTCGTGCCGGTAGGGCTGCTGGCCGTCGGCGAAGATGGCGGATGTTGTGTAGCTCGAGGTGACGCCGGCAGAGCGCGGCATCCGCGCCTGGGACCACCACCCTTCTCGATAATTATACACAACCGCCCGCGTATTGAAGGTCTGGCCCAGCTCCGGGAAAAACCACCACAGCTCGTTGAAGGCCCCGAGATGAGCGGCGCAGGCCTGGAAGCGAACCTGGAGCGGATCGATGTCGTCGGTGATCCAGGTGCGGACCTGACAGGGGATGGGCGTGATGCTGGTGCCATCGAAGGTCCAGCTCCCCTGCTGGCTCATCCACATCAGCGCCTGACTGGTCGAGGTGATCGATTGTGGGCTCCAGGGGGTCACGTCGTCGGCCAGGACCTCGTAGTCGTACACGTATGGCAACCCGAGGTAGCGCGTGACATAGGCTCGCTTGGCAGTGAAGAAGACCACCCAGCCGGCCCTGCCGGCGTGCGCGGCGACGATGGGGCTCGCGGGCTCAATGTCGAAAAACCCGGCCTGGGTGGTGGTTGAGGCAAAGTCCCAGTTCTGCGGATGCTCCTGGTCTGACCAACCGAACCTTCGGCCAGGGACAGTCGGGGCGGCAGGCGAGCCGTCGGAGTACATGCCGAAAATCATCACGAACCGATCGGGCGTGATGCAGAAACAATGGCCGAGCGGGCTCTTGCCGGCGTTGCCGCCCGCGGTGGCCGGGACCTGGGTGAGCAATGTCCCCGCTACGGCGCCGGGGTCCCACCACAGGAGCCTGCCGTCGGTCGACGACATCACCATCAGGATGGCGCCGAAGTTGTCCATGCTATACGCGGGCGGCAGGATCGAGAGCGAGACCTCGTTGCCCGAGCCGGGGCGTGGCGGCGCGCCGTAGAGCCCGAGGCCCATGTCGCCCAGGCCGAAACCGCCGGTTGGCGTCGGCGGCGGCTGGATGCCGCCGGTCGGCGTGATTTCAGTCAGCGCCCCTTGCTTATCGACGTAGACATTGGTTTCGCACAGATAGGCAATATAGATCTGGCCGGTGAGGTCATACCAGGTGTGGACTTTGCGGCAGCGCGAGGCGAACGAATAATTGATCTTCTCCTGGCCGCCGATCGGCTGCATCTGGCCCTCGATCCAACGGATGGCGTTGACCTCGGACCAATTGCTCGACCGCATCCGCTTGGTCGGCATCGAGACGACGCCGGCCGGAATTTCAAGCGGTTGCAGTTGACCGGGCATCAGGCTGCTCGAATGATCTTGTTGCAGGCGAGATAGGGTTGCAGGTTGTTGTGTCCCGCGCCCCCTCCCGCGTTCTGGATCGAGATGCCGGTGCCGCTGGCGGCGATGCCGATGCCGGTGCCGCTGGCGGAATTGTAGGCGCCGGTCAACGCGGCCTGAATGCCGGTGAGCGCCGCCGCGATCGCGATCCCAGTCGTATGGACATCCGTGCTCTGTGCCTGGGCGAAGTTTGATCCCACCGCTCCCACATTGGGGCTCCCCGTCTGTCGCAGAACGCCGGTATGGGCATGGCCGGGATCGCTGACGCCATGGACGTGGCTGGGATCGCCATGATTGTGGCCGGGGTCGTTGAGGGTATGATTGTGGCCGGGATCGCTGACGCCATGAGCATGGCCGCCGTCGTTGATCCCATGGCTGTGGGTGGCCATCTCGGTTGCGCTCAAGGCGTGCGTCGCCTCGCCGCCCGCAGCGCCGAGCGCGTAGCTGGCATTGACCCCGATGGTGCAATGGCCGCCCATGTTGGGAACGCCGAAGGTGGTCGTGCCGTCGCCGCCGAACCTGTTGCCGAGCAGCGCGCCAAGCTTCGGGTAGGTGGAGATCTGGTAGACCGTGCCGTCGCAGATGAGCCAGTTCGTCGGCGCGGTCGCTCCCCAGAAATCCACCATTGCCCCCACCGGCATGGCTTGCCGCATGACGGAGTCAATGCTGTCGAGGTCCGTGTTGACCTTGGTTCCCCAGGTGTCCTGGGAGGAGCCTACCTCGGGCTTTACAAAGGCAAAGTTGGTTGTCGTCGTGTCGGCCATGGCCTATTCCTTGACGGCAGGCGGCGGGACGTAAGGCTCAGGGGTCAGGTTCTGCTCCAGGATAGCAGCATAGTCGGTATTGGCCGGATCGGTGGGGACAAAGGCGGTGACCGAGCCGTTGAGATTGCCCAGATGCTCGCCGTCGTCGAGAGTGACGGTGATGGTGGTTTGTTCAGGCGATGAATAGACAAGTTGCATGATCATAGCTCCGCGTCCGCAGTCCAATGAAACCCTATATTGATTGTTGGAGTAGCCGCAGCCATAGGTGCGTTACAAACAAATGACCCGTCGCCAGGAAACTGTATAGTAGCAGTAACATCGGCGGCATTACCGGAATAATCGTGTGCCTTACCAGCAGTGCTAGTAGCAGGTGAATAAATCGTAAGAGTTGGCACTACCCGTTTTGTTGCCTTGTAAACTATTGGGATATTTATTGAGTTAGCTGCGGAAGACACGCCTGTAAAATAGACATTAGTCATAGCTTGAGTAGTAGCTGTCCCAGCCGCGCTTCCCTGTAGATATGACTTCTCGTAATACCTCTGGCACGCCGCCAGTTCTTCCCCGATGCTGCGGCGCTCGAATGGCGTGGCTACGGGATTGAACTCGAACTGAACGCCGGTAATAGTGAGCGCCGCGCCGCTGGTCCCAACAACCGATACCGCACCAGGAACACTAATATAATTACCAGCGATCCATGCACCCGCTGCCGCACTGTAGGTCGAGCCAGCTCCAACGCTAAAACTAATATTGACAGCACCGGCATTTCCGGTGAGAGTCCAAATGCCTGCCGTATCGCCAAGAACATGAATTGTCACATAAACAAATGTGCTGGCCGGTAGAGTGAAGCTAAATGGATAAGATCTGCCGGAATTCCCGCTCGCCGGTCCATTACGCACCGAACCGCCATACGTTCCTGCGGTGCCGGCATAAGCCCAGAAGCTCAGAGTTGCAGGAATTGCGTTGACCGTTCCCCAATTACTCTCACTGAAATTTACCGCCTCAATGCTCTGACTGATGAAGAATGCATCAGATGCCACAACCGTATAGGCTCCATTATAATTTAATGACA
>DASXGB010000045.1:0-2178 GCA_036489325.1 Caulobacteraceae bacterium
TGGGCTGAACGGCGATGTTCGCGTTTCGCCGCGCCCTGTTCTGGCGGGTCTACCTCACGCTGCTCGCCAGCCTGACGCTGGCGGCGTTGCTGGCCGCCTTGGCCTGGCACAATCGGATCATCATCCAGCACCAGGCCCACATGCGTCACAGCATGCATCTGCCGGTGATCCTGCTCCTCATTGCCGCAGCTGTGGGCCTTGGCGCCTACCCAGCCGTGGCCCGCCTCACCCACCGGCTGGAGCGCTTGAAAACCAGCGTCGACACCTGGGGAACGGGACGGATGGAGGTGCGGGCCCAAGTCCAGGGACGCGACGAAGTGGCCGCCGTGGCCGCCAGTTTCAACGCCGCCGCCGAGCGGGTCGAAAAGCTGTTGTCGGCGCATCGTGACCTCTTGGCGCACGCCAGCCACGAATTGCGCTCGCCGCTTGCACGCCTGTCGATGGCGGTCGAGATGTACGCCGAACGGCCCGATCCGTCGCTCAGGCCGCGGATCATGGCGGACATCGAAGAGCTCTCAGTCCTGGTCGACGAGATCCTGTTGGCCAGCAGCCTGAACCAGGCCGCCGGCGACCTGCCCAGAGAGCCAGTCGACTGTCTCGAGTTGGCGGCCGAAGAAGCGGCGCGCGCTGGGGTCGCAGTGCGACGGATCGGGTCCGACGACGGACCGTTCGTCGTCCACGGCTCACCGCGGCTGCTCAGGCGCCTGATCCGCAACCTCATCGACAACGCACTTCGGCATGGCGCGCCGCCAGTGGAAGTGTCCGTCGAGTCCGTTGCCTCACCGTCCTCGGTCGCGATTGTCGTCAGCGACAGCGGTCGGGGGTTGGCCGCACCCGATCGCGAGCGGGTGTTCGAACCCTTCTACCGCCCGGCCGGAAGCGCCGAGGCGGACGGCAGCTGGGGGTTGGGCCTTTCGATCGTTCGCCAAATCGCCCAGAGTCACGGGGGAACTGTCGTCTGCCGTCCACGCGAGGGCGGCGGCGCCGAGTTCGTGGCTGCGTTGCCGCGACGTCCTTGACTTCACCACTGGCGTCCCAGAGCGCGGAGGACTCAGCTAGGATTCAGCCCGCCCGGCCTACCACGGCCGTGGCCCGTCGTTCGAGCTTTCCCCAGCCCACGCGGTAGCCACGGATGGCGGTGACGACGCTGCGCACCACCACCCAGTACATGAGCTGACGATAGCCGAAACGTTGCACGGGCAACCAGATGAGGTCCGCCCAAGGTGCGCGGCGCTCCAGCGCCATGCCCAGCGCTCCAGCCGACAGATCGAGGAAGATGAACGCCGCCCAGTAAAACAACGAACGCAGGGTATCGTCCGGCGACCACTCCACCGGATGGAAGTAGTGACCGTAGAATGCCCAGCCGAGCGAGGAGACGATTGCCAGGTCGACCAGCGGCGAAGCCATAGTGAGGAAGATCTGGAACAGCCAGATTTGCGGCAGGGCGATGAAGCCCAGGACTGGCCTGCGTGTGTTGAAGAGGTCGCCGCGGTGCTTCCAAAGGCATTGCAGAGTGCCGAACGACCAACGGAACCGCTGGTTGAGCAGGCCCGCAACCGTATCCGGTGCTTCGGTGTAGGCGCGGGCCGAAGAGTCGAACTCCACGCGCCAACCGGCGCTTTGGCAAGCGAGGGTCAGATCCTGGTCCTCGGCCAGGGTGTCGGCCGGGTAGCCACCGAGCTGTTCCAGGGTCTCTCTGCGCCACGCACCGACTGCGCCCGGCACCACCGTCACCGCGCCCAGGGCCGCGAGCGCGCGCCTTTCGAGGTTCTGGGCGGTGACGTACTCCAGGCCTTGCCAGCGGGTAACGAGGTTGAGCCGATTTCCGACGATGGCGTTCCCGGCCACTGCGCCCACTTTCGGATCGACAAACCATCGCGCCAGACGCGGTAAGGTGTTGGGCGGAAACAGAGTGTCGGCGTCGAGCGCCACGACAACTTCGCCTCGGCACAGCTTGAGGCCGCGATTGAGCGCCCGCGCCTTGCCGCCGTTTTCGAACGTCAGAAGCGTCACCCTTGGTTCGGCGCCGTAGGCCTCTCGGACCGCGGCCACCGTGCCATCGGTCGAGCCGTCGTCGACCACCAGCACCTCCAGATGCGACCATTCGGAATTGAGTATCCGTTCGACCGAAGCGACAATCACCTTCTGTTCGTTGAAGCACGGGATGAGCACGCTGAT
>DASXGB010000053.1:0-10445 GCA_036489325.1 Caulobacteraceae bacterium
GAGGCGGCCCAAGGCACGCGGCTGATGACCTATGTCGCCGATGTCTCCAACGAGGCGGCGTTGCTGGGATTCCGCGACGCAGTCGGGCGCGAACTCGACACCGACAGGATCCATCTGCTGTTCAACAACGCCGGCATCGGCGGCGGCGGCTCGTTCGTCACCGGCGAGCGAAGCGAATGGGAGAAGACCTTCAACGTCTGCTGGAACGGCGTCTATCTCACGACCCGCGCCTTCATGCCGATGCTGCTCGCGGCCGATGAGGGCCACATCGTCAACACCAGCAGCGTCAACGGCTTCTGGGCGACGCTCGGGCCGGCGGTGTCGCACACCGCCTACCCGGCGGCGAAGTTCGCGGTCAAAGGCTTCACCGAGGCCCTGATCACAGACCTGAGGCTCAATGCGCCGCACGTGAAGTGCTCGGTGGTAATGCCCGGCCACATCGGCACCGAGATCGTCGCCAACTCGCGCAAGGTTCTGAGCGGCAACGAGTCCGACGCCCTCGACGAGGCCGCCCTGGCCCAGGCGCGCAAGGGCCTGGCCGCGCGCGGCGTGGCCGCCGACTCCCTGACAGACGACCAGATCCGCGCGCTCAGCGCCGAGATGGCGCGGCGTTTCCGCGACGATGCGCCGACCACGGCGGCCCAGGCGGCCAAGATCATCCTCGATGGGGTGAAGGCCGAACGCTGGCGCATCCTGGTCGGCCCGGACGCCGGGGTCATCGACGAGATGGTGCGCGATGATCCCGAGCAGGCCTATGAGCCGGCCTTCTTCGAGAAGCTCGCCGAACGGGCCAACTGGCGCCTGGGAAACTAGGAGCCCGGCCGTCCGGCGGCGCGATAGATGGCGTCGATTGTCGCCATGTTGGCGATGGCGTCGGCGCCGCCGGTGATCTGAGGGCTCCGACCGGCCAGGACATCCGCCACGTATGAGAGCTGTGCCGCGTAGGTGGTGGGGCCCTCGACGCCGTGATCACGACGCTCGCCGTCGATCGTGGTGACGAACTGGCAACCGATCTGCGGCGCGACGAAGTTACGGATCTCCAGCGATCCGCGCTCGCCACTGACCGTGAGGTTCGCCGCGAAGCCTTGGGCGACCATCGACGTCTCGAGGCTGGCCGTCACGCCGCCGGGAAAGACGAGAGTCGCCTTTGTTGCGGCATCGACCCCGTCCTCGAATTGGCATGACGCTTCGGCGATCTCGGGCTCGTCACCGAGGACACTGCGCAAGGCGTGGACCGGGTAGCAGCCGAGATCCATCAGCGCGCCGCCGCCCTGTTCGGCCGACCAGCGCAGCTCGCCGGGTGTCCGCGGGATCGGTCCGTTGAAGAGAGCTTGTGCGGACTTGAGCGGACCCAGCGCCCCTTCAAGGGCGAGGGCCACGGCCGCGCGCATGACGTTGTGAAGGCGGTAGTGGAAAGCCTCGATCAGCTTTCGGCCTGAGGCGTCGGCGGAAGCGACCATGTCCTTCGCTTCGGCGGCGTTGCGGGCGAAGGGCTTCTCGCAAAGCACGTCCTTGCCGGCTTCCAGGGCGGCGATGGTCCAGCGCTTGTGTCCGGCGGGCGGCAGGGCGTTGTAGATCAGGTCCAGATCATCGCGCCGGATCAGGGCCTCGTAGTCGTCGACGACGATCGGGATCCCGTGCTCGGCCGCGTAGGCGCGCGCTCGCCCGGCATCGCGCGCGGCGACAGCGCCCACGACGAAGTCCGGGTTTTCGATGGCCGGCTCGATCACCGCGGTGCGGGCGATGCGCGAGGCGCCGAGCAGACCGATGCGAATGGTCATGAATTGCCTCTCACGGGCTTCCACTATAGCGCATGGAGCGCTGATGGACGCCGCCCGACTGGATCTTCGCAATCGCGACGCCCTGTTCGCCGAATTGGGCGCGCGCCGGTTCGACGTGGCGGTGGTGGGCGGCGGCATCACCGGTGCCGGCATTGCCCGGGACGCGGCGCTGCGCGGCCTCTCGGTCGTGCTCATCGAGGCGGGGGATTTCGCCTGCGGCACTTCCAGCCGCTCGTCGAAGATGATCCACGGCGGCCTGCGCTATCTGGCCCAGGGCGACATCGCGCTGGTGCGCGAGGCGGCCAGCGAGCGCAAGGCGGTCCAGGCCATCGCCCCGCATCTGGCGGTGGAGACGCCCTTCGTCATCGGCGCGCGCAGCCAAACCTCGATCGCCCGGCTGAGGGCCGGCCTCTGGACCTTCGAGAAGCTGGGCGGCGTGCCCAAGAGCCGCGCGCACCAGCTCTGGTCCCGTGCCGACTTGGCGGCGCGCGAGCCGGCCATGAAGGCCGAGGAGCTGGCCGGCGCGGTTGTCTATCCGGAATATCTGACCAACGACGCCCGGCTGACGCTCGCCAACGTCCTGTCGGCGGCGGCCGCGGGCGCGACGATCTCCAACTACGCCCGCGTCGAACGCTTCGTCCTAGAAGGCGACCGGGCCGTCGCGATCGAGGTCGCGGACCAGCTTGCCGGCGGTGAGGCGCGGACCGCACGCGTGAGCGCGAGCGTGATAGTCAACGCCGCCGGGCCGTGGGTCGACGCGGTGCGGGCGCTGGAATCGAGCGATGCGCCGCCGAGGCTGGCGCTCAGCCGGGGCGTCCATCTCGTGGTTCGCCATGACCGGGCGCCGGCGCGCAACACCTGGATCATCCCGGCCGGCGGGGGCCGCAGCATCTTCGTCGTGCCCAAAGGCGCCTCGACCTATATCGGCACCACCGACACCTTCCATCCTCACGCCGATGTCTGGCCGCCGGTGACCACGGAGGACGCCGACTATCTGCTGGCCGCGGCCAACGCGCGTCTCGAGGGCCCTCCGCTCACCCATGGCGATATCCACGCCGCCTGGTCCGGCGTGCGGCCCCTGGTCAACGAGCCGGGGAAAGGCGCCTCAGAGATCTCCCGGCGCGACGAGGTGTGGACCGGTCCGGCTGGGGTGATCGCCATCGCCGGTGGCAAGCTCACCGCCTACAGGCGCATGGCTCAGCGGGTGACCGACAAGGTGCAGACGACGCTGGGCCGGAAGCCATCGCCCTGCCGCACGGCGCGCGAGCCCCTGCCGGGCGGCGAGACAGCGCCGGACGCCATCCGCCAGGACTTGGCGCAGCGTGGGGTGTCGGGCATGGCGGCCGATCGCCTGATCGGGCTCTATGGCGCCGTGGCGCCGGAGCTGACCGAAGGTGTTGCCGCCGAGGCGACGCACGCGGTGCTGAACGAAGGCGCGCTCCGTCTCGAGGACTATTGGGTGCGGCGGAGCGGCCGGGCTTGGTTCGACGACGACGGCGGCCTGGCCGCCCTCGAGCCGGCGGCGCGGGCGATGGCGCCTCTTCTCGGCTGGGACGAGACGCGAATGACGGCTGAAATCGACGGCTGCCGAGCGCGGCGCGCGGCGGATCTGGCGGAGGTCACCGATGACGGTCGCTGAGGATCTCGTCCATTCGCTCGGGCCCGAGAAGGTTCGGCTCGACGAGGCGAGTCGAGCGGAGCGGCGGCATGACTACTGGGTGCTGAGCTGGCTGCGCGACCATGTGAAATCGGCCAATCCGCTGCCGGCCTGCGTCGTGCGGCCGACCTCCGTGGCTGACGTCCAGGCGGTCCTGCGGGTTGCGCGCGCGGCCGGCGCGCCGGTGATCCCCTTCGGCCTGGGAAGCGGGGTCGTCGGCGGCGTCCTGACCTCGGCGGACTCCGTGGTTCTCGACATGGGGGCCATGGCCGCCACCCGGTTCATTGACGAGACCGATCTGCTGGCCGGCTTCGACGCCGGCAAGAACGGCCTGGAGGCCGAGACCGAGGTCGCGGCCCAGGGGCTCACGATCGGCCACTGGCCGCAGTCCGTGGCGGTGAGCAGCGTCGGCGGCTGGGTCGCGACGCGGGCCTCCGGCCAGTTCTCCACCCTGCATGGCAATATCGAGGACATCGTCCATTCAATCGAGGCCGTGCTGCCGGACGGCGAGACGGTGACGGTCGGAAAAGGCCCCAGGGCTGCGGCCGGCCCGGACCTTCGCCATCTTATGATGGGTTCCGAAGGGACGCTTGGCGTCATCACGGGCGTGACGTTCTCCCTCCGGCGCGCGCCGGAGACTCGTGCGCTATCGGCCTTCTTCGCCCCTGACATGGCCGCCGGATTCGCCTTTCAGCGGGAGGTGATCCAGGCCGGCTGGCGGCCGCCGGTGGCGCGTCAGTACGACGCCCGCGAGGCCGCCCGCCTCGACGCACGCTGCGAGCAGCCCCTGGTCTTCTTCGTCCACGAGGGCCCGTCGGCTCTGGTGGCGGCCGAGAAAGCGGCGGTTCTGGCCGTCGCGCCGCGCCACGGCCTGACGCCCGCGCCGGATGAGATCGCCGCCCACTGGCTCGAACACCGCAACACCGTGCCGAACTGGAACGTGTTCCTGGAGCGGAACCTGATCGTCGATACGGTCGAGGTGTCGGCCGGCTGGAGCGCTATCGGCCAGGTCTACGACGAGGCCGTCGCCGCGCTCGCGGCTCTGCCGGGATGCCTCAACGGCTCGGCGCACAGTTCCCACGCCTATCGTAGCGGCCTCAACCTCTACTTCAGCTTCGCCATTCGGGGCGAAGACCCGGCGACGCTCGAGACCCGCTATTTCGCGGCCTGGCGCGCGATCATGGAGACGACGGCCCGCCACGGCGGCAGCCTCGCGCATCATCACGGCATCGGCCGGGTGCGGGCGCCCTGGCTGGAGACAGAGCTGGGCGCCGAGGGCGTTTCGCTGCTGCGCAAGATCAAGGCGGCGCTCGATCCGACCGGGATGATGAATCCCGGCGCGCTGCTCGCCGATGGCTGAGCTGATCCTCGCGGTCGATGTTGGCACGACGTCGATGCGGGCGGCCGTGTTCGCGCCCGACGGGGCGATCCTCGGCTTGGCCGCCCGGCCTCTCGTCTCGCACTCGCCATCGCCGGGGCTGGTGGAACAGGATGCGGAGGCGGTGTGGACAGCAACCCGCGCCGCCATGGCCGAGGCGATCGAGCGCGCCGGCCGCACCGCCAGCGACCTCGCGGCGCTCGGCGTCACCACCCAGAGAGCCAGTGCAGTGGTGTGGGATCGCGAGACGGGCGCGGCGACCTCGCCGCTGGTGGTGTGGAACGACCTGCGCGGCGTCGACCGCGCCCGCGACCTCGCCGCCGCGGGATTCCTTCTGGCCCCCCAGCAGGCGGCGACCAAGCTCGAGGCCATACTGGCAAGTATCGACGCTCCCCCATCGCGCATGGCCTGGGGGGCGATCGACAGTTTCCTGATCCACCGCCTCTCTGGCGGCGCCGCGCACGTCACCGACCGCAGCCAGGCCTGGCCCACCGGCTATCTCGACTTCGCGACCCTCACTTGGAACGAGGCGTTAATCGCTTTCCAGAGGCTGGATCCGGCGACGTTTCCGCGGCTTGTCGACACCTGGGGCGACCTGGCGATGACCTCGGCGGAGGTTCTGGGCGCCGTGATCCCGATCGCCGCCGATATCGCCGACCAGCAGAGCGCCCTTCTGGCGCATGGCGAGGCGCCCGGAACCGCGAAGCTGACCTTCGGCACCGCGGGCGTCTTCGATCTCGCGACCGGCGGGAACTTTGTCTTTCCGGGCCCCGGTACTCCGCCCCTTATAGTCTCCTCCGTTGGCGGCGAGACCCGCTTCTGCGTCGAGGGTATGGTCCTGTCGGCGGGTCAGGCCTTGGACTGGCTGCGCGACCGGTTCGGGCTGGGCGCTCCGGCGGAGTTCGACGCCCTGGCCGGATCTGTCGGCGACACTGCGGGCGCGGCCTTTTTTCCGGCGCTGCAGGGCCTGGGCGCGCCGGACCAGGACCCCCGGCGCCGGGCGATGCTCGCCGGTCTGAGCGCGGCGGTGGACCGCGCCCACCTGGCCCGCGCCGGCCTGGAGGGCCTGGCGTTCCGCGCCCGGGAAATCGTCGACCATATCTATGAGCGCGTGGATCTCGCGCCGCCGGACGCGCTCGGCGTCGACGGTGGCCTTTCGCGCAGCAGCGTCTTCCTGCAGATCCTGGCCGATCTTACAGGGCGCACCGTGCGGCGGCATGCGACGCCGGAAGCCACGCTCCTGGGTGCGGCTATGGCGGCCGGGCGCGGAGCGGGGCTGCTTACCGACAGCGAAGAGGTTGCGATGAGACGGTTCGAGGCGTCCGTGGCCCCGGGCATCGGGCCGGACGAAGCGGCCGAGCGGTTCGCCTCCTGGCGCGCCCAGGTCTACAGCTGAAGCCAGACGGAGGCGTTCGGAATGGAATACGGCAGGCTCGGACCTTTCGACGGCATCAGCCGCCTGACCCTTGGCGGCGGCGGTCTGGGACGCATCTGGGGCGAGACGACGATCGATGAGGCTGTGGCGACCGTCCATGCGGCGATCGACGGCGGCATCACGCTGATCGACACCGCGCCCATGTACCGCGACTGCGAGTCGGTGATCGGCGAGGCCTTCGATGGCCGGTTGCCGGCCGGGGTGCGGATCACCAGCAAGTGCCAGCTTGGCGCCCCGCCGGCGGGTGAGGCGGCCTTGCGGCTTCAGGCCTCGCTGGATGCCAGTCTGGCGGCCATGCGGCTTTCGCGCGTCGATGTCTTCTTCCTGCACAGCAACATCCGTCCGGACGGCTACGTTTATGCCCGCCACGACGAACGCAAAGACCTGTTTTCGACACCCTGGCAGACCTATGTCGGCGAGGTCGTGCCGGCTCTTGAGGCCTTGAAAGCGCAGGGTCGCATCGGCGCCTGGGGCATCACCGGCGTGGGCGTGCCCGCGACGATACAGGCCGCGTTGTCACACGAGCCAACGCCGGGTGTGGTCCAGGCTGTCGCCAACCTGATGGACAGCCCAGGCGGCATGCGGAACTACGCCGAGCCGGCCGCGCCTCGAAGCATCATCGCAGCGGCCAAGGCCCATGCCGTCGGCGTGATGGGCATCCGGGCGGTTCAGGCGGGCGCCCTGACCTCGGCCATTGATCGGACGATGAGCCCGAACCACCCCGAGTCGCAGGATTTCCAGCGCGCCGCGCCGTTCCGCGTCTTGTGCGACGAGCTCGGCGAGGACCCGGCCGACGTGGCGCACCGCTATTCTCTTGGCATGGCCGGAGTCGACACAATGATCCTGGGCGTCAAAAACCGGACCGAGCTTGCCCAATGCCTCGCCGCCGAGGCCAAGGGGCTGCTGTCATCAGAGGTCACGGCGCGGATCGACGCCCTGGGCCTCAGGGCCTGACGCTCAGTCGGGGGAAGACGCAAGGGAGAGGCTAGGGAGACCAGGGCGCTCATGCCGGCGCCGGCGATGCCGAGGAAATAGCTTTGCCGCTCAGGTGACCTGTCCTGGGATGCGAGCAGGCGCCTGTTCCCAGGCGCCCTCGGCCATGATCTGAGCCAGGATTTCCACCGCCCGCCATATATCCTCGAACGACAAGTAGAGCGGTGTGAGGCCGAACCGGACCACGTCCGGCTCGCGGAAATCGCCGATGACGCCGCGCGCGATCAGCGCCTGCATGATGCGGAAGCCCTCGGGGTGGGCGTAGGCGATGTGGCTACCGCGCAGCGCAGGATCGCGCGACGTCTGAAGACTGAAGCCGTGACTGGCTAGACGGGTCTCCATGTGCTCCGCGAACAGGTTCCAAAGTGCTTCGGCCTTGCGGCTAAGCGTTGATCCATCAACCTCGAGCGCCAGATCGACGCCCGCTTCGAGACCGGCGAGGCCGAGGATCGGCGGCGTGCCGGTTAGGAAGCGGGCGATCCCCGTCGCTGGCCTCCAGTCGTCGGAGAAATCGAACGGCGCGGCGTGGCCCATCCAGCCGGTCAACGTCGGGGTCAGCGCCGCCTGATGGCGCTCGGCGACATAGAGGAACGCGGGCGCGCCCGGACCGCCGTTGAGGAACTTGTAGCCGCAGCCGACGGCGAGATCCGCCTCGCAGCCGGTAAGATCGAGCGGCACGGCGCCGACGCTGTGGCTGAGGTCCCAGAGTATCAGGGCCCCTGTCTCGTGGGCGGCTGCGGTTAGGCGCGCCATGTCGCGCCGTGCGGCGGACTTGTAGTGGACGTGGGTAATGAGGACGACGGCAGTGTCGGTGTCGATAGCCGCTTCGACCGCCGCCGGATCGACAGCCTTGACGCGGGCGCCGGAAATGGCCGCCGCCGCGCCCTCCGCCACATAGAGATCGGTGGGAAAATTGCCGGTCTCGCTGAGGATCGTCGTGCGCCCCGGTCGGGTGCGCAGCGCCGCCACCAGAAGCTTGTGCAGATTGACCGAAGTCGAATCGGCGACCACGACCTCGCCGGGCCTGGCCCCGATGAGGCGCGCGATCTTGTCGCCCACGCGTAGAGGCGCCTCTATCCAGTGGGCCTCGTTCCAGCTGCGGATCAGGCCCTGACCCCACTCGCGCTCGACCACCTCGGCGATCCTGGCTCGGGCCGCCTTGGCCAGCGGCCCCAGGGAATTGCCGTCGAGGTAGATCACGCCGTCGGGGAGAACGAAGCGATCGCGGATGGCGGCGAGTGGATCGGCTCGATCAAGATCCCGCGTCTCTTCGAGCGTCACCTGGGAAGCTCGCGCAGCACCGCCCGCACCGGCGAAGCGTCTAGTTCCACGAGCTTCAGGGGCAGGGCGATGAGTTCATAGTCTCCCGGCGGAACATCATCGAGAACGAGCCCCTCCAGCACACGCATGTCGGCGGCGAGGACCGCGCGATGTGCATCCATGGTCTTGGAATCCTGGGGGTCCAGGGATGGGGAATCGATCCCGACAAGGCGCACGCCGAGTGCGGCTAGGGCGCGGATCGCTCCGGCCTCGATGGTCGTGAAGTCATTCCTCCATTCCCAGATCGGGAACCGCTCATAGGTCCGGAAAAGGACCCTGGGAGGCGGGTCGACTAGCGTATGGGTGACGAAGGCGGGGGAGATGGACCCTCGCTCTGCGCGGGCGTCGATCAGGCGGCAGGGTCCGAGATAGGCGCTGAGTGGAACCTCGCCGGCGCTCGGCCCCTCGGCGCTGTAGTGAAGGGGCGCGTCGGCATGGGCCCCCGCGTGAACGGTGGTCGAGAAATAGGAGACAGTCACCGGCGAGCCGCCCCCCTGGGTCCAGCGCCGGCCGACGGCGAAGGGGGTATCGCCCGGCCAGACCGGCAAGTCCGGGCGCAAGGCTTGGCTGATGTCCCAGATGCGACGGTCGATGGTCATGGCTGGAGGGTTATGGCTGGGGCGGGGGCGCGGACCGGATTTCGTGGAGGGTCCATTCGAGCGGTTTTGGATCGATGCGCACGAGGCCGACCCGTGGCCGATTGAAGTCTACGGCCACGACCATCGCGCCGCTCCACATGATGAGCAACAGCGTGGTGAGCACCACTTGCCGGTGGCCACGCAAGCCCATCTCGAATCCCATCGCGCCGATGGCGATGGCCGAGGCGCCCAGCAACATCTCCAGCATAGCGCCCGGTGATTCGCCAATGAACGCGAAACGCTGGGCCCGAGCCTCGTCAAACATCTGGTTGAGGCCGGTGACGAGCGTGGCGACGATCGGCGTCGGCGCCTTGCGCGAAACTTCCGTGGCGAGGCGCCAAATGGCCTCCTGTTCCTCGCTGGCGCGGGCATTGATGGCGTCCAGCGGGGCCTTGGTGTCGGCGGTCGTGAACTCGAGCCGGGTTTGTGCATACTGACCGATCAGATCGGCAATCTCGTTTCCCTCCTCGCCGCCAACCAGCCGCGCCCTGAGCCAGGCCACGCTGATGGCGTTAGCCTCGGTGACGACCAGATCACGACGGGTCTCGAAACGGCCCTGGGCATAGTTGACCGACAATCCCAGGATGAAGGCCAGCAGCGCAGCCATGCCGGACGTCAGGTTGGAGGTGACCCTGTGCTCGTGATCGTCTGGATCGACCCGAGCGCCGCGCCGACGGCCGAGCAGATAACCGATCTCACAGGCGGCGGTCAGGATCAGGAAAAGGGTCAGGGCCAGCGCCAGGACGCTCACTTCCAAAAACCAACTGAACACGGCGTTCATAGTGAGTCTCGGCCCCGTTTCCCGATCCACCGGGTTTAGGCGGCCAGGGGGCGTCTGGAAAGTTCCGTCACTTCGCTCAGGCGTAGCCTGTGCGACGCGCGAACCTGCCTATATCTTGCGGCCATGGTCTCGATTTCAGTCCTAGATCTGGCCCCGATTGTCGAAGGCAGTGATGCCGGCCAGGCCCTTCGCAACAGCCTGGAGGTGGCGAAGTTGGCCGAACGGCTCGGTTACCGCCGATACTGGATGGCTGAGCATCACAATATGCCAGGCGTCGCCAGCGCCGCCACCGCCGTCGCCATCGGCCATGTGGCGGGGGGAACCAAGAGCATCCGTGTCGGCGCCGGCGGCATCATGCTGCCCAACCACGCGCCGCTGATGGTCGCCGAACAGTTCGGCACGCTCGCGGCGCTGCATCCTGGCCGCGTGGAGCTGGGGATCGGCCGCGCGCCAGGCTCGGAC
>DASXGB010000107.1:0-16285 GCA_036489325.1 Caulobacteraceae bacterium
AAACGGTCGGGCAGGCCCGTTTCCTCGACGCCCTCAACAGCCATCCCCTGGTCTTCGCGCTGGGACCCGCCGGCACCGGCAAGACATTCCTCGCCGTCGCTCACGGCGCCGAACTGCTGCGCGCTGGGCACGTGGAGCGGCTGGTGGTCACCCGACCGGCGGTGGAGGCCGGCGAGCGACTGGGTTTCCTGCCCGGCGACCTTAATGAGAAGGTCGACCCCTACATGGCCCCGGTATGGGACGCGATGACCCGCATTCTCGGCGCGGATCAGCTTCGCCGCCGTCGCGAACGCGGCGAGATAGAGGTGGCGCCAATCGCCTTCATGCGCGGCCGCACCCTGGCCCACGCCTTCGTCATCGTCGACGAAGCCCAGAACACCACTCGCCTGCAGATGAAGATGGTGCTCACCCGTCTGGGCGAGGGCTCGACCATGGCGGTCACCGGCGATCCGAGCCAGGTGGATTTGGTCGATCCGTCCGACTCCGGCCTCGTCCACGCTGTATCGATTCTCGAGCCAGTCGAGGGCGTCGCCGTATCCCGATTCACCGTCGCCGATGTGGTCCGCCACCCGCTGGTCGGGCGGATCGTCAACGCCTATGACGCTGACTCCCGCCGTGACGCCCAGCTCGATTGAGGTCGAGATCGAGGACCGGGCGTGGGCCGCGGCGCTCGCCGATCCGGTGGCCGCGGTCAGGCGCGCGGCCGAGGCGGCCTCAGCGGGCGCTGACGGCGAGATCGCCATCCTGTTGACCAACGACGCGAGCCTGCGGAGGCTCAATTCTCGCTTCCTGAACAAGGATCGGCCGACCAACGTGCTGTCGTTTCCGGACAGTTCGCCGGGGCGGCTGGGAGACGTCGCCTTGGCATTTGGCGTGTGTGAGGCTGAGGCGCGCATACAAGGAAAGTCCCTGGCTGATCACCTCGCCCACCTCGTGATTCATGGCGTGCTGCATTTGTTGGGCTATGATCACATCGCCGACGAAGACGCGGCGGCGATGGAAGACCGCGAGCGCCGGTTGCTGGCCGAGATGAATATTCCCGACCCCTACACCGATGTCTGAAACCGACTCCGAGCGGCCGCCGGAGGCTCGCCGGCCCAGCCTGCTGGAGCGGCTCGGCCTGCGCCGACCCGCGCAGCCGGGGCCGGCCGAAATCGCCGCGGCCGAGATGGTCGACCATGCGCGCGCCTTCCAGAACCTCACGGTCGAGGATGTGATGATCCCGCGCGCCGACATCACCGCGATCGAGCTGGCCGCGCCTTTCGCCGAACTGATCGCGGTCTTCGCCGAGAGCGAGCACACCCGCTTGCCGGTGTATCGCGAGAGCCTCGATGACCCGATCGGCATCGTCCATCTGAAGGATGTCTTCCAGCTGATCGCCGAGCCGACCGAGCGCGCCGCGGCGGGGGCCGAGCCGCTGCGCAAGATCAAGCGCGACACGCTCTATGTGCCGCCCTCGATGCGCGCTGCCGAGCTGCTGCTGCGTATGCAGACGAGCCGCACGCACATGGCCATGGTCATCGACGAGTTCGGCGGCCTTGACGGCCTGGTCACGCTCGAAGACCTGCTCGAGGGCGTAGTCGGAGAGATCGACGACGAACATGACGAGGCTCAGCTCGCCCAGATCGTTGCGCGCGCCGGCGGCGTCTTCGAGATCGATGGCCGCGCGCCGCTCGAGGAGGTCGAAACGGCGCTGAAGACCGGCCTGACCACCGAGGACATGGAAGACGAAGGCATCGAGACCGCCGGCGGCCTGGTGGCGGCCCTGGCCGGCCGCTTGCCGCAACGCGGCGAGGTCATCGCCCATCCGGCCGGCTTCGACTTCGAGGTCACTGACGCCGACCCCAGGCATATCAAGCGACTGCGCGCGCGACCCAGGCCCGTCGGTGGCTGAAAGGCCGGCGCGTTCGCCGTGGATCGCGCGGGGGCTGTCGCTGATAGCCGGGGTGGCGCTGGCCCTCGCCCAGCCGCCGTTCGGCCTGCTGCCAGGCCTGTTGGGCTGGGCCGGCCTGCTGGCCCTGCTGAGCGGAGACCTGTCGCTCCGGTCGGCCTTCTTCCGCGGCTGGCTGGGCGGGGTCGGCTATTTCGCGGTCAGCCTCTGGTGGCTCACCGAACCCTTCCAGGTCGACGCCGCCAACCAAGGCTGGATGGCCCCTTTCGCGGTCGCCCTGGTCACCGCCGGCATGGGCCTCTTCTGGGGCGCGGCGGCGCTCGTCTTCCGGCTGAGCCGGGCGCGGGGCGCTCTGCGGGTGCTGGTCTTCGCGGGCGTCTTCAGCCTCGTCGAATGGCTGCGCGGCCACGTCCTCACCGGCTTTCCCTGGGACCTGCCGGGGGAAACCTGGAGGGCCGGCTCGCCGATGTCGCAGGCCGCCGCGCTGGTGGGCGCCTATGGACTTTCGTGGATCACCATCGCCGCTGCTGCCGCGCCGGCGACGCTCCTGGAAAACTGGCGAGGCCCAGTCAGCATCTCCCTGGCCGCAGGTTCTCTGGCCGGCATCTTCACCTTCGGCGTGACCCGGCTGGCCAACGCGCCCGGCCCGGCGCCCGGCGCGCCGATCATCCGCGTCGTCCAAGCCGACGTTCCGCAAGCCTCGAAATATGATCCGGCTCTCTTCAACAGCATCCTCACCCGATATCTCGTCCTCACGCGGCGTCCGGCCGCGCGGACGCCGGCGATCGTGGTCTGGCCGGAGGGCGCGATCCCCGACGCCATCGAGGACTATCTGGCGCCGCAGACCTGGACGCGCGAGGCCATCACCGATGCCTTGTCCCCGGGCGAAATCCTGATCCTTGGCGGCTACACCTATGGCGACGCCAGAGCCGAGCCGCCGGTCGTGTTCAACAGCCTGCTGGCCATACAACGCGGGAAGGACGGCCTGACGCCGCTCGGACTCTACGACAAGTTCCGCCTTGTGCCGTTCGGCGAGTTCATCCCGCTGGACGCCCTGGCGACCCGGCTGGGGATCAAGACCTTCGTTCACGTCGGCAATGGGTTCACGCCCGGACCGCGACCCAGGCCACTGCGGATCGACGGCGCGCCGCCCTTCCAGCCGCTGATCTGCTACGAGGCCCTCTATCCCGGCTTCACCCGCGAGGGGGGCAAGGCCGCCGGCTTTCGCCCGGCGTGGATCGCCAACATCTCCAATGACGCCTGGTTCGGGGAAACCAGCGGGCCCCTGCAGCACCTCAACATCGCCAGCTATCGGGCCATCGAGGAGGGCTTGCCGATGATCCGCGCCACCCCGACTGGCGTATCGGCGGTGATCGACGCCTTCGGCCGGCCGCTAAAGACCCTACCTGAGGGCGGCTATGGCGTGATCGACGCGCCACTGCCGCCGGCGCTTATGCCGACGCCCTTCGCCAGGCTTGGCGATGCGCCCTTCTGGGGGATGATCGCGCTATCGTTCGTCTCGGGCCTCGCCAGCGTCCTGCTCCGGCGGTGAGAGCGATCCGCACGTTCGGGCGGGTGCGCTCGCGCACCGTCAAGCCGGCCCAGGCGGCGCGGATGGAGAGCCTGTTGCCCCGCCTGGCCATCCCGCCGGGCGCTTTCGATCCGACCTCGGTAGGGCCGTTCGCCGAAGCGTGGCTGGAG
This sequence comes from Caulobacteraceae bacterium, assembly GCA_036489325.1. Lineage (GTDB taxonomy): Bacteria > Pseudomonadota > Alphaproteobacteria > Caulobacterales > Caulobacteraceae > Acaudatibacter. Next base: position 3,593 of record DASXGB010000107.1, read on the forward strand.
ATCGGATTCGGCGGCGGCGAGCATCTGGCGGCCCAGGCGACGGCCCGGCCGGACGTCTTGACCCTGGGCGCCGAGCCATTTGTGAACGGGGTGGCTAGCCTTGTCCGACATATCGATGCCGGGCGCCTCGCCAATGTGCGGATCTGGCCAGGCGACGGGCGCGAGTTGATGGCCGCCTTGCCGGACCAGAGCCTGACGCGCCTATTCGTCCTTTTCCCCGACCCGTGGCCGAAAAGCCGGCACCGAAAACGCCGACTGGTTGATGCCGCCTTCGCGGCGGAGACAGCGCGGCTGCTGAAAACCGGAGGCCAATTTCGCTTCGCCACCGATTGGGCCGACTACGCCCACCAGGCCCTGGAAGCTCTCTTGGCCTCGCCAGAGCTTACCTGGACCGCTGAGCGGGCCCAGGGCTGGCGCACCGCCCCGGCCGACCACATCCCGACCCGCTATCAGGCCAAGAGTCTTGGCGATACCGCCCCGATCTGGCTTCAGTTCGAGCGCCGTTGAAGCGCCGCCGCTCGATTTTTGCGTCCGCGTCGGTCAAAAGCCCCCAGCCATGAAGTTTCTCGACCAGTGCAAGATTTTCATCCGCTCCGGCGACGGTGGCGGCGGCGCGGTCTCGTTCCGCCGCGAGAAGTTCGTCGAGTTCGGCGGCCCGGACGGCGGCGATGGCGGCCGCGGTGGCGACGTATGGGTCGAAGCGGTGGAGGGTCTCAACACCCTGATCGACTACCGCTACCACCAGCACTTCAAGGCCGGGACGGGCGGCCACGGGATGGGCCGCAACCGTTCGGGCGCCGGCGGCGCCGACCAGGTGCTGCGCGTACCGGTGGGCACCGAGGTGCTGGAGGAGGATCGCGAGACCCTGATTGCCGATCTCGACGAGACCGGCGCGCGCTTCCGCCTGGCCGCCGGCGGCAACGGCGGGTTTGGCAACGCCCGCTTCAAGGGGCCGGTCAACCAGGCGCCGCGCCACGCCAACCCCGGCCTGCCGGGCGACGAGCGGTGGATCTGGCTGCGCCTCAAGCTGATCGCCGATGTCGGCCTGGTGGGCCTGCCCAACGCCGGCAAGTCGACCCTGCTGGCGGCCGTCTCGGCCGCCCACCCGAAGATCGCCGACTATCCTTTCACCACCCTGACCCCGAACCTTGGCGTGGTCGACCTTTCCGAGGGTGAGCGATTTGTCCTGGCGGATGTGCCCGGCCTGATCGAGGGCGCGTCGGAAGGCGCCGGATTGGGAACCCGCTTCCTTGGCCACCTCGAACGCACCGCCGTGCTCATCCACCTGATCGACGCAACAGAGCCCGACCCGGCCGCCGCCTGGCGAACCATCCGCGGCGAGCTTTCGGCCTATGGCGCGGGGCTGGAATCGAAGGCGGAAATCGTCGCCCTCAACAAGGTCGACGCACTCGACGCCAAAGCACGAAAAGAGGCGACCCGGGCGGTGGAGAAAGCCTGCGGCCAGGCCCCCCATCTGGTCTCGGCGGTTTCAGGCGAGGGCCTCAAGCCGCTGCTGCGCGCTGCTTTCGCCCGCGTGCGGCCGGCCGAAGCCGCCGCCGTCCCGGCCGAGGGACCCTGGAAGCCTTGACCAGCCTCGCCGAGGCCCGGCTCATCGTCATCAAGGTCGGATCGGCCCTGGTGGCCGAGGCCCATTCCGGCGCCGTCGATCGCGCCTGGCTCGACGCCTTCGCCGCCGATGCCGGCCGGATGCGGGCGCGCGGCCAGAAACTGGTTCTGGTCTCATCTGGCGCAGTCGCCATCGGCCGCGCCCGTCTCGCCTTGCCCGACCGGACCCTGACGCTCGCCGAGAAGCAGGCCGCGGCGGCGGCCGGCCAGTCGCTGCTGATGGCCGCCTGGCAGGCGGCCCTGGCCCCGACTCCGGTGGGCCAGCTGCTGCTCACCGCGCATGACACCGAGTCGCGGCGCCGGTTCCTCAACGCCCGCGCCACCCTGACGGCCCTGCTGGAGCTGGGCGCCCTGCCGATCGTCAACGAGAACGACACCGTCGCCACCGAGGAGCTGCGCTGGGGCGACAACGATCGTCTAGCCGCGCGCGTCGCCCAGATGGCCGGCGCCGACCTCCTGGTGCTGCTCTCCGATGTCGATGGCCTTTACACCGCCGATCCGGCTCGCGATCCGGAGGCCCGCCGCCTCGACCGGGTGGTGGCGGTCACGCCGGAGATCGAGGCTATGGCCGGCGGGCCGAACGCCGCACGGCGCGTGGGAAGCGGGGGCATGGCGACCAAACTCGCCGCCGCGCGCATCGCCGCCGCCGCCGGCTGCGCCACCCTCATCACCCTTGGCCGACGCGAAGCGCCGCTGTCGGCGGTCGAGGCTGGCGCCGGGGCCAGCCTGATCGAGGCGCACTCGACGCCGAAGGCCGCCTACAAAGCGTGGATCGCCGGCTCGCTCGCGCCGCATGGCTCCCTGACTGTCGACGCGGGGGCCGCCGCCGCCTTGCGCCAGGGCCGCAGCCTCCTGGCCGCCGGGGTCCGATCTGTCCACGGACGGTTCGGAAAGGGTGACGCCGTGGTGGTGTTGGATGTCGACGGCAAGGAGGTCGGGCGAGGTCTCGCCCGCTACGACGCCGCCGACGCCCGGCGCATCGTCGGCCTGAGAAGCGAGGCCATCGAGGCCCTGACCGGCGAGGCGGCCGGGCCGCTCATCCACGCCGACGATCTCGCCCTGGGCACGGCATGAGCATCACCCGGCCCGGGCGGGCGCCGCGACCCGCGGTCGGCGGCGCTCCGGAGGCGCTGCGGCTCGGCCTGCACTTCGAGCCCGGGATGCGGGTCGGCCTGTTCGGCGGCTCGTTCAATCCGGCGCACCAAGGCCACGCGCATGTCGCCGAGACCGCCCTGCGCCGCCTCGGTCTCGACCAGGTGATCTGGCTGGCGTCGCCGCAGAATCCGCTGAAGGCCGCGTCCGTCCCGCTTGAGACGCGACTCACCTCGGCGAGCGGCTGGGCGAACGCCCGCCACGTTGTGAGTGACGCGGAACGTCGGCTCGGCGCCCGCTACACCATCGACACGGCGCGGCGACTGAAGCGGCGCTTCCCGGCCGTTCGCTTCGTCTGGGTCATGGGCGCCGACAGCCTGGCCGACCTCCACCGCTGGCGCGCGTGGCCGCAGCTGTTGGAAGAAATCCCGATCGCGGTGGTGGCCAGGCCCGGCTCGACGATCCGGGCGCTGACCTCGCCGGCCGCCCGGCGCTTCGCTTCGGCGCGTCTTCCCGAGGGCGCGGCGAGGCGGCTGGCCTTCCTTCCGCCGCCGGCCTGGGTGTGGCTCACCGGGCCATGGAACTGGACTTCGTCGACCGCATTGCGCGCCTTGAAAACCCGGCGCGGTGGCAATCCTGACGGAGCGTCATGACCGTGCGTGCCGGGCGTGCTAGAATGAGTCTCACAGCCGCTCACCAAGGAGTTCGCCTCTGAGTCCCCGTTCCGCTTCCGCTAAGACTTCCAAGAAACCCGCGCCGGCCGCCGTCACACCTCCGACCCCCGAAAGCGCCGGCCGCACCCCCCTCGAAAATCTGATCCTCAGGCGCCTCGACGATCAGAAGGCGCAGGACATCCTCTTCATCGATCTGAGAGACAAGAGCTCGCTGACCGACGCCCTGATCGTCGCCTCCGGCCGCTCGCATCGACATGTGGGAGCCATCGCCGATCACGTTCTTCGGACCCTCAAGGACGCCGGTTGCGGCCGAGCCCGGGTCGAGGGCCAGCCGGCCTGCGACTGGGTGCTGATCGACGCAGGCGATCTCGTCATCCACCTCTTCCGACCGGAAGTGCGGACCTACTACAACCTCGAGAAGATCTGGTCGGTCGACCCGCCGGCCGACGTCCCGGCCACTTGAGGATCACTCTTCTGTGCGTCGGCAGGCTGGGAACGGCGCCCGAGGCCATTCTGGCTGAGGACTGGGTGCGGCGCGCCGGTCAGGTCGGCCGGGCCCATGGTCTCTTTCCGGTCGAGGTCGTCGAAGTGGAGGCCAAGAAAGGCGGCAAGGCCGCGGAGACTCTCCTTCGCCGGAGCGAAGACAGCTACCTCATTGCCTGCGATGAACATGGCGAGGCGATGTCTTCACGCGCCTTCGCCGCCCTGCTGGCCAAGCTTAAAGACGACGGCACGCCGCACCTGACCTTCGTCATTGGCGGCGCGGACGGCTTGGATGCAGCGGTTTCGTCACGCGCCAAGATGAAGATCGCCTTCGGACCGCAGACCTGGCCGCACGCCCTGGCGCGGGCGATGCTGGCCGAGCAGCTCTATCGCGCCGCGAGCCTGATGGCGGGCCAGCCCTACCATCGGGATTGAGGCGAAATGCGACCGGCTCAGCTTGCCATTAAAAAATACTCGCCCCAGATTTGAAATAATCGGGTAAGTCCGGCCCAGTACCTATTCAGGTCTTAATTCGGGCGCGAGCGACGGTCATGGCCTCAGGCATGCGCAATTACGTGTTGATCGGCGCCTCGGCGTTCGTCCTTGGGGCGGGCACCATGGCCTACCTCGGCGAACCGGCACGGGCGACGCCCGAACCGAGGGCCGAGACCTACCATATGCTCGAGCTGTTCGGGAACGTGCTCGACACGGTGGAACGCGAATACGTCACGCCGGTGGACGACAAGAAGCTGATCCAGGCGGCGCTGAACGGCATGCTGACCTCGCTGGATCCGCACTCCGACTATCTGACCCCCGAAGCATACAATGAGATGCAGGACGACACCCGCGGCGAATACGGCGGCCTTGGCCTGGAGATCACGAGCGAGGATGGGGTCGTCAAGGTGATCTCGCCGATCGACGGCACCCCGGCCGCCAAGGCCGGCGTCAAACCCGGCGACTACATCACCGCCGTCAACGGCCAGTCGGTGCTCGGTCTTTCGGTCAACGAGGCGGTCAAGCAGATGCGCGGCCGGGTCGGCGAAACGGTGACCCTGACCATCGCGCGGGAGAAGACCGACCCGTTCGACGTCAAGCTGACGCGCGAAATCATCCAGCCCAAGTCGGTGACCTATCACGCGGAAGGCGACTACGGGTATCTGCGCCTCTCCGGGTTCAACGAGAAGGCGACCGAGGAGACCAAGGCGGCGATCGAAGCGCTCAGGGCCAAGAACCCGCAACTCAAGGGACTGGTGCTCGACCTGCGCAACAACCCCGGCGGCCTGCTCGACCAGGCGGTGGGGGTCTCTAACCTCTTCCTCTCAGGCGGCGAGGTTGTCTCCCAGCGCGGCCGAGACCCGCATGACATCGAGCGCTACAACGCCCAGCCAGGCGCCAAGATCGGCAACCTGCCGGTGGTGGTGGTGATCAACTCCGGAACCGCCTCGGCGGCCGAAATCGTCGCCGGCGCCCTGCAGGATCGTCACCGCGCCTCGATCGTCGGCCTGACCAGCTTCGGCAAAGGCTCCGTGCAGACGGTGATCCCGCTGCGCGGCGGGCTCGATGGCGCGGTCAAGCTGACCACAGCCCGCTACTACACCCCCTCCGGCCGTTCGATCCAACGGACCGGCATCATCCCTGACCTCGAGGTTGCCGAGACCCGCGAGGAAGCGCAGCAAGTGGCCAACGAAGCCTTCCAGTTCAGCGAAGCCAGCTTCCACAACGCCCTCAACGCCGACGAGGGAAAGGCGCGCGAAGGGGCTCACGAACCGGCGGAGGAACCGCCCCAAGCCTTCGACGAGAAGAAGGGCGACTTCCAGCTCACCCGCGCCCTCGACGTCCTGAAGTATGGTTCGGTGGATGCGACGCCCAAGCTGCCCAAGCCCGGGCCGACCCTGGCCGAAGCGGCCATCCTGAAGGCCGCACACGGCGTCCAGCCTCCGGCGCCGAAGCCCAACAACTGAGCCTCGCGGTGGGGACCGGTTCAGCCACCGTTCAGGGGACTGAACCTGCAGCAGGATCGGCCGATCAGGCTGCGCCGCCAAACCACAAGGTGCGCCTGGCGTGGATCTGAGCCGCCACCGGCCCAATGTCGGCGTGGTTCTGGCGCGTAGTGACGGCAAGGTCTGGGTGGGCCGTCGCGCCGACGTTGGGGGGGATCACAACTGGCAATTCCCGCAAGGCGGCGTCGACGCCGGCGAAAGCCTCGAGGCGGCCGCCCTGCGCGAACTCGCCGAAGAAACCGGCGTCGTCTCGGCGCGGATCGTCGGCCAGACGAAGGAGTGGCTGGCCTATGACTTCCCGGCGGGCCACGCCGGGTCGAAGGTGGCGAGGGGCTGGATCGGCCAGAAGCAGATATGGTTCCTGGTCAGGTTTGTGGGCGAGGAATCGGAGATCGACGTCGGCGCCCACCACCACGTCGAGTTCGACGCCTGGCGCTGGGCCGACCTGGAGGAGACCCCCGATCTGGTCGTGCCGTTCAAGCGCGCAACTTATGTGAAAGTGGTCGAGGCCTTCGCGCCCCTGCTCGTGACCGCCTAGAGCAAACCCCGTTCAAACGAAATCGTTTGAGCGGGGATAATTTGCTCTAGAATCAAAAGCGTAGAGCCTGATTCAGCGTTCACATCTGTTCCCGTGTGAACGCATCAGGCTCTAGCGCTTCTTCAACGCCAGGCGAACGAGACCGAAGGCCGCGGCGGTGGCCCATGCCGCCTCGGTGAGAAACGCAGGCAGATTGAAGCGATAGCGCAGCGAGACGATCACCAGTCCCGGGCCAACAAGGTTCATGATCAGAGATCGCAGGGCGGTGGGATCCAGCTGGCCGGTCTGCGCGCCCAGATAGGCCAGAAGCATCAGGACGACACCGACGAGCCCGAGGAGATCGGGCCAACTCATCCGCTGGTTTTCGTCTCGCTATAGACCAGCGTCGAGGTGTCGGAACGGCCGTTCATCGGGCTCTCGTCCGCGTGGCGATAGGTGGTGATGAACATTGCCTCGTGCTTGCCCGGATCGTCGTGCTCCCAAGACCGGGTGGTGAGCTGCTGACTGCCTTCGACGTTCTTGTCGTTGCGATAGAGCGACCAACCGCTCTCGACCGCGGCCCAGTTATGCAGGGCGATGATGATCGGCGCCGCCGGTCCCTCGGGCGTCACTGGCGTCACCATGTCTATGTGGCATTGGGTGGGATTGGAGCCAGGCTGCAGGACGGTCAGCTTGAACCCGGCGCCCGAGTAGACATAGCCGGTGTCGGTCTTATGCAGACGCTTGGCCTTGGCGATCTTGTCGAAATTGCCGCCTTCGACGGCCGGGATGCAGACGGTCTGCACCATATCGAGCACGGCGATGGCGGCCGGATCGGTGGGCGGCGCTGGGGGCGGCGGTGGCGCGGTCGGCGCGGCTTCGGCCGGGGCGGGCGCGGGTGTGGCGGGCGCTGGAGTCTGGGCGGAGTTCGCCGGCGGAGTCCCGGATTGGGCGGTCGACGGAGCGGCCGGCGCGGGCGAGGCGCTCGGCGGGGTTGACGGCGGCGTCTGCGCCAGGGCAAGCGGCGCAGCGCCGAGCGATGCGGCCAGGGCGGCGAGCTTGAGGCGCATACGGGGTATCCCCTGCTGAAAGCCGTCTGTTCTAGTCACTCAAAGCGCCGAGGCGAAAGCGGAAATTGTCGCACCTGGATCGGCCGCCGCGAGCGGTCTTAAGCCACTTCCACGACTTCCTCGGCGAGGATGGTCAGGCCTTCGGGGGTGACATCGGCGAAACCGCCCTTCACTTCCCAGACCTTCTCGGCCGAGCCGCGGCGGACGTGGATTCGCCCTTCTCGCAGGGAGGTCATGAACGGCGCATGGCCGACGAGCACGCCAAAGGCGCCCTCCGAGCCCGGCGCGTCGACCTGATCGACGTCGTCGCTGAAAAGCTCCCGTTCGGGCGACACCAGCGAGAAATTTAGCCTGCCTTCGGCCATGCTCAGGCTTCCGCCGCCATCTTCTCGGCCTTGGCCACGGCGTCCTCGATGCCGCCGACCATGCGGAACGCGCTCTCTGGCAAATGGTCGTACTCACCCTCGCACACCGCCTTGAACGAGCGGATGGTGTCTTCAAGGGAGACGAACACGCCCGGCTGGTTGGTGAAGGCCTCGGCCACGTGCAGCGGCTGGGACAGGAACTGGCTGATCTTGCGCGCCCGGGAGACGATCAGCTTGTCCTCCTCGGAGAGCTCGTCCATCCCCAGGATCGCGATGATGTCCTTCAAAGCTTTGTACTGCTGAAGGATTTCCTGGACGCGCCGGGCCACCTGATAGTGCTCGTCGCCGATCACCAGGGGGTCGAGGATCCGCGAGGTCGAATCCAGCGGGTCCACGGCCGGGAAGATGCCGAGAGCGGCGATGTCGCGGCTGAGCACGGTCATGGCGTCGAGGTGGGCGAAGGAGGTCGCCGGGGCCGGGTCGGTCATGTCGTCGGCCGGCACGAAGATCGCCTGGACCGAGGTGATCGAGCCCTTGGTGGTCGAGGTGATGCGCTCCTGCAGCCCGCCCATCTCGGTGGCCAGGGTCGGCTGATAGCCCACGGCAGAGGGGATACGACCGAGAAGCGCCGACATCTCTGAACCGGCCTGGGTGAAGCGGAAGATGTTGTCGATGAAGAGCAGCACGTCCTTGCCCTCTTCGTCGCGGAAATATTCCGCCTGGGCGAGACCGGTGAGGGCGACGCGGGCGCGGGCGCCCGGCGGCTCGTTCATCTGGCCGTAGACGAGGGCGCAGCGCGAGCCCTCGGTCGAACCGCCGTGCTCCTTGGGATCGACGTTGACCTTGGACTCGATCATCTCGTGATAGAGGTCGTTGCCTTCGCGGGTACGCTCACCCACGCCGGCCAGCACGGAATAGCCGCCGTAGGCCTTGGCGATGTTGTTGATCAGCTCCTGCATAGTCACCGTCTTGCCGACGCCCGCGCCGCCGAAAAGGCCGATCTTGCCGCCCCGCGTGTAGGGGCAAAGCAGGTCGACGACCTTGATGCCGGTGACCAGCATCTCCGCGCTGGTCGTCTGCTCAGAAAAGGCCGGCGCGTCGCGATGGATCGAGGCGAGGTGGTTGTGCGGAATCGGACCGGCTTCATCCACCGGCTCGCCGATGACGTTCATGATCCGGCCCAGACAGCCTGGCCCCACCGGCACCATGATCGGTCCGCCGGTGTCGACCACCGGGTGGCCGCGGGTCAGGCCTTCGCTGGTGTCCATGGCGATGGTCCGCACGGTGTTCTCGCCCAGATGCTGGGCCACCTCCAGAACCAGGCGGAAAGGCTCCCCTGTCTTCTGGTCGGTGTTGGTGGTTTCCAGGGCGTCGAGGATCGCCGGCAGGTGGCCGTCGAATTCCACGTCGACGACGGCGCCGATGATCTGGACGATCCGGCCGGTGGCCACCCCCTTGGGCAGGGCGACCTCCTTTTCGGGAGCGGTGAGGGTTTCGGTCATGCGGCCTTCCTTCGTTCGTTCAGAGCGCCTCGGCCCCGGAGATGATCTCGATCAGCTCCTTGGTGATCTGGGCCTGGCGGGTGCGGTTCTTGATGAGGGTGAGCTGGGCGATCATGTCGCCGGCGTTGCGGGTAGCGTTGTCCATCGCCGTCATCTGCGAGGCGAAGAAACCGGCGTGGTTCTCGAGCATGGCGGAGAAGATCTGAGTGGTGATGTTGCGCGGCAGCAGGGTGCGCAGGATCGTCTCTTCGTCCGGCTCGTAGTCGTAGACCGCGCCCTTCAGGTCGATGACCGCCTCGCCGACTTCAGCCGGCACTAGGCGCTTGACCGTCGCCTTCTGCGACACCACCGAAAGGAAGCGGTTGTAGATCAGGGTGACGACATCGGCCTCGCCGTCGAAGAAGCGCTTCAGGACGATGTCTGCGGCTTCCTGGGCCCTGGCCAGGGTGACGTTGGCCCCGGCCTCGAGGGTCCCGACGTACCGGTCGCCATACTGGCGGCGCAACTGGTCGCGGCCTTTGCGGCCGATGGTCAGGATCGAGACCTGCTTGCCGGCGGCGAGCCGGGACGCGATGTGCTCGCGAGCCGCGCGGACCACTTGGGAATTGAACGCGCCGGCGAGGCCGCGATCGAAGGTAGCGACCACCACCAGTTCCTTGTGGTCGCGACCGGTGCCAACCAGCAGCGGCGGGGCGGCGCCTTCGGAGACCCCGCGGGCAAGGTTGGCGATCACCGCCGCCATCCGCTCGGCATAGGGCCGCGCGTTCTCGGCCGCCTCACGCGAGCGACGCAGCTTGGCCGCGGCGACCATGTTGAGCGCCTTGGTGATCTTCTGCGTCGCCTGGACCGAGGCGATCCGGTTGCGAAGTTCCTTGAGCGAGGCCATCGACGCGCCGTGTTCAGCCGAACGACTTGCCGAAGTCGTCGAGGGCGGCCTTGAGCCTGGCCTCGAGATCGTCGGTCAGGGCCTTCTGCACCCGGATGCCTTCAAGGAGATCGGCGTGGTGGCCGTGCAGGCGCGCGAGCAGTTCGGCCTCGTACTGCCGCACCTGCGACGTCGGGATGGAGTCGAGATAGCCTCGGGTGCCGGCGTAGATGACGCAAACCTGTTCCTCGGCCTGGAGCGGCGAATACTGCGGCTGCTTGAGGAGTTCGGTGAGGCGCTCGCCCCGGGCCAGAAGCTTCTGGGTCGAGACGTCGAGGTCGGATCCGAACTTGGCGAAAGCCGCCATCTCGCGGTACTGGGCGAGCTCGCTCTTGAGCTGGCCCACGGCCGTCTTCACCGCCTTGATCTGGGCGTTGGACCCGACCCGCGAGACCGAGATGCCGACGTTCATCGCCGGCCGTACGCCCTGGTAGAAGAGGTCGGTCTCCAGGAAGATCTGGCCGTCGGTGATCGAGATGACGTTGGTCGGAATATAGGCCGAGACGTCGTTCGCCTGGGTCTCGATGATCGGCAGGGCGGTGAGCGAGCCACCGCCGAAATCGTCGTTCATCTTGGCCGCGCGCTCCAGGAGGCGCGAGTGCAGGTAGAACACGTCGCCCGGATAGGCTTCGCGGCCCGGCGGGCGGCGAAGCAGAAGGCTCATCTGGCGATAGGCGACGGCCTGCTTGGAGAGGTCGTCATAGATGATGAGCGCGTGCATGCCGTTATCGCGGAACCACTCGCCCATGGCGCAGCCGGAAAAGGGGGCCAGGAACTGCAGCGGGGCCGGCTCGGAGGCCGTAGCCGAGACGACGATGGTGTAGTCGAGCGCGCCGCGATCCTCGAGGGTCTTGACGATGCGGGCCACCGTCGAGCGCTTCTGACCGATGGCGACGTAGATGCAGTAGAGCTTGGCCTTCTCGTCGTCGCCGGCGTTGACCTGGCGCTGGTTGAGGATGGCGTCGATGGCCACGGCCGTCTTGCCCGTCTGACGGTCGCCGATGATCAGCTCACGCTGGCCGCGGCCAATCGGCACCAGGGAGTCGATGATCTTCAGGCCCGTCTGCACCGGCTCATGCACGCTCTTGCGTGGAATGATGCCGGGCGCCTTGACGTCGACGCGGCGGCGTTCGGCGACGCCGGTGATCGGACCCTTGCCGTCGATCGGCTCGCCCAGCGGATTGACCACCCGGCCCAGCAGTCCCTTGCCCACCGGCACGTCGACGATCTCGCCCAGCCTGCGGACCTCGTCGCCTTCCTTGATTTCGGCGTCGGCGCCGAAGATCACGACCCCGACGTTGTCGCGCTCGAGGTTGAGGGCCATGCCCTTCACCCCGGCCTTGGGGAATTCGACCATCTCGCCGGCCTGAACGGTGTCGAGGCCGAAGATCCGGGCGATGCCGTCGCCGACGGACAGAACCTGGCCGACGTCGGAAACGTCTGCCTCGACGCCGAAATTGGCGATCTGGCTCTTGAGGATCTCGGTGATTTCGGAGGCGCGAATGTCCATGGCGGGGATCGTCAGGCTCTCTTGAGGGCGAATTTCAGGGAATCGAGCTTGGTCTTCAGCGAGGCGTCATAGAGGCGCGAGCCGACGCGCACCTTGAGGCCGCCGAGGATGGCCGGGTCGACGCGGGAGTCGATCTGCGGCTCGCGTCCTATGGCGTTGGCCAGCGTCTCGGCCAGGGCCTTGGCCTGGGCCTTGCTGAGCGGAGCGGCGGTGACGACCTCGGCGGCGACGAAGCCACGGCGTTCGGCCGCCAGCCGCTGGAAGGCGTCAATGACGGCGGAGAGGGCTGCGGCGCGGCGATTCGCCGTCAACACGCCCAGGAAACGGACCGTGGTGTCGCAAGCCCCCGCGCGCGCCGCGACGGCGGCCAGAGCCTTGGCCTTCTCCTCGGCGGTGAATTTCGGCGAAGCGATCACGGTGCGCAGGTCGCCGCTGCCGGCCAGCATGGCCTTCAGGCTCTTGAGATCGGCTTCGACGGCGTCAGCCGCGCCGGTCTCGACGGCGAGGTCGAGCAGAGCCCTGGCGTATCTCGCGCCAACATCGCTGTGAGAGCTGTCCGCCAAATCCCAACCTTACCGTGCCGTGTTCCGAATCTCTGCGCCGCGCGGGGGCGGCACACTGGCTTCGAATGGCCTGTTTCGCCGAAAAAGTAGGAGCGTGAGCGCGGGGCCGCGACGAGCCCGTCCCTCAAAGCCGCGGGGCTGATAGCATGGGGGTCAGAGGGGCGCAACCAGAGGTTGGCCGGCGATGCTGCGGTGCATCATTGGGAGCGTCACTGGCCTCTGGCAAGCGTCAGAATCCGGTCCCCGTTTCCTTGAATTCCATGACCGATTCACCGTTCGGATTCTCGCCGATCGCGTGGCTCGCCAACGCGCAGACCCCGGACGATCCAGATGAGCGCGGCAGCGCTCATCAGCGCGATCGGGATG
>DASXGB010000116.1:0-18256 GCA_036489325.1 Caulobacteraceae bacterium
GCGATAGCCGACTTTGGTGATGGTCTCGATGGTGAAAGCGCCGGCGCCTAGGCCTTCAGACAAGCGGCGCACACGGCCTATCACACGGTTGAGGGCATCCTCGCCCACCACCACCCCCCGCCAGCAGGATTCCAGCAGCTCGTCCCGCGAGACGATGCGACCGCCGGCGCGGACGAGGGCGACCAGCACCTGCATCACCCGGGGTTCGAGAATTTCCTCACGGCCGTCATCAAGCGCGGCGCGGCGGCGGGCCGGCTCCACTTCAAGCGCGCCAAGGCGAAAAGCGGCCTCTCGCGCCAGCTCTATGCGGCCCGTTTCGCGCGGCGCCACCCCGGCGCTCTCGATTGCAGGCATGCGGTCTTGATCCGCGCCGCCCGAAAAGGACCCCATTAAGCGATGTCGTCCCGTCCTGTCGGTGGAGAGGCTAGCAGGCGCTCAGGCGGCGCGCCATGGGCGCCGTGGGGTCAGCGACCGCGGCGCCTGGTTTGCAGGCGCCAACCCTCGACTACGGCGTAGCCTCAATCACCGGCATGCGCTTGGGTGAGCACCTCAAGGAAATGGCCATCCGGATCTGTGAAATAGACGCCGCGGCCGCCCTGACGATGGTTGATCTCGCCGGCGCGACGACGGAACGGGTCCGCCCAGTGATCAAGATTCATTGCGCGGATGCGCGCGAAGACGGCGTCGAAATCCGTCTCGCCAATCAGGAAGGCATAGTGCTGAGCCGAGATGGGCGCTGGGGCGTCCATGAAGTCGAGCGAGACGCCGTTATCGAGGGCCACCACCAGGAACGGCGGGGTGGCCACTGGCGCAGGCCGACCGAGGACCTCGGCCAGGAAAGGCGCGGAGACGGACTTATCCACGCAGTGGACGATGGTGTGGTTGAGTTCCGCGCTCATCGGCGCCTCCGGATTGCCGGATGGAGGGTGGATGTCACCACGCGTTCGACGCCGTGTCGAGGCGCGCCGCGCCAGGCGTCATCTGGCGGGGGCTCTGGAGCGGCGATAAGCTGAAGGCCCTGAGATCCAAGGAGCGGGGAGAGACCACCGTCGTGAATGGCGGCCTCACGAGACGCGGGATCCTCGCCGCCGCCGGCGCCTCGTTCGCGTGGCCGGCCCTGGCCCAGGCCGCGCTTCCCCGGGTGACGCTCGCCACGGGCGCTGGTCCTATCGAGTTGGCGCTCTCCGCCGACAGGGCTCCGATCAGCGCCGCCAATTTCCTGGCTTACGTCGACCAGAAGCGGCTCGACGGGGCGAGTTTCTACCGCGCCCTGAAGCTGGCGCCGGACCTGTCCCTGGGGCTCATTCAGGGCGGCGTGCAGGGCGATCCCGCCAAGGTCCTGCCGCCCATCGCCCACGAACCGACAAGCCAAACCGGCCTCAAGCACATCAACGGGACGATTTCGTTCGCCCGCGATGCGCCCGGCACGGCCACCTGCGACTTCTTCATCTGCATCGGCGATCAGCCTTCGCTTGACGCCGATCCTAGCCAGAGCGGCGACAACCTGGGCTTCGCCGCCTTCGGCCGCGTCACCGCCGGCATGGACGTCGTGAAAATGATACTGGGCTCGCCCGACTCGGCAACCAAGGGTGAGGGCGTGATGAAAGGCGAGATGCTCGATCCCACCATTCCGATCCTCACCGCCAGGCGCGCCTAGTCGACGATCGCGCTATAGACCAGGCTCTTGAGCTGGCCGCGGAAATTAAACGTCCCCGACGGCATCAGCTGGGTCATGAACACCACGACCAGGTCTTCCCTCGGGTCGACCCAGAAGATAGTCGAAGCCGCCCCGCCCCAATAATAGTCACCTTCGCCAATCGTCCCATTGGTCACCGAATTGAGGGTCATGGCGAAGCCAAGGCCAAAGCCGACGCCCTCATTGGCCGTCTCCGAGAAACTGCCGATGGCCATCTGGGCGAGATCGGCCCCGTTTTTCAGGTGATTCCGGCTCATCAGGTCGATGGTGCGGGGCCCGAGGATCCTGGACCCGTCAAGCTCGCCGCCTCGGCGCAGCATCTCGCAGAAACGCAGGTAATCCTCGGTGGAGGAGACGAGCCCGCCGCCGCCGGAATAGAAGCTGGGCTCGGCGAGGTAATCGCTCTTTTCCGGATCGTCGATCAGCTGCAGGCTCTTGTCCGCCCCTCGGCGATAGTTGGCGCAGAAGCGCTCGGTCTTGCCGGCCGAGACGAAGAAGGCGGTGTCCTTCATGCCCAGCGGCTCGAAGAGCGTCTTCCTGAGATACTCGTCAAAGCGCAGGCCGCTGATCTTCTCCACGAGGGCGCCGCAGACGTCGGTGGAGAGCGAATACATCCAGTGCTCGCCCGGCTGATAGAGCAGCGGAACGCCGGCGAGCTTTTCCATGAACTGCGAAAGGGTCTCGCCGCGCCCGCGGCGCACGCCCAGCCTGGCGTAGACTTCGTTTACTCCTGGATGTGGATCGGGAACGCCGAGACTTTCCAGTTGGGCGCCATAGGTGAGGCCGCCGGTGTGACCCAGCATGTCACGCATCGAGACTGGCCTTACCGGCGCCTCGGTGACCATGTCATCGCCGCGACCCGACTTCCACACGCGCTGGTCCTTCCACGAGGGGAAGAAGCGGCTGACGGCGTCATTGAGTTGGAAATAGCCCCGCTCATAGAGCGTCATCAGGGCCACGGCGGTGATCGGCTTGGTCATGGAATAGATGCGGAAAAGGGCGTCGTCGGCCATCGGCTTGCCGCGCGCCAGATCCATGCTTCCCAGCGAGCGGAAATAGGCCAAGTGACCGTGGCGGGCGACCGCGACCTGACAGCCCGCGATCTTGCCGGGGCCGATATAGGACCGCTCCAGATGCTCGGTGATCCGCTCGAGGCGCGGGACCGAAAGTCCAGTCAGCTTTGGGGCTAGTTCCATTGCGACGCCTTTCTCACTTTGTCCCGGGGGCCCTGGGACCTTGCGTGGCGATATCCCATACCGCTTTCCACGAGCCGTCTGGCTGCGGCTTGTAGACTGTGACGAACGAGCCCGACATCGAAGTCGGCGCCTTGGTCGCCGGATCCGTGCTCTTCATTGTGAAATCGCCTCGTGAGGCCGCCAGGTCGCCGCTTGCGGCCACGCTCACTTTTTCGCTGTTGAAGGCGAAGGCGAACCCCGGGTCGTCCATGACCTTGGCGACGCCGCTGCGAATGGCCTCAAGGCCCGTCGCCGGCGCCTGGCCGGGGATCATCACGATCGCGTCGGGGGCGAAATGGGTGACGACCTTGCCGGGGTCGCCGCTCTTCCAGTCGGCGTTCCACTGGACCTCGCCGGCGCGTATCGCATCCACCGCGCGCGCCGCGTTGAACGCTGGCTTGTCAGGTGCGCGCGCACAGGCGGCTGCGGCGAGCAACGCCAGACCGGCAAGGAGGGGCGCAGCTCTCATGGTCGGCCATCCCGGATTGTAGCGGAGGCGAACTTCGACGCGCAGAGGTGGGGCGTCAAGACACCCCCACTCTGCGTCATCGCTCGAGCTGTTGTCTGCCCGCTATGGGCGCCCTCCCCGATGGCGACGCTTGATTAGCGGGTTAGCGGGTCGCGTTGTGGATGGCGTCCTTCGCCTTGCCAACGGCCTTCTTGGCGCTGCCGGCGGCCTTGTCCGCCATGCCTTTGGCGCGAAGCCTGTCGTTGCCGACGGCTTTGCCCACGGCTTCCTTGACCGAGCCTCGCGCCTTCTGCGCCGTGCCCTTGATGGTGTCCTTACTCATGTGAGTCTCCGAGGATCAACATGCAGCGCGATCGCGCTGCATCCGGGGAACGCTGTCGAACGGAAAGGGTTCTCGGCCTGCCTCAGCGCGTCCGGGACCGGATAGCCGACGACGCGTCCATGAAAGCGGCGCCCGATTGACCGCGCGGCGCCCAGGCTTTGCTCATCGGCCGCCAGCGAAAAGCCAGACAATGTGGGAATCGACAGGGCGACAGCTTTCGCGTATGGGCGAATTTTTGCACGTCTGTTGCGTGGCAGCTGGCGCTTGGGCTGTTGTGAGGAGAACTTTGCCCGGATATCCGCATCCGCAGGGACTTTATGACCCCCGCCACGAGCACGACTCGTGCGGCGTCGGATTCGTGGCCAACATCAAGGGCAGAAAGTCGCACGAGGTGGTCGCCGCCGGCCTCGAAATCCTCGTCAATCTCGATCATCGAGGAGCCGTCGGAGCCGACCCCCTGGTCGGCGACGGCGCCGGCTGCCTGATCCAGCTACCCGATCCGTTGTTCCGGCAGTGGGCCACCCAGAACGGGCTCGATCTGCCGCCCCCTGGAAACTACGCCGTGGCTATGTGTTTCATGCCGCGGGACGAGGATGCGCGCGAAATCGCCATCGGTCAGTTCGAGCATTTCGTCCGGGTCGAGAGCCAACGCCTGATCGGCTGGCGCGAGGTTCCGATCAACACCGCGGGTCTCGGCGAGGCCGTGCTCCGCGACATGCCGGTGATCCGCCAGGCGATCGTCGCCCGGGGGGCTTCGACGCCCGACCAGGACGCCTTCGAGCGCAAGATCCTGGTCATCCGCAAGCAGACCCAGAATCCGCTGCAGCAGCTCGCCAAACGCTATGAAAATCCGGCCCTGGTCAGCTTCTACATGCCGTCGTTCTCGAGCAGGACGATCGTCTACAAGGGCCTGCTGCTCGCCCATCAGGTCGGCAGTTTCTATGAGGATCTGGGCAATCCGCTCACCGAGTCGGCGGTCGCCCTGGTCCATCAGCGGTTCTCGACCAACACCTTTCCGTCCTGGCGTCTGGCCCATCCCTACCGGTTCATCGCCCACAACGGAGAGATCAATACCGTACGCGGCAACGCCAACTGGATGAACGCCCGACGCCGCACCATGGAGTCGGATCTTCTCGGCCCAGACCTCGACAAGATGTGGCCGCTGCTCAAGCCGGACGATTCCGACACGGCCAAGCTCGACAACGCCCTCGAACTGCTGCTGGCCGGCGGCTATTCGCTCGAACACGCGATGATGATGCTGATCCCGGAAGCCTGGGCCGGCAACGCTTCGATGTCGTCAGAGCGCAAAGCCTTCTACGAGTATCACGCGGCCCTGATGGAGCCGTGGGACGGCCCGGCGGCGATCGCCTTCACTGATGGCCGCCGCGTGGGCGCTACACTCGACCGCAATGGACTCAGACCCGCGCGCTTCGTCATCACCGACCAGGATCACGTGATCATGGCCTCGGAGGTGGGCGTGCTCGCCGTCCCAGAGGAGCGCGTTGTCCGCAAATGGCGCCTGCAGCCGGGCAAGATGCTGCTGATCGACATGGAGGCCGGCCGGATCATCGAGGATGAGGAGATTAAGGACACCCTCGCCCGCGCCGAACCCTATGAAGAGTGGCTGTCACGGACCCAGTTCAAGCTCGAGGACTTGCCCGAGCCGCCACGTTGGGAGCCGGCGCGGGCCAGTCGCGGCGAAAACGCGGACGATGACCTGCTCGATCGCCAGCAGGCCTTCGGTTACACCCAGGAGGATATTACCTTCTTCCTCGGACCCATGGGCGAAACCGGCGATGACCCGGTCGGCTCGATGGGCACGGACACGCCGCTGGCGGTACTCTCCGACCGGCCGCGCCTGATCTACGATTACTTCAAGCAGAACTTCGCCCAGGTCACCAACCCGCCGATCGACCCGATCCGCGAAGAGCTGGTCATGAGCCTGGTCTCGATGATCGGCCCAAGGCCCAACCTGCTTGGTCATCAGGCCGGCGTTCACAAGCGCCTGGAAGTCTCCCAGCCGGTCCTGACCAACACCGACCTTGAGAAG
Organism: Caulobacteraceae bacterium; assembly: GCA_036489325.1. GTDB lineage: Bacteria > Pseudomonadota > Alphaproteobacteria > Caulobacterales > Caulobacteraceae > Acaudatibacter. Next base: position 5,773 of record DASXGB010000116.1, read on the forward strand.
GTCCGGGCCATCGCCGATTTGCTGGACGGCGCCTTCCGCACGGTGACGCTCGACATCACCTGGCCGGCCGAAGACGGCGAGGCTGGCCTGGAGCGGGCGCTCGAGCGGCTTTGCGCCGAAGCCACCGACAAGGTCCTTGCCGACTACAACATCCTCATCCTGTCGGACCGCGCCGTATCGCCAGAGCGCATCCCGATCCCGGCGGCGCTGGCCGTCTCGGCGGTGCACCACCGGCTGATCCGCCAGGGCCTCAGAATGCAGACCGGCCTGGTGGCGGAGACGGGCGAAGCCCGGGAGGTGCATCACTTCTGCGTTCTGGCCGGCTATGGCGCCGAGGGGGTCAACCCCTATCTCGCTTTCGAGACCCTCGACCGTCTGTACAAGGACGATCCGCTGGCGCAGGACAAGGCGCGCCGGAGCTACGTCAAGGCCGTTGGCAAGGGGATGCTCAAGGTGATGTCCAAGATGGGCATCTCCACCTATCAGTCCTATTGCGGGGCGCAGATCTTTGACGCCGTCGGTCTGTCAAGCGATCTCGTCGAACGCTACTTCACCGGCACGACGAGTTGGGTCGAAGGCTCAGGCCTGCCTGAGATCGCCCGCGAGGGTGTCGCCCGCCACCGCAACGCCTATGGCGATGCCCCGATCTATCGGCAGATGCTGGACGTCGGCGGCCTCTACGCCTTCCGCCTCCGCGGCGAGGCCCATGCCTGGACGCCGGAGTCGGTGTCGCGCCTGCAGCATGCCGTGCGCGGAGCCCTGCCGGAGGAATACGCCGCCTTCTCGCGGGCCATCGACGAGGAGAATGAGCAGAGGCTGACGCTTCGCGGCCTGATGCGTTTCCGCTGGGCCGACGAGCCGATCGCGCTCGACGAGGTCGAGCCGGCCAGCGAAATCGTCAAGCGTTTCGCCACCGGGGCAATGAGCTTCGGCTCGATCAGCCGCGAGGCTCACACCACCCTGGCCATCGCCATGAACCGCATCGGCGGTCGCTCCAACACAGGCGAGGGCGGCGAGGAGGCGGATCGATATGTCCCGCTGGCCAACGGCGATTCCATGCGCTCGGCCATCAAGCAGGTCGCCTCCGGCCGTTTCGGGGTGACCGCCGAATATCTGGTCAATGCCGACGACATTCAGATCAAGATGGCTCAGGGCGCCAAGCCCGGCGAGGGCGGGCAGCTGCCCGGCCACAAGGTCGACAAGGCGATCGCCGCGGTCCGCCACTCGACGCCGGGCGTCGGCCTGATATCGCCGCCGCCGCACCACGACATCTACTCGATCGAGGATCTCAAGCAGCTCATCCACGACCTGAAGAACGTCAATCCAGCTGCCCGCATCTCGGTGAAACTCGTCTCCGAGATCGGCGTCGGCACCGTGGCCGCCGGCGTCGCCAAGTGCCGCGCGGACCACCTGACCATCTCCGGTTACGAGGGCGGCACGGGAGCAAGCCCGCTCACGTCACTCACCCACGCCGGCTCGCCCTGGGAGATCGGCCTCGCCGAAACCCAGCAGACCCTGCTGCTCAACGGTCTTCGCGACCGGATCGCCGTTCAGGCCGACGGAGGCCTCCGAAATGGCCGCGACGTGGCCGTCGCCGCGCTTCTGGGGGCTGACGAGTTCGGCTTCGCCACCGCCCCGCTGATCGCCGCCGGCTGCGTGATGATGCGCAAGTGCCACCTCAACACCTGCCCCGTGGGCGTGGCGACCCAGGATCCTGTGCTGCGCGCCCGCTTCACCGGTCAGCCCGAGCATGTGATCAACTACTTCTTCTTCGTCGCCGAGGAGTTGCGCGGGATCATGGCGCGCCTGGGGTTCCGCACGGTCCAGGAGATGATCGGCCAGGTCTATACGCTCGACATGCGGGACGCCGTCGAACACTGGAAAGCGCGTCACGTCGACCTCACGCGGGTGCTCTACGCCGCCCAGCCGGCGATGGGCTCCGACTTGTGGAACAGCGCCCGCCAGGACCACGGCCTCGACAAGGCCCTCGACCGCGAGATCATCGAGGTCGTCGGCGAAGCCCTCGACGGCGGCGCCCCAGCCTGCGTCGAACTGGCGATCCGCAATCTCAACCGCTCGGTTGGGGCGATGCTTTCGGGCGAGGTGGCGCGACGCCATGGCCACGCCGGTCTGCCGGACGACCAGATCAACATCATCCTCACCGGCACAGCCGGCCAGAGCTTCGGCGCCTTCCTCGCCAGGGGCGTGACACTCGATCTGACGGGCGACGCCAACGACTATGTCGGCAAGGGCCTGTCGGGTGGACGCATTGTCGTTCGCTCCCCGCCCGAGGCCACCCGCGAGCCGACGGCCAACATCATCGTCGGGAACACCGCGCTCTACGGGGCCATTGCCGGCGAGGCCTATCTCGAAGGCGTGGCCGGCGAGCGTTTTTCCGTCCGCAACTCCGGGGCGGTCGCCGTCGTCGAGGGCGTCGGCGACCACGGCTGCGAGTACATGACCGGCGGCGTGGTCGCGGTTCTGGGTGAGACGGGCCGGAACTTCGCAGCCGGCATGTCGGGCGGCATCGCCTATGTCTGGGATCCCGAAGGCCGCTTTGCCGGCCGGGTCAACGCCGCGATGGTCGAGCTTGCCAACGTCGAGCCCGGCGCCGGCGGCGATACGCTCCAGCCGGCCCTGACGGCGCCGAGCGTGTGGGATTCGGGCATGGGCGATCCACTGGCACACGACGAGGCGCGTCTGCGCATCCTCATCGAGCGGCACCACCGGGCCACCGGCAGCGCCCGCGCCGCGTGGCTCCTGGCGAATTGGCGAGCGTGTCTGCCGCAATTCGTCAAGGTGACGCCCAAAGACTACCGGCGGGCCCTCCAGGAGCAGGCCTCCGAACGGGCCGCGGCCGCGCTTCAGGCGGCGGAGTAGGGCCATGGGAAAGGTCACAGGCTTCCTGGAGATTGAGCGCCGGGAACGCGCCTATGAGGATCGCGCGGCACGTCTCAAGACCTGGCGCGAGTTCGTTCGCCCCCTGCCGGTCCGGGAGGTCGAGCGCCAGGCCGCCCGGTGCATGGATTGCGGCATCCCGTTCTGTCACACCGGCTGCCCGGTCAACAACCTGATCCCCGACTGGAACGACCTGGTCTGTTCAAGCGACTGGCGCGCGGCGCTCGAGGCCCTCCACTCGACGAACAACTTCCCCGAGTTCACCGGACGCGTGTGCCCGGCGCCCTGCGAGGCCGCCTGTACGCTCAACATCGACGACAACCCGGTGACCATCAAAACCATCGAGTGCCAGATCGTCGATCGCGGCTGGGAGGAAGGCTGGATCGCCGCTCAGCCGCCGACGCTGGCCAGCGGCAAGAGCGTGGCGGTCGTGGGCTCCGGGCCGGCGGGCCTGGCCTGCGCGCAGCAACTCGCCAGGGCCGGCCACGCAGTCATCGTCTTCGAGAAGAGCGACCGCGTCGGCGGTCTCCTCCGCTACGGCATCCCCGACTTCAAGATGGAAAAGGCCCTCATCGATCGCCGGATTGACCAGATGCAGGCTGAAGGGGTGACTTTCCGTCCAGGCATCCATGTCGGCCAGGACCTCGCCTTCGCGAGCCTCGCCGACGCCTTCGACGCCATTGTCCTGGCCGGCGGGGCCGAAGCGTCGCGCGATCTCGCCGTCCCAGGCCGCGACCTAATGGGCGTCCACTACGCCATGGATTTCCTGACTCAGCAGAACAAGCGCGGGGCCGGCGATGACGAGTCCTGCGCGGCGCCGGCCGGAACGATCACTGCGGCCGGCAAGCATGTGATCGTGATTGGCGGCGGCGACACCGGATCGGACTGCATCGGCACATCCAACCGACAGGGCGCGGCATCGATCACCCAGCTCGAAATCCTGCCTGAGCCCCCTGGGCGCGAAAACAAGGCGCTGACCTGGCCGGACTGGCCGCTCAAGCTGCGCACGTCATCGTCCCAGGAAGAAGGCTGCGAGCGCGACTTCGCCGTCGCCACCCGTCGTGTCCTAGGCGCCCAGGGAGCGTGCGAGGCTCTGGAGTGCGTCCGCCTCGAATGGGTCAGGGGCGCCGATGGACGCGAGACCATGACCGAGGTTGCGGGCGGCAGCGAATTCTCCCTCAAGGCTGACCTGGTCCTGCTGGCCATGGGCTTTGTCGGCCCCCGCCGCGATGGCGTCGTCGGCGAGGCCGGCGTGGATCTTGACGCCCGCGGAAACGTCGCCGCCGACGTCACGGATTACCGCACCAGCGTCGCCAAAGTGTTCGCCGCCGGCGATATGCGCCGCGGCCAGTCCCTGGTGGTCTGGGCAATCCGGGAGGGCCGCCAGTGCGCTCGCGCGGTCGACGAGTTCCTGATGGGCGCCAGCACCCTGCCGAGATAGGGTCCGCCCGCCCGCGCCAAAGGCAGCGCGACGCGAGAAAGGGCCCATGACGGTCGGCGTCTTCGATATCTTCAAGCTCGGCGTCGGGCCGTCCAGTTCGCACACCATGGGGCCGATGATCGCCGCCGGACGGTTCGTGCAGCGCCTTGCCGACACCGGAGTGCTGGCGAGGACAAAACGGGTCGAGACCGTCCTCTACGGCTCGCTGGCGCTCACCGGCCGCGGCCACGCTACGGACAGGGCAGTGATCCTGGGTCTGGCGGGATTCGAGCCCGCGAGCCTCGATCCGGATATCGGCGAGGCGATGCTCGCCCGGATCCGCGCCGAGCAGGCCCTGCCGCTCGGCGGCGGCGCGCTAGTCGTTCTCTTCGATGAGGCGCGCGATATCCTCTGGGCGACCGGCGAGCGGGCCCCACAGCACCCGAACGCTCTGGCCTTCCGGGCCTTCGACGCCGAGGGCGCGAAGATGGCCGAGCGGACCTATTTCTCCATCGGCGGCGGCTTCGTGCGCGACGAAGAGGAGATCACCCGCAACGCCCCTGACGAAGCCGGCCCCAGGGCGCCCCACCCGTTCGCATCCGGCGCCGAGCTGCTGGCCGCGGCGAAGACGGCCGATCTGACGATCGCCGGCCTGATGTTCGCCAACGAATGCGCCGCGCGTCCCGTCTCAGAGGTCACCGGGCGCCTCGACACCATTGCCGAGGCCATGGACGCCTGCATCGAGCGCGGCATGCGCCAGGACGGCAAGCTGCCCGGCGGCCTCGAGGTCAAGCGCCGCGCCCGTCACCTGCGAGAAGCCATCCTGGCGCGCATGGAGCGTCAGATTACCGATCCCCTGGCGGCGATCGACTGGGTCAACCTGTGGGCGCTGGCGGTCAACGAGGAGAATGCCTCCGGCGGACGCGTGGTGACGGCGCCGACCAATGGCGCGGCGGGGATCATTCCGGCGGTGATGCGCTATCACGATCGCTTCCACGCCGGCACGGCGGAGTCCCGGCGCACCTTCCTGCTCACCGCCGGGGCCATCGGCGCGCTCTACAAGCAGAACGCCTCGATCAGCGGGGCCGAGGTCGGCTGCCAGGGCGAGGTAGGTGTCGCCTGCTCCATGGCCGCCGCCGGGCTTGCCGCCGCGCTCGGCGGCTCCAACGCCCAGATCGAGAACGCCGCCGAGATCGGCATGGAGCACAACCTCGGCCTGACTTGCGATCCGATCGGCGGCCTGGTGCAGATCCCGTGCATCGAGCGCAACGCCATGGGCGCCGTGAAAGCCATCGACGCGGCGCGGCTGGCGCTTCTGGGCGACGGCCAGCATTCGGTCAGCCTCGACAAGGTCATCGCCACCATGAAGCGCACCGGCGCCGACATGAGCGAGATCTACAAGGAGACCTCTCTCGGCGGTCTGGCCGTCAACGTGGTGGAGTGTTGAGGAAGCCGGCGGTGCGGGCGTGGTGGATTCTGGTGTTTCTGGCGGGCGTCGTGTGTCGCGCGGAAGCCCAGACCGCGGCCCGCGGCGGCATTACGCGCCCTGCGACGGCTCAGCCGCCGGAGCCGCTCACCGGCTAACGGCGGCGCCTGAGGTCGCGAAGGATTTCGCGGGCGGCGTTGTGGCCAGGCGCGCCGGTGACGCCCCCGCCGGGATGGGTTCCTGAGCCGCACATGTAGAGGCCCTTCACCGGCGAGCGATAGTCGCCAAAACCCAAAGCGGGCCTGGCCGCATAGAGCTGGTCGAGGCTGAGCGCGCCATGGAAGATGTCGCCGCCGGTGAGCGCCAGTTTCCGCTCCAGGTCGAGCGGCGTGAGCACCATCCGCCCCAGCACCGCGCCTTTAAAGTTGGGGGCGTAGCGGGTGACCGTGTCGATGACGAGATCGGCGGCCGCCTCGCGGTGGTCGTCCCAGCCGGAGCCGCCGGCCAGCGTTGGCGGAAAGCTCGGCGCGAATTGTTGGCAGAAGAGGCTCGCCACATGGGCGCCGGGTGGGGCAAGGGAGTCGTCCAGCACGCTCGGGATATGCATCTCGATCGACGGATGGCGCGCCCAGCCGAACTGCCGCGCGTCCATGTAGGCCTGGTCGAGATAGGCGAGGGAGGGGGCGATGATAATGCTGGCGCCATGCTGCTCGGCGGCGCCGATGCTCGGCTTGCAGGTAAAGTTCGGCAGTTCCGAGAGGGCGACGTTCATCCTGAGCACGCCGGAGCCCAGTCGCCAGTTCTCCATCCGTGTACGGAATGTCTCCGGAAGGTGCTCCGCCGCTACCAGTTTTCCGAATAGAAGTTTGGGGTTGAGGTTGGAGACGACCGCCCGGGCCTCGAGGTCCTCACCGCTTTCCAACACCACGCCGCACGCCCGTCCACCGGCGATGGTGATCTCGCGCACGGCCGCCTCGGTCGAGATCTCGACTCCCGCTTCCTCACAGGCCTTGCGCATGGCCTGGGTGATCGCGCCCATGCCGCCCATGGCGTGGCCCCAGGCGCCCTTCACGCCGTTCACCTCGCCGAACACATGGTGCAGCAGCACATAGGCTGATCCCGGCGTGTAGGGGCTGGCGTAGGCGCCGACCACGGCGTCGAAGCCCAGCAGGCCCTTCAGGGGCTCGCTTTCGAACCAGGCGTCGAGCATGTCGCCGGCGCTCTTGCCGAATAGGTCGAGCAGAAGCTCCTGGCCGCCGGTCCCCAGCTTGCGCACCTTCGCAGCGAGCGAGAGGGCGGTCATCAGGTCGCGCGGGCCGCCGCGCGGATTGACCGGGGTCTCCAGCAGCAGTGAGCGCAGCAGATCCACAGCTCCGTCGAGTTGGGCGTGGAAGGCCGGTAGCCGCTCGGCGTCACGGGGGGACCATTTGGCCACTTCCGTCTGGGTGCGCGCCGGGTCGCGATCGAGGATCAGGTAGCGGCCATCGTCGATCGGCGAAAAATAGCTCAGGGGTCGGATGACCATGCTCAGTCCATGGCGCGCCAGCTCCATGTCGGCGATGACCTTGGGATTGAGAAGGCTGACCGAATAGCTGGCGACAGAATTGCGGAAGCCCGGATGGAACTCCTCGGTGATCGCCGCCCCGCCGACGATCTCGCGGCGCTCCAGCACCCGGACCTTGTGACCGGCGCGGGCGAGATAGAAGGCGCAGACGAGGCCGTTGTGGCCGCCGCCGACGACGAGGACGTCCCAGCTCATGCCATCGCCGCTGCCAGGTCGGCGAGATAGCGGTCGACGTACTGCCTCGCCCCCGGCTCCATCAGTGAGAACGGTCCGGGCTCATAGAATCGCGAGAGAACGCCAGCCTGGTTGCGTTCGATGATCCGCTTGTCGGCCAGACTGGTGACGTCCCACAACCACGTCAGGGCAGCGAGGTCATAGTCGGCGCCCTCGCGTGCATCACGGTCGACCAGCCAAATGACCTCCATTTCGGTTTCCAGGACGTCACGGGGAATGAAACGGTAGGCGATGCCGTGGTCGGCGTAGGCCAGGAAGGCCGAGAGGTAGCCGAGTTCGGCGAAGATGCAGGCGCCGTCGTCGGGGCCCATGAGCGGGGCGATGAGGCCGCCTTGGCGGCTGCCGGTGCGGACGCCCGCGGCCAAGTCCGAGCGCATCACCCGGACCACCTCCTGGCCATCACTCCTGGGTCCCCAAGCCTCGAAGTCGGCCACGGTCACGCCGCCGCCCCGGTCGGTGCGGGACTCTTCGAAGCTGCGCAGCCGTCGCGCCTTTGGCCGCGCCAGGGCGTGCAGCACCGAGAATTCCGGATGGGCCGGACCGCAGTGATAGCACTCGTGGTAGTTCTCCAAGGCCAGTTTCCAGTTCGCGGTCACTGCATAGCTGCGTCGCTCGGCGATGCGGGCGCGGCCCCAGCCGTAGGCCGCGGTCATGGTCGCCAGCGCTGGCGCGGCCTCCGTAAGCGACCGCGGAGCCGCGCTGAAGCTCACGAACACCAGGCCGCCAATCACTTCGGCCGGCAGAGACTTGAGGCCGTGCGTCGCCGGATTGAAGTCCTCGGGCATCTCGCGCGCCGCGCGCAGGGAGCCGTCCAGACGATAGCTCCAGGCGTGATAGGGGCAGGTCAGGGCGACCGAGTGGCCGTTGGATTCGACACAGACGCGCGAGCCGCGATGGCGGCAGACATTGGCCAGCGCCCGGATCTGGCCGTCCTCGCCGCGGATGACGATGGCCGACTCCCGGCCAAAGCCACCGGTGATCCAGTCGCCCGCATCAGGGATCTCGCTCTCGTGGCCGATGAAGGTCCAGCCGGCGAGCAACAGGTCCAGGTCGCGGGTGTAGACATCCTCCCGGACATAGAAGGCCTGGGGGAGGGCGCAGCCTTCGACGCGGGCTGAAATCAGCCGCTCGATCGATGGTTCAGACTCGGCGTTCATCCGAGCCCGGCATGACCGATCGGACCATCGCACGCAACTGCGGCGGCTATTTCAGGCCCGGCACCAGCATGCCGACCCGGCGGGCGTAGGAATCATAGGCCTCCGCGCCTAGTTCCCGGCGCAGGAAGCCCTCTTCGATCCTGGCGGTCATCGAAAAGCCGATCGCCGTCAACATCGCGCCGGCCAGAGCAATCGGGTTGGCCGAGATCAGGGCCGTGGCCAGGGCCGCGAACATCACTCCCGCGTAGATCGGGTGCCGGACGAGCCCATAGGGACCGGTATCGATGATGCGATGCCCCTCCTTGAGGGTGACAAAACCCGACCACAGCCGCCCCAGGTGCAGCCTGGCCCACCAGCAGAAGGCAAAGCCGGCCGCGGTGAGGGCGAAGAGGCCCCAGTCGAGGGAAGGGTTGTCCGGCCACAGCCTGAGGGCCAGGCCCGACCGTGCGCCGGCGAAACCGGCGGCCACCTGAGGTTCGAACAGCATGAAAACGCCGAGGCTGGCGATCATGCGGTGGAAGCCGGCGACGTCGGATTTCATCTGCACGGTCGTGCGGCGCGAGAAGACAACCGCGGCGATCCAGGTCACGTACCAGATGAGCCAAAGGACGACGGCGGATTGCGGCGACAGGGCTCCCCACATGGCGCGGAAGATCGTCTTTGCTGGCGATGTTGCCAAGCGGCCAGGCTCGTTTTTGACCGCGCCGCCAAATCCTGCGATCGTCCAGGCCATCAGGCGGGCGGGCGGCAAGATCCATGAAAGCGATAACCGGCGTGTTCATCGCGATGTCTCTGGCGTTGCTGGCCGCCTGTGCGGGGGCCATGGTCGCCGGCGACGCCCTCGCCGTCCATCCATCCGCCCACAGCCGCTGATCCCAGCCTCGCATGGCGCTCGCGCCGAACGATTCCTCTGCTAGGGTCTGATCGACCGGCGAGGTAACGGTGGCGGGGGTATCAACGACGACGGCAGGGGCTGTGGCGGCCGCTCACGCGCGCCTGATGAACGATCACGCCCTGCAGTTCTCGTTCGGCGCGGCGCCGGCCGAGCCTCACTATGTCGAGCCGGAATGGATGAAGATCCTCGGCCGCTGGATCGGCGGCGCCGTCCGGTTCCTGACTCCCTACGCCATTGACCTTTTCTGGATGGGGGTCGGAGCGGCCATCGTCCTGGCGCTGTACCTCATCCTGCGGGAGACCATGGGCGCGCGCTGGCCGTTCCGCCGCAAGGTCACGCCTCGCGTGAAGCCGGTCGACTGGCGTCCCGACCCCTACCACGCCAGAGCCCTACTGGCCGACGCCGATCGCCTCGCCGCCGAGGGCCGCTTCGACGAAGCCGCCCACGTTCTGCTGTTCCGCAGCATCGACGACATCGAGGACCGCCGTCCGCGCCTGGTGCGCCCGGCGCTCACTGCCCGCGATATTGCCGCGCTCGAGGCCGTGCCGCCGGCCGCCCGCACCGCCTTCGGCCGTATCGCGTCGGCGGTCGAGACCAGTCTCTTCGGTGGCCGGGCCTTGGATGCGGCGGCCTTCGCCGAGGCCCGCGCCGCCTATGAAGCCTTCGCCTTCGGGGAGGGCTGGACGTGAGCGCGCAGGCGCACGACGGCGAAGCCGGTCCGATCACCCCGGCGTCCGGCGTTCTCATCGCACTGGTCGGCGTCTTCGCCTTCTGCGCCCTCCTGGTGCTGTTCACCTACGCCTCGAACCTTGAGACCGGCGACAATGGCGGCGGCCACGCCCTGTCGCACTCGGCGATCGGCTTTTCCGGCCTGGCCGAGGGCCTGCGCGATCTTGGCGAGCCTGTCCTGGTCAGCCGCCATCGCCTGCCCGCGGGCCGGACCGCCGGCGTCTATATCCTCACCCCGCCGCTCGCCGCCCTCGACCGCAACGTCACGCCGATGGGCTTTGCCGGGCCGGTGCTGACCGTGCTGCCCAAATGGGACGTGATCCCCGATCCGAAGCATCGCGGGTGGGTGGCGCCGAACCCTCTGATGCCGCACGGACTGAGGCCAAACGAGGCCCTGCCGCCCGAGGCCCTGCTCGCCAAGGCGCATGTCGCCAGGCGGGGCGGAGAGGCCCAGCCGATCCTCCGGGCCTTGGATAGCCCCTTCGCCGCCGGCCAGACGCTTCGCACCGGCCCGATCCGATCCTTCCAGACCATGGACCTCAAGAACTGGAAGGGCTGGACGCCGGTCATGGTCGACGAAAAGGGCGCGACGGTGATGGCCAAGGCGTCGTATGGGCCGGTCTATCTGCTCTCCGATCCGGACCTGCTGGACAACGGGGGCCTGAAGGACCTGAGGGGCTTTTCGACGGCGCTAGCCATCGTTAACCCGATGCGGGCCGATGGCGGGCCGGTGATCTTCGATGTCACCCTCAATGGCCTCGGTGGCCAGCGTAGCGCCCTCAACCTGATGTTCGACCCGCCGTTCCTGGCCGTCACCCTGTGCCTCGCCGCCGCCGCGGCCCTGGCCGGCTGGCAGGCCTTCTGCCGGTTCGGCCCGGCGAGGCGCAGCGAGCGGGCCCTGGCCTTCGGCAAGCAGGCGCTCACCGACAACACAGCCTCGCTCGCCAGGCTGGCCGGCAAGGAGACCGCCATGGGTGGTCCTTACGCCGAGCTCACCCGGGATCTCGCCGCCCGCGCCGTCGGCGCGCCCAGGACCTTGACCGGCGACGCCCTGACCGAATTCCTCGACCGTCTGGCGAGGCGCAAGGGCGCGTCGGACGGCCTCGGCTACCTGGCCGTGGTCGCCCGCACGGCGTCCGATCGGGGACGGCTGTTGGCCGCCGCCCGACAACTCTACCGTTGGCGAATGGAGATGACCCGTGAAGGTTGACGAGGTGAAGGCCCTGGCAGACGGCCTGCGAGATGAGATCGCCAAGGCGGTGGTCGGTCAGCGCCAGACGGTGGACCTGATGCTGACGGCGCTGCTTGCCGGCGGCCACGTGCTGCTTGAGGGCCCGCCCGGCACGGCCAAGACCTTCCTCGCCCAATGCCTGGCGCGCACCCTTGAGCTCGATTTCGGCCGCATCCAGTTCACCCCGGACCTGATGCCGGGCGACATCATCGGAACCAACCTGTTCAACTTCCAGACCAGCAGCTTCGCCCTGACTCGCGGGCCGATCTTCTGCGACCTGCTGCTGGCCGATGAGATCAACCGCACCCCACCCAAGACCCAGGCCGCCCTGCTGGAGGCCATGCAGGAGCGCGTGGTGACGGTCGACGGCAAGGCGCATGCGTTGGGCGATCGGTTCACGGTGATCGCCACCCAGAATCCCATCGAGCAGCAGGGGGTCTACCCTCTGCCCGAGGCCCAGCTCGATCGGTTCCTGTTCAAACAGACCCTGGCCTATCCGACCGCCGAGGAGGAACAGCGGATCATCGCCGAGCACGGGGCCCGGCATGGCCTGCCGGATCCTGCGACACTCGGCGTGGAGCGGGTCGCCGGCCGGGACGAGATCGCCGCCGCGGTCGCCGCCGTCGGCGAGATCCGCCTGGCCCAGGAGGTGATCGCCTATATCGCCGGCCTGGTGCGGTCCACGCGCGAGAGCGCCGATTTGGAGACCGGCGCCAGCCCGCGAGCCGGAGCGATGCTGGCCCTGGCCGCCCGCGCCCGCGCCGCCCTTGAGGGCCGCGACTATGTCATCCCCGACGACGTCAAGGCTCTGGCCCTGCCCGCCCTCCGCCACCGGGTGATCCTCTCGCCGGCCGCCGAGATCGAGGGCCGCGGCGTCGACGACACCCTGCAAGCCCTGGTCGACCGGCTCGAGGCGCCGCGGTGAGGCCT
>DASXGB010000014.1:0-2845 GCA_036489325.1 Caulobacteraceae bacterium
GGCCCTGGCCGTGGCGCGATACCAGCGGACCCTGGACTAGCGGCCCGACACCGCCTCGCACAGGGATGATTCCCGCGGACGGCTCCCTCCTCCGCTCATCCTGGACGGGCCGCGTGTAGCGGCGAGGTCCAGGACCCAGGCATTTTATCGTAGGGCGTGGTGTTTCAGAAAAAGCGTGGATCCTGGATGGCCTCGCGGACTTTAGCCTCGGGCCGGCCTGCGGCCGGACCCGGGGCCGCTCGGCCTCCAGGATGAGCGGAGTGCGGAGGATTACGTCGCCGTAACTTTGGCCCGGCTTCGCGAAGGCCTAGGGTCCCAGGCCAAGGTCCAGGGGAAAACCATCATGCCCAGACTCCACGCCGCGGCCGCCGCGCTGGCGATTCTCGCCTCGCCCGCCCTCGCCAGCCCGCCCACGAAAATCCCGACCTACGTCGCCGCCGCCGTCGCCGATCCGGCCAGGCCGAAGGACGAGGTCGCTACGGACGCCGCGCGCATGCCCGCGCAGACCCTGGCCTTCGCCGGCGTCAAGCCGGGCATCAAGGTGGCCGAGTTCACGCCCGAAGGCGGCTACTACACGCGGATGCTGATCGACGTGGTCGGGCCGAAGGGCGCCATCTACGAGATCGAAAATCCTGGCTGGAAGGACGATTTCGCCGCCGACAAAAAGGTGCTGGCCGAGGTCAACCGTCCCAACCTGACGCTCGACGCGCCGGCCTGGGGCACAGTCCCCGTCCCGGCCAAGGTCGACCTCTTCTGGACCACGCAAAACTATCACGACCTCCACATCGCCAAGTACGGCGCCGTGGACATGGCGGCCTTCAACAAGGCCGTGTTCCAGGCGCTTCGCCCGGGCGGGACTTATTTCATCCTCGACCACGACGCCGCGCCCGACGCCACGATCGACGACATCGCCAAGTTGCACCGCATTCCCAAGGCGCAGGTGATCAAGGAAGTGACGGCGGCCGGATTCCGGCTGATCGGCGAAGGCCATTTCCTCGAGCGCCCCAGCGACAATGTCCACATGGTTGTGTTCGACAAGTCCGTCCGGGGCCACACCAGCCAGTTCGCCCTGAAGTTCGTCCGGCCATAGCTCGCTGCTCCCTTGAGGGAGGAGATCAACGCCCCACTCGCCGCTCCACGGCCGCTAGCACGCCAGCCAGGATCTCAGCCTTGGCCGGCGCCAGTTCGCCCAGGCGCGAACGCGCTCGGGCGGCGTCGAAGTAAGGTGTGGCGGCCTCCAGCGGCAGCAGATCGAGGACGCGCGCCTCAGCCGCCGGCCGATCGAACAGCGGGAGAAGTTGTGGCGTGCGGACGGTCGTCAGGCCGTCGAAACTGACCTCGACGCCGGTCTCTGCCTGCAGACTCGCCTCCAGCCCGCGCGCGTAGCCCGGCTCATCCGCCAGGCTCATATCGAGGATCAGGTCTGCATGACTCGCGGCGTGCAGGAGGCTCAGCAGCCAGAAATAATAGACGAGGCCGTAGCTCTCCGCCGGCGTCAATGTATCGATCGTCTTCCGATAGTAGACCCTTGGTTTCACCATCTTCTCGGGGCCGTTGCGCAAGCGGAATCGCGCCGCCAAGGGTTCGAGCAGGGGGTGCGTGGCGTTGCGCTCCAGGACCCAGAAGAGCCCGGCGAAGAAGTTGTAGGTCCCTTCGGCGGCATGCCGCTGGTAGGACGCCCAGATCGCCAGCGGATCGCGGTCGATGTGCACGTCGTAGGCGCCAAAGACGGCGCGCAGACGCGCCACCCGAAGCCCTGTGAGGACGAAGCCGAGGACGGGCCGACGTCCCTCGCTCCAGGCGTGCATCAGCAGCGAGGCGAGGTAAGCCTCGAGGTCGGGATCGCGTTCGGTGGGTAGCCGGGCGAACTGCCGGGCGGCGAACGATCGGTAGTAGAGCCGGACGCCCCGGCCGCGAATGAGCGGCTCGTACTCGGCGAAATAGGGCTGGTCCATGAGCGGGTGGCGGCTGCGGACCATGGCGTCCTGCCAGTCCTCGCTGTGGATGCGGCGCGGCGTGAGCCGGGCGAGGGCCGGGCTCAGGGGTTCGAAATAGGCCGTCACGCCATCGGCGGCGCGAAACCTCGACCACACGAAGGTGGTGCCGCTGCGCCACATCCCGTGCAGGAAGACCGGCCGCGGCCCCGCGTGAGCGAGCAGCGGTGATTTGCCAGCCTCAAAAAGAGGCGGGGCGTCTTCACGCCAGGTGTCGGGCGCCGCGGGATAGGCCCGCAAGGCGCCGCCCATAACTCGTCCGTCCACGTCTAGCTCCCGGACGAACAGATTAGCGGCGCGAATCGCGCAGTGGAATTGCGGCCGTGAAACGGCGCGGAAAAGCGCGGCCGATCACCCAGGATGACGTCGAGGCGAATATGGGTTCATCTGCGCACCATGGCGGGGGCCGCTTGAACATTCTCGCGCTGACGTTCGACGCGGCCGGCAACGCGCCGCCGATGTTTGGCCTGACCGAGGCCCTGATCGCGCGCGGCCACACAGTCGAGATCCTCGGTCACGACAACCAAGCCGCACGGATCGAGGCCGCCGGCGCCGAATTCCTGCCGCTCCAGACGGCGCCCCAGCGCGACGGCGCCGACGCCGAACCGCTAACGTTGGCCTGGGTGGAGAGCTTCGACCACGCAGCGGCCTGGGACCTGCTCTCAGCCGCCCGCCGTCGGGGCCCTGACGTGCTGGTGGTCGATTCCTTACTGGCCGCGTGCCTGGAGGCGGCGATCACCTCCCACTGGCGCTCGATCGGCCTGTGCCACACGCCCTATGAGATCATGGCGACCTTTTTCGACGGCCGCTTCCGGCCGGGGCTGGAGGGGGCGGACCTGACGGTGATCAGC
>DASXGB010000126.1:0-12338 GCA_036489325.1 Caulobacteraceae bacterium
GCGACCTACCACGAGTGGATGAAGGCCAATTGCCTGATCACCATGGCCGGCACGCCCGCCCTGGCCGCGCCGGCGGGATTTGACGAGAGGGGGCTGCCGATGGGGATCCAGATCGTCGGTCCGGTCCATGGCGAGCTCGCCTGCCTGAAGATGGCCGCGGCCTACGAGGCCGCTATCCCGGAGATCGCGGGCCGGCTCCCGCCGCTGGGATGAGGCTCAGCAGCCGCACACGAACGGTCCTGCTGTGGGTGGTCGTGGCCCTCAGCGTTCTCGTCGCCGCCGTTCGTTTCGCGCGCGTGTGGTTGACGCTCGCCGGCCACCATCACTGAGGCTAGGCTGCAGACATGCCAGAGACCGACGAGCAGCTCCGCCGAGAGCTCACCGAGGCGATCGCCGAGGTCCTTCGGCAGATCGAGATCGCGCGGTCACCATCGAACATGACCCCGGTTGTGAGCGGATCGCCGGACAACCGCAGCGCCATCGCCGCGCTGGAAGCCGAGCTCGCCGAGCTTGAAGCCGCGTTGGCCGCCCTGGACCGGCCAGCCTGAAAACCATCGAGGGACGAACCCCATGAAAGATCTCGCCGCGCGTCGCATCGAGACCGTGCGCCGGCACATGGCCCTGGAGATCGTCCACGACTGGGACGCGGTGATCGCCACCTTCGACCACCCGCGCTACGAGATGGCCAACGGGACGGTGTTCGACGGCGAGGCGGCGGTGCGCGGCTATTTCGCCGCCTCGCGCACGCCGTTCCCCGACCAGGGCAACGAGATCATCGCCATCGCCCATGACGGCGAGACCGTGCTGGTGGAGTTCTGGCTGACCGGTACGCATCTGGGACCGCTGGGCATGGGCGATCGGGTTATCGAGGCGACCGGGAAGGGCTTTCGGGTGCGAATGGCGGCCAGCTTCGAGTTTGCGCCGGGCAGCGAGAAGATCCTGTGCGAGCGGCCGTTCTTCGATGGCGGGGCGGTGGCGAGGGCGCTTGGGGCAGCCTAATCCCGCGAGGCAGAAACCGTTGATGGGCAAAGGTTCCCAATTGCTGGCCCGCAACAATGTGGCCGCGCATTTCTCAATTTCGCCATATTGCGCCAGACGTCAGAGTGGCCTACCGTGGCAGTCTGGGATTTGCGAGGGGGCTGATCATGAGATTCACCAACACGCTAACCATTGCCGCTGCGGCCGTGATCACCGTCACGGGGGCGAGCGCCAGCACGCTGTACAGTCAGCCGTTCGACGGGACCAACAACGTCTTTGCGTCGCAGAACGACACGGGTGGGTTCGGTAATTTCGCCACCACATATGACGATTTCCACCTTGGCTCTGCAGCTGACATCACCACGGTCGATTTTACGGGCTCGTACTTCAATCCACCCTCGCAGGGTACGATTACAGCGTTCACCTTGAACATCTACGCGGACAATGCCGGCCAACCGGGGACACTGCTATATTCTGCTAACGTGAGCGGCACCGGAAATGAAACGTTCCTCGGGAATTTCGGTGACCCAACCTACACCTATTCAGTTCCGACGAACTTCAACGCCGCCGCTGGAACGACCTATTGGCTGTCCGTGGTTCCGGACCTAGGTTTCCCGCCTCAGTGGGGCTGGAACACCGCGACTGGGGGAGATAACCTCGGCTGGCAGGACTTCTTCGGCACCCGATCGCAGAACGGGAGTGATTTTGCGTTCACCCTATTGGGCGGGGTGCCCGAGCCGGCGAGCTGGGCCCTGATGCTGTGCGGCTTCGCCAGCCTCGGCGCGGCGCTGAGGAGCCGTCGGCGCATTGCGGCGGCCTGAACCCCAATCCGGTTTCGCTGAGAGGCGGATCCCTCCAACCCAAGAGAGCAGGCCCTGGATCCAATCCGGGGCCTGCTTCTTTTGCGGCCAGACTATTCTGAATACGGACGGCCATCCTTGTGGACGAAGCGGCCGTCGGCGTTGGCGCTCTTCAGGTCGATGTCGGAGCAAGTGGTGAGATCGTCCGGCTGACGTGAGCCGACCTCGAGATAGATCGCCGTTCTCTCCGAGCGATTCATCATGTGGTGGCCGTTCCCGGTGTTTTTGGCGAAGGCGGCGGCGTCGCCGGCCCGGAGCAGGGTCTCGCCGGCGTCCTCGATCAGCACGAGCTCGCCCTCGAGGATGAAGACGAACTCGTCCTCATGCGAATGCCAGTGGCGCTGGCTCGACCAGCCGCCCGGCGGCAGACGCATCAGGTTGACCCCGAAGTCCTTGAGGCCGCCGGCGTTTCCGAGCCTCTGGCGGATGCGCTCCGCGCACGGCGCGTCGAACGGCGGCGGATAGCCGACGCCCCGGCGCTTTTCGACGGCGGCGATATCGATCCTGGGCATGGCAAGCTTCCTTGGGCGAGGCCGCCGCGTGCTACACCTGCGAGTCGATGCCAGAAACCCTTGCAGACACTCCCACACTCGAGGAAGCCCAGGGCCGAGTCGCCGCCGCCTTCTTCGGCAAGGCCCGCCGGGCGTGGGTCGACGCCATGCCGCCCGACAAGGACCTGTGGGTGCTCGAGATCGGCTGCGGCGGCGGGGCCACCGGCGCCCTGGCTCTGAAGGAGGGCAAGTGCGGCGCCTGGATCGGCGTCGAGACGGACCCCAAGGCGGCCTCTGATGCGCTCTTCGCGCTCACCGACGTCATCGGCTTCGACCCGGCCGACGAGGCCCTGCCCTACGCCAGGGCGGCCTTCGGCCTGGTGTTCGTCGGCCCGGGCGTGGCGGCGTTTCGCAAGCCGTGGCGGACGCTGAAGGCCATCGCCCCGCTGTTGCGCCCGGGCGGGCGGCTGATCCTCAGCGTGCCGGCGCGCGGGGCTCTGACTAAGGCCGAGCGCAAGGCGGGCTTCGCAGAGGGATCGGTGCGCGCTCTGCTGAAGCGCGCCGGCTTCGAGCCGTTGATGGTCAAGGCTATCGGCGGCAAGGCTGGCTTCCTTGGCCTCGGCGCCAAGCCCAGCCAGCGCATCGAGGCCGTGGCCAGGCGCAAGTGAGCTCGAACGGCCAGCGGCGCTTTGCCGCAGTGAATCAGAAGCTTGGCGACACCCTGTCGCAGGGACGGCGGCGGGTGGCGTGATATGCCAAGCGCCATGTTAGGTGAGCGTATCGATTCACGGCCGACCCTGCGGCTCGTTTCCGTCACCAGCGGGACGTGGCTCCGGCCAGATGTCCAGGCGCCGGAAGCCCCGCCCGCGATCCGCCCCGCAGCCTATTGGGCCAGCGCCTCGCGGCGCGGCGGTCTGCGCCGCTCTCCGACCCGCGTCACCCTGCGCGAAACCTTCCCGCGCCGGGCGCACCGCTGCGAAGCCTATCTGCTGGCGATCACGACTGCCGCCGTCGAACCGCGGTCGCTCGGCGAGAGCTCCGGCGCCGAGGCCGCGCCGATTGCCACCGCGGGCCGCGAGCGGGCGCCGATCTTTCGCCTGGTCGCCGAGATGATGGCCCAGGTGTTCAAGCCGACGAGCGAGGCAAGCTAGAGTTCCACGGGGCTCCGTCGCAATCCCGCTTACCTTTCAGCTCATCGTGAACGCGCCGCGTGTGGCGGCGAGATCCTTATGCTTGAGCCGGAAGTTCCATAAAACGCCTGGATCCTGGATGGCCTCGCCGCGCGCTCGGCCTCCAGGATGAGCGGGCCGGGGGGAGCCATGGACGAAGACACTGATCACCACAAGCTGGGGCCATTTCTGGCCACCATGCTAGTGGCGGGGGCGATGATTGGCTCGGGCGTCTATCTGTTGCCGGCGAGCCTGGGGGCGATCGGTTCGGTCTCGATCCTGGCGTGGGCGGCGGCCATCGGCGGCGGCGTGTTGCTGGCTGGCGTCTTTTCGTGGCTGGCGATCCTCCGACCGCGTGCAGCCGGCCTCTTCGCCTACATCCACGAGGCCTTCGGCCCCGGCGCGAGCTTCATCATCGGCTTCGTCTACTGGGTTGGTTACTGGGTCGGATGCGTGGCGATCGGCCTGGCGGCCACCGGCTACCTCAGCGTTTTCATACCGGCCATCGGCCACGCGCCGTGGACCACTGTGGCCACCCTCGTCATTCTGTGGCTGTTCGTTGGCGTCAACCTGATCGGCCCGCGGTTCGTGGCTCGTTTGGGCGGCCTCACCCTGGCCGCGGGCCTGGCACCGATCCTGATCGTCGCCATCGGCGGCTGGTTCTACTTCCGCCCCGCGATCTTCCTCGCCTCGTGGAACGTCAGCGGCCACAGCGCCTGGCAGGTCGTGCCGGCGGCCGTCGTCACCGTCTTCTGGGCCTTCACCGGCATCGAGAACGCCAGCGTGGTGGCGAGGATCGTGCGTCGGCCCGCCCGGAACGTGCCGATCGCCACCCTCTCGGGTCTGGGCCTCGCGTCGCTGGTCTATCTGCTGTCCAGCGGCGTGATCATGGGCATCCTGCCGGCCGCCGCCCTGGCGAAATCCAGCGCCCCTTTCGCCGACGCCGTGGCGCCGGTGCTGGGCGGCCTGGCCGCGGCGGCGGTGGCCGCCTGCGCCTTGGCCAAGGTGTGCGGCACCCTGGGCGGCGCTGTTCTTACCACCGTCGAGTGCGCTGACAGTGAGGGCGTGTTGGGCCACATCGCCGGCCGGACCGAACCGCGCATCGCGCCCCGCGCCTCCACGCGGCATCTTGTGTGGACGGGCGTACTGATGTCGGCGGTCGCCCTGGCAACCGCCAGTCCGAGCCTCGCCCGTCAATTCACCGTGGTCGTAGATGTCAGCGTCATCCTGTCGGTGGCGGCCTATCTGGGGGCGTGCGCGGCCCTCTGGCGGTTCGCGCGCGAGGCCCGAGCGGCGACGAAATGGCTGGCGCGGGCGGCGGCGGTGGGCGCGGCCCTCTTCTGCGTCGCCATGGCCGGCGCCGCGGAGCCTCGCCTGTTGATATGGAGCGCGGCGACGATCGCCGTCACCGCGGTCGGCTACGGCGTCTTCCGCGCCTGGCCGAGGCCCGTCAAAGCCGCCGGCTGAACTCTGGAACTCAGGCGCAGCCGCAACCGCCGTGGGCGTGATGGGCGGCATGGCGGGCGGTGGGTGCGGACTCCATCATCGCCTCCAGCGCCTGGCGCGAGTCCTCGGCTGTGACGGCGAAATCGGCCCTGGCGGCGGCCAGCAGCGACGCATCGCTCATCAGGTCGAGGGCGGTGAGGGCCAAAGCCTTGGCCCCGTCGATCACCGCCTTGTCGCCGCGGTCCGAAGCGGCCCAGCGGGTGAACTGCGGATTGTGGATCGGCACATGCGCCGGAGCGACGGCCAGCAGCGGATGGATCGAGGGCGTGCGGTGGCTGACGTTGCCCATGTCGGTCGAGCCGGCCCGGTCGCGCGGGACCAGATCGCTGGCGTCGAACGGTCGGCCGATGGCGGTGGCGTTGGCGGCAAAGGCCCTGGCCATGGGCCCGTTGGTCTTGAGATCGAGATAGTCGGTCTCGCCCCAGACCGCCTCCAGCTGGCAGCCGGTGGCGAGCGCTCCGGCCTCGAAGCAGGCCTGCACCCGACGGCGAAGCGCCGCCAGGCCCTTGGCGTCCGGGGAGCGAACATAGAAGCGGCAGGCGGCGCGCTCGGGCACGATGTTAGCGGCCAGGCCGCCATCGGTGATGATGCCGTGGATGCGCTCACGGCTTTCGATGTGCTGCCGAAGCTGGGCGATGGCCTGGTAGGCGGTAACCACAGCGTCCAGGGCGTTGACGCCGCGATGCGGCTCCGCCGAGGCGTGGGCGGTCTGGCCGGTATAGGTGACGTTGACTTCGGTCACCGCCAGGCACGGCATGGCGATCAGGTCGATGGCCGCGGGATGGATCATCATCGCCGCATCGGCGCCGTCGAAGGCGCCGTTGCGGGCCATGATCTCCTTGCCGCCGAAGCGCTCCTCGGCCGGGGTGCCGAGATAGCGCACGCGCCCGGGCAGGCGCCCGTTCAGCTTGGACAGGGCCAGCGCGGCGCCGAGGCCTGCGGTGGCGATGATGTTGTGGCCGCAGGCGTGGCCGATGCCGGGCAGGGCGTCGTATTCGGAGAGGATGGCGATGGTCGGCGCGCCGTCCTTGCCGAACTCGGCGGCGTAGGCGGTGGAAAGGCCGAACGCCTCGCGTTGCACGGTGATGTCGTGGCCCTCGACCGCCTTGACGAGGTTGGCGCAGGCCCTGACCTCTTCCAGCGCCAGCTCGGGCTCGGAATGGATGAGGTGGCTGAGGTCGATGAGCTCGGCACTCATGGCCTCGACGGCGCCGATCACGTCGGCCTTCAGTTGCTCGATCGACATCCGCTCGCTTTCTGCTGGTCGTTGGGTGGAAACGCTACCCCGGTCCGGCCGCGCGCGCCATGGGCGCCGCGGGTTGACCCTGCGCCCCCTGCGGGCGCATAAGCGCGCCCTTTCCGGCGCCTGACCTGATTTCAAGCGCCCTCCACCGCCACGACACCCCTGCTTCGCCAAGGCTTCACAGGGGACGAGGGCGGCGAGGATCCCCGTCCGCGTGAACGCGCACGGGGCCGCTCGGCGTTGGGCCGGGGCCGGACCTGGACCATTTCGGAGCGCACGCCCCTGTTCGACGCCCAATGTTCGACGCACTAACCGAGCGCCTTTCCGGCGTCTTCGACCGGCTGGCCGGCCGCGGCGTGCTGACCGAGAAGGACATCGACGCGGCCATGCGCGAAGTGCGCGTGGCCCTGCTGGAAGCCGACGTCGCCCTGCCGGTGGTGCGGGACTTCATCGACAAGGCCCGCGTGGAGGCCGCCGGCGAAGCGGTGATCCGCTCGGTCAAGCCGGCCGACCAGGTGATCAAGATCGTCTACGACGGCCTGGTCGAGATGCTGGGCGGCGAGGGCGAGGCCGCGCCGCTGAACATGGCCACCAACCCGCCGACGGTGGTCCTGATGGCCGGCCTGCAGGGCTCGGGCAAGACGACGATGGCGGCCAAGCTGGCGCTGCGTCTCTCGAAGCTGGAGCGCCAGAAGGTGCTGATGGCCTCGCTCGACGTCTACCGGCCGGCGGCCATGGAGCAGCTGGCCATCCTGGGCAAGGAGGCCGCGGTCGAGACCCTGCCGATCGTTTCCGGCCAGGCCCCTACCGACATCACCCGCCGGGCGATCTCGGCGGCGAGGCTCGGCGGCTACGACGTCCTCATCCTCGACACAGCCGGACGCACTACCCTCGACGAGGCGATGATGAGCGAGGCGGCCGAGATCGCCGCCATCTCGCGGCCGGCCGAGACCCTGCTGGTGGCCGACAGCCTCACCGGTCAGGACGCGGTGCGCACCGCCAAGGCCTTCAACGAGCGCCTGCCGCTGACGGGCCTGGCGCTGACCCGGGCCGACGGCGATTCGCGCGGTGGTGCCGCCCTCTCGATGCGGGCGGTGACCGGCCTGCCGATCAAGTTCCTGGGGACCGGCGAGAAGATCGACGCCCTCGACGTGTTCGATGCGCGGCGGGTGGCCGGGCGGATCCTGGGTCACGGTGACGTCGTCGCCCTGGTGGAAAAGGCCGCGGCCGACTTCGACGCCGCCAAGGCCGAGGTCATGGCCAGGAAGCTCGCCAGGGGTCAGTTCGACCTCGACGACCTTGCCGGCCAGCTCGAGCAGATGGAACGGATGGGCGGCATGGAAGGCCTGATGGGCCTGCTGCCCGGCGTGCAGAAGGTGAAGCAGCAGATCGCCGAGGCCGGGGTCACCGACAAGGCCATCCGCCGCCAGCGGGCGATCATCGGCTCGATGACCCGCAAGGAGCGCAAGAAGCCCGACCTCCTGCAGGCCTCGCGCAAGCGGCGCATCGCCGCCGGCGCCGGGGTGGACGTGGCCGAGGTCAACCGCCTCCTCAAGCAGCACCGGCAGATGCAGGACGCCTTCAAGCGCATGGCGCGGGGCGGCGGCAAGGGCTTCGCCCGCATGGCCGGCATGATGGGCCTGGGCGGCCCAGGCGGCATGGACGCGCTGCAGAACCTCGGCTCCAAGGTGCTCGGCCCTGAGGCGGCTGAGGCGCTGAAGAACGTCGGGCCGGATGTGAAATTGCCGGGCCTCGGAGGGCCTGGACCGTCCGCGCTTCCCGGCCTCGGGGGCGCACCGTTCAATCCATTCCGAAAACCCTAAGACAGTGACCTAACGAAGGAAAAAGAATGCTCAAGATTCGACTCGCCCGCGGCGGGGCCAAGAAGCGGCCCTATTATTCGATCGTCATCGCCGACAGTCATTCGCCGCGCGACGGCCGCTTCATCGAGAAGGTCGGGGCCTATGACCCGTTGATGAAGCGGGACGATCCCAAACGCGTGACCCTGCGCACCGAGCGGATCAAGGAATGGCTGGGTCGGGGCGCCCAGCCCACCGACCGCGTGGCCCGGTTCCTGGCCGCCGAGGGCCTGGTCAAATGGGAGCACGGCGCCAACCCGAAGAAGGCCGAGCCGCACGCCAAGGCCAAGGAGCGTGTGACTGAGCGGGCCGATCGCGCCGCCGCCCGCGCTGCCGAGGCTGCTGAGGCCGCCGCCCGTCCGGCCGAGGTCGCCCAAGAACCGGTTGCCGAAGAAGCGCCGGTCGAAGTGGTCGCAGCGGAAGCGGCGCCGGCGGCTGAGGAAACCGTCGCCGAAGCGCCCGCTGCCGAAGCTCCGGCGGAAGCTTCTGTCGAGGAAACCCCGGCCGAGGAACCGGCCGCTGAAGAGGCGCCCGCTGAAGAACCGGCCGCTGAAGCGGCTCCAACCGAGGCGGCCGCTGAGGAAGCTCCGGCATCGGAAAAAGCTCCCGCTGAAGAACCCCCCCCCGAAGGAGCTCCCGCCGAGGAAGCTCCGGCTACGGAGGAATAGGACTGGGCGCTGTACCACCCGGACGCGACTCCCTCTCAGGGAGGAGCCCATGGCGGCATAGGACGATGAGGGATTACGCCCTTGCCTGAGCGGCTGATCCTCGTCGCCGAAGTCGCCGGCGCCTTCGGCGTCAAAGGTGAAGTGCGGCTGACCGCTTGGGTGGCCGATCCGAAGAGTCTCCTTGCCTACAGTCCTCTGCTCGATGGAGCTGGCCGGCCGGCCATCTCGCTGACGTCTGGCCGGGTCCACAAGGGCGGGCTGGTGACCCGCGTCCGCGAGGTCGAAACCCGGGAGGCGGCGCAGGCCCTGCGCGGGCTGAAACTCTATGTCGAGCGGGCGGCCCTGCCGGCGACGGACGATGACGAATACTACCTCGCAGACCTCATCGGCCTGGCGGCGGTCAGTCCGGACGGTGCGCCACTTGGCCGGGTCAAGTCCGTCGCGGACTTCGGGGCCGGCGACCTGCTGGAGATCGATCCGGCCGACGGCGCGCCCGCCTGGTGGGCGCCGTTCAGCCGCGACGTGGTGACGGACGTGGATCCAGCCGCAGGCCGGGTCGTGATCGTCCGCCCGACCGAGGTCTGAGGCCTTGCGCGCGGGCGCGCCAGGGATAAAGCTCGGCCGTCGCCCTTGGAGCGACGCATGACCTATCTCTCGGTGATCGCCGCCGCCGGGGCCGCGGCCCTGGTCGGCGCCTCGGCCCAGGCCGATGTCGCCACCGGCCAGGCGACCGGCAAGCGGATCGACAAGCCGATGACCGCCGCCACTGGCACGACGGCAGCAAGCGGCTCCACAGGGCTCCGGTCGCGGCCTAGCCGCCGAATTTGACCCGCCTGGCCTGAAACTCATCAAGCCGAATTTTTCTGCGCGCGCCGGAACCCGCCTCCATGGCCGGCGTTTCAGGCTCGTCTTCTCGCTCAATGTTTCGCCCCCCCGACTGAAGGCGAGGAGTAAGGCCCGGTCCTCAAGGACCGGGCCTTTCACTTTTGCGCTGCCAACAGGCGGTCGCCCGCGCCGAAAAATATTTTGGCGCCCCTGGAACCGACCTGATTCGCCGGCGTTTCACGCTCGACTTCTCGCTCAATGTTTCGCCCCCCCGACTGAAGGCGAGGAGAAAAGGCCCGGTCCCACAAAGGACCGGGCCTTTCATTTTCCGGGCCGATGAGTCGGTTCCACCCCCATTTGACAGCGCCCGCCGGGCGCGGCACAGCCGGTCCATGTCTGGGCGGGACGGGACGGAAGATCCGGGGGCAGTAGGCGTCCCGTCGGACGCCGGGTCTGGCGCTCATTCAGGCGCTCTGGGCCGAGCCCTGGCCGCCGTCGACCGTTTCATCAACCCCGAGCGGCTACGGGCCTATTCGATCATCCTGGTGATCGGCTACGCGGCGGGAATCGCCGTGCTTCTGGCCGGCCTGCGCCACGGCCTCGATGCTCAGGGCAAGCCGCCGGGCGCCGACTTCATTATCTTCTATGGCGTCTCGAAGCTCACTCTGGCCGGCCAGGCGCTCGGCGCCTATGCGCCGCACCTGCTGCTGGCTGCCGAGCGGGCGATTTTCCCGGCCAGTCGCGGCGTCTTCGTCTGGACCTATCCGCCGCCGTTCCAGCTCGTCGTCACGCCGTTGAGCCTGGTCCCTTACGGCTGGGCCCTGGCCGGCTGGACTGCTGCCGGCCTCGCCATCTACCTCATCGTGGTGAAGCGCGCCGCCGGAGGCGCGCGCGCGGCCTTGCTGCCTGCTCTGGCTTTCCCGGGCGTCTTCATGAATGCGACGCAGGGTCAGACCGGATTCCTGCTCACCGGGCTGATGGGCGGCGGCCTTCTGCTCATAAAGCGCCGCCCGTGGTTCGCGGGAGTTCTGCTCGGTTTGCTGGCGGTGAAGCCGCAGTTCGGCCTGCTGCTCCCGCTGGTCTGCCTGGCCGGGGGGCGGTGGCAGACTGCCGCGGCCGGGGCGGGGACGGCTTTGGCGGTCAGCGCCGTGGCGACGCTCGCGTTCGGAGCGCCGGCCTGGATCGGATTCCTGAAGGCGGCGGCGCTCAGCGGCGACTATCTCGCCGCCGGAGCCCTGCCGGTTGAAAAGGACCCGTCGGTGTTCGCCGCTCTCATCCTCCTGGGTGCGCCGGTCTTGTGGGCGCTCGTCATCCATCTGATCCAGGCGGCGGTCGCCGTGATCCTGGCGTGGCCGATGTGGCGGCGCGGGCCGGCCGACATGGCCGCGGCGGCGGCGATCCTCGCCACCCTGATCGCCCTGCCTTACCTCTTCGACTACGACCTCGCCCTGCTGGCCGTCCCGATCGCCGTCGCCGCGCGCCGCGCCGGTGCCGAGGCCCCGATCGGTAGCCGGACCGCCCTTATCTACCTCGCCGTCCTGCCGATCGTGCTGGCGCCGCTTGGCAAGTATGCGCACACGCCGCTCGGCCCCGCGGTGCTGTGGGCCGGCCTGCTGGCGCTGCGGTCGATGTGGCTCGGATCGATGTCGCTTGAACCGGCGCTCGCGGCCGTGGCCTAGACTCGCTCCCGAATTCAGGGTGGGCGCGGTTGTTGGCAAGACTCGGGCCATCGGTCACCATGGGCCCAGAGCGCGTGTGGCGGCGCAGCGGAGGTGAGTTTGGCGGCGAGGACCAAGGCGGCGCCCTCGATGCCCGCAGGGGAGCGGAGCCCGGAACGAGGGATCGAAACCGTCCGGGACGAGATCATGGATCTCGTCGAGGAGTATTATGCCCTGCGCCACGCCCAGGCGCCCTTCGATCCGGAAACCTCGCCGGCGCCCATATCCGGCCGGGTGTTCGACGCCTCAGACGTGAAGAGCCTGGTGGATTCAGCGCTCGACTTCTGGCTGACCACCGGCCGTTTCAACGACGCCTTCCAGGACAAACTGGCCAAGCGGGTCGGCGCGCGCTTCGCGACCACCGTCAACTCCGGGTCCTCGGCCAACCTCACCGCCTTCTCGGCGCTGACTTCGCCGCTGCTGGGCGATCGGCGGATCGAGCCGGGCGCAGAGGTGATCACCGCCGCTTCCGGTTTTCCCACCACCGTCAACCCGGCCATGCTCTGGGGCATGACGCCAGTGTTCGTCGACGTCGACATCCCCACCTACAATCTCACGCCCGAGGCGGTGGAGGCGGCGATCGGGCCCAAGACGAAGGCGATCATGGCCGCCCACACCCTGGGCAACCCTTTTCGCGCCGACGAGATCGCCCGGATCGCCGATAAGCATGACCTCTGGCTCATCGAGGACTGTTGCGATGCGCTGGGCGCGACCATCGGCGGCCAGCATGTGGGGACGTTCGGAGAGGCCGGCACGCTCAGCTTCTATCCGGCGCACCACATCACCATGGGCGAGGGCGGCGCGGTGTTCACTTCCAATCCGGCGCTCAAGCGGGCGGTGGAGGCGTTCCGCGACTGG
This sequence comes from Caulobacteraceae bacterium, assembly GCA_036489325.1. Lineage (GTDB taxonomy): Bacteria > Pseudomonadota > Alphaproteobacteria > Caulobacterales > Caulobacteraceae > Acaudatibacter. The sequence continues at coordinate 12,176 of DASXGB010000126.1, forward strand.
GGCCGCGACTGTTACTGCGAGCCGGGGGCGGAGAACACCTGCAACCGCCGCTTCGATTGGCAGCTGGGTGAGCTGCCCTACGGCTACGACCATAAGTACGTCTACTCGCACCTCTGCTTCAATCTGAAGATCACCGACATGCAGGCCGCCGTCGGCTTCGCGC
>DASXGB010000147.1:0-13018 GCA_036489325.1 Caulobacteraceae bacterium
GTCGGAAAGGCGACCAGGTCGGCGTCCACCTCGATCGTCGAGCCGGGTGCGGCTCCGCGAACCTCCTGGGCGGCGATCGCCACGCCGTGGGGCGTGAAGCCGGCATCGACTTCGCCGACGGTCGCGATCCTGGCGCCGTTCAGCGGCTTGGCGAACACGAGGAGTCTTCCGGAGACGGGCGCCTTGGCGCCCGAAGGAATGGTCACCTGGATGAACGTCGGAGCCGCCGCGGCCGGTCCGATGGCAAGCCCAAGCGCGAGAATTGCGCCCGCGAAGACGCGCTTGAACGTCATCCCCCCTCCTCGTCAGCCTGTCCTGGAGCTAGTCGTTTTCAGGCGGACGCCATCTCAAAATGCGGCACCGCGCGGGTGAGTCGACCGCCGACCCGGATGGGCTCAAAGCGCTGAGCCAGGCCGGTCGTGTCGTCTGTCTCGAGGTACACGCCGCAGACGGTGGCCTCGCCTTCGGCGGGCTTGTAACGACCTCCTGAGATCCGGGTGGTGAAGCGACGCAGCGGCTCGTCCTTCTGGTTGCCGATGACGCTGTCGTAGTCGGCGCAGGCGCCGGCGTCGCTCTGGTAGGCGGTGCCGCCTGGAAGGATCTGGCCGTCCGCCGTTGGCACATGCGTGTGCGTGCCGACCACCAGGCTCGCCCGGCCGTCGCAGAAATGGCCCATGGCCATCTTTTCCGAAGTGGCCTCGGCGTGCATGTCGACGATGATCGCGTCGGCCGCCTCGCCCAGAGGGCAGGCGATCAACTCTGCATCAACGGCGGCGAAGGGGTCGTCCAGGGCGTCCATGTGGACACGGCCCATGGGGCTCAACACCAGCACGCGCCGGCCGCCCTCGGTGTCAAACAACTGCGCCCCGCGTCCCGGCGCCATGGCGGACGGCGGATAGTTGAGCGGGCGCAGCAGGCGATGCTCGCGCACGATGTAGGTCAGCGCCTCCTTCTGGTCCCAGGCGTGGTTGCCGAGGGTCAGGCAGTCAGCGCCGGCGGCGAACAGGTCGCGGGCCGTGGACTCGGTGATGCCGAAGCCGGCGGCGGCGTTCTCGGCGTTGACGACGACGAACTCGAGGGAAAGCGCGCGCCTGAGCGCGGGCAGATGTTCGGCCAGACCTTCGCGGCCGGAGCGGCCGACGACGTCGCCGAAGAAGGCGATTCTCATCCGTGTTCCTTTCCCGGAACCCTATAGCGGGTTTCCAGGGATTTCGCGCCCCGGGGGCATCGCCGCTCAGACGCGTCTCTGGCGACTTGGTCGCGGACGATGATGATTGTTAATTTAATTCCCACTGAAAATCAAAAATATTGATTGCAAAATTGATTTTATTGATCCAGGGTCGCGACAATCAAGGAGGCCCGCGTGGCGGACAGACCGGCGAGCGACTGGCAGAGCCTGACGCGCCTCACCCAGGGCGCGCCGCTGATCGTCGAACGCGTGCGGCTGGCCGACGGCGACGTGGCCATCGAAGGCGCGTTCGCCCTGCCGCGCCTGGCGCAACTCACCCACGAGGACCAGGTGTTCGTCGCCGCGTTCCTCACCGCCCATGGTTCGATCAAGGAGATGGAGCAGATGTTCGGCGTCAGTTATCCCACCATCAAGGCGCGGCTGACGCGCCTGGCCGCGATGCTCGATCCCATCGAGCGCGATGTCCCGCCGCCCCGCGTCGACGTCCTCGATCGCCTGGAGCGAGGCGAGATCGACGCCGATGAAGCGGTGCGCCTGCTGAAAGGCGCCTGATCTAAGGGCGCCCAACCCCGCACCTCGAAATTCAAGGAGGCTCAGATGACCGAAGACCGCATGAAAATCCTCAACCTGCTGGCGGCGGGACGGATCTCCGCTGACGAGGCCGGGCGCCTGCTCGACGCGGTCGGCCATTCGCCGCAACCGGAGGTTCGCCCGATCCCAGCCCGGGAGGGGCCCAAGTTCCTGCGCGTGCAGGTGGAACAGGGGCGCGGCGCCGAGCGAGACGCCAAGCACGTCAACGTCCGCGTGCCGCTCTCCTTGCTGAGGGCCGGCGTCCGGCTGCAGGGCATACTTCCCCAAAAAGCGCGCGCCCAGATCAACGCCGCCCTGGCCCAGAAAGGCGTCGACGTCGACCTCGACAGCCTGAAATCCGGACAGCTCGAGAGCCTGATCGAAGGCCTGGCGCAGACGTCGATCGACATCGACGCCGACGATGGCAAATCGCGGGTCAAGGTGTCCTGCGAGTAGCGCTGTCAGCCGAACTCGACATAGCCATCCTCGGTGAGAACGGCGTCGAGCCTGGCGTCGTGCGCCTCCAGGGGGACCTCCTCGACCTCCTGGCCGGCGAAGGCGAGGCCGACGACGATGAGCGGCCCCCGCGCCCTCAGCCCCGCGATCGCCCGGTCGAAATAGCCACCGCCTTGACCAAGCCGCCCGCCATGCCGGTCGAAAGCCAGCAGCGGCGCCAGAACGAGCTCCGGGAAGACGTGTTCGCTGGTCAGCAAGGGCGATGGAACGCCCAGCGCATCCGGCGACAAGGGGTCTCCTTCCCGCCAGAGGTGGAAATCGAGGCCGCCATGGCTATCGCGGACCGCTGGCCTGGCCAGGCGGGCGCCGGCCTCGGCAAAGCAACGCATCACCGGCCCGGGGTCGAACTCGTCGCCCAGGGGCGCGTAGCCCGCGACCACGCCGATCCCTAACAGGGCCTCCGGGATGAGGCCCGCGGCCCTGATCGCCGCATCCGGGCCTTGCGCCGCCAGATCTCGCCGCCGCCGCCGCATCCGGGCGCGCAAGACCGCTTTCGCGGACTGGCTCACCGATCAGATCCCGGCGGGAAGGGTGGCGGCGCCGCGAGAGCCGTGAAGGCGGTGAAAATCCCCTCGGACCTGGAAGACCAGGTGGGCGTCGTGTGCCCGGAACCACGGTTCCGGCCAGGGACAACTCCCTAACGAAGCGATTAAGGTCCCCGGGATTTAGGTGCCTCCGACAAGAGCCGCAGCAGACCCGCCGGGGACGAACCTAAGTCGCCACGCCACCGGACTCAAGGTCAGCGCGCGGCCATCCCCTCGATTCTCCTGGCCGTCGCTTCCAGGATCGTCACCGCCCGCGAGTCGGCGGCGTCGACCAGCTTCTGGAGCCGGGCGTTATCCGCTTCGGCGGCGGCCAGCCTTTCCTCGGTCCCGGCGATTTCGTCGGCGAGCGTCAGGGCGCCCAGGAGCATCAGGCGAGTCTCGCCCAAAGCGGCGTCGCCGCCCACAGCCCGCACCTTCTCATCGAGAGAGGCCGCCAGGATCTGGAGCCTGGCCTCCTCGCCGTCCTCGCAACCGAGCAGATAGGGCTTGCCGTTGATGTGGACCGTCAGCTGTCCCATCAGTGCGCCCCGCCTTCGAGCTGGCTGCGAAGTTCCGACGCCGCCCTGGCCAGGGCCTCGGACGCCTGGGCCGCAGCCTCCTCCAACTCCCGTTCGCGGGCGCGGGCCGAATCGAGATCGGAGGCCAGCTTGGTGCGATCCTGGTCGAACAGGTCCCCGGCCTGGGCGCCCGCCTCGGCCAGCCGCTTGGCCAGCCTCTGTTCGAGCATGGTCAGGGCCCGATCGAGCCGCTGGACCGCCGCCTCCATCCGCTCGCCATTGCCGGCTTGAGATTTCATGCCTGAACTCCAGGCCCCCGCGACTCACAGAGTTTTACAGGTCCGGCGCGGTGAGGGACAAGCGCTTGCTTGACCCCCCGCTCGACCCGTGCGACGCGGGCCGCCAAGGTCAAGCCTCCACTCCCTAAGAGTTCCCATGCCCGTCCAGCCGCTCGTCATGGCCAACGCCATCCGCGCCTTGTCGATGGATGCCGTCAACAAGGCGAAGTCCGGGCACCAGGGCATGCCGCTGGGCATGGCCGATATCGCCACGGTCCTGTGGACAAAATTCCTGAAATACGACGCCCGCGATCCGCTGTGGCCCGATCGCGATCGCTTCGTCCTGTCCGCCGGCCACGGTTCGATGCTGCTCTACGCCCTGCTGCATCTGAGTGGCTTCGAAGCCATGACGATGGCCCAGATCGAGGCTTTCCGGCAGTGGGGCTCAATCACGCCGGGCCATCCGGAATATGGCCACACCCCGGGCGTCGAGACCACGACCGGTCCGCTGGGTCAGGGCCTGGCGACCGCCGTCGGCATGGCCATGGCCGAGCGCAGCATGGCGGCCCGCTACGGCGGCGAACTCGTCGATCATCGCACCTGGGTCATCGCCGGCGACGGCTGCCTGATGGAAGGCGTCAGCCACGAGGCGATCCATCTCGCCGGCCGGCTGAAGCTTTCGCGCCTGACCGTGCTCTTCGACGACAACGACACGACCATCGATGGCCGCGCAACCATCGCCGAGACCGGCGACCAGGTCCTGCGCTTCAAGGCCGCCGGCTGGGCGACCCGGCGCATCGACGGGCACGACTATCCGGCCATCGCCGCGGCGTTGCGCTGGGCCACGCGCCAGGACCGGCCGACGATGATCGCCTGCCGCACGCGCATCAACCGTGGCGCCGGGCCCATGGAAGGCGATCCGCACGGGCATGGCTATTCGCTGTTCGATCCGGAGATCGCCGCCGCGCGGAAGGCGATGGGCTGGACCTCGCCGCCGTTCGTGATCCCGGACGACATCGCCGCCGCCTGGCGCAAGGCGGGCCGCCGGGGCGGCTCGGCGCGACGAGCCTGGCAAGCCCGCCACGAGGCGTCGCCGCGGCGCGATGATTTCACGCGCGCCGTCAAAGGCGATTTGCCAGCCGACGCTTTCGCGGCGCTGGACAAGGGTCTGGAGGAGGTCCTCGCCTCGCCGCCGGTCAACGCCACGAGGGTCCATTCCGGCGCCGCGCTGGCGACCCTGACGCCCTCGATCCCTGAAATGATCGCCGGTTCGGCCGACCTGACCGGATCGAACAACACTTTCGTCAAAGGCATGACGACCTTCGACGCGCCCGATTACGCCGGCCGCTACGTCCATTACGGCGTGCGTGAATTCGGCATGGCCGCGGCGATGAACGGCATGGCGCTGCATGGCGGCGTCATCCCCTATTCGGGGACCTTCCTGGTATTCTCCGATTACAGCCGGCCGGCCATCCGCCTGGGCGCGCTGATGGGAATCCGGGTCATCCACGTCATGACCCATGATTCGATCGGTCTTGGCGAAGACGGGCCGACCCACCAGCCGGTCGAGCAGTTGGCTTCGCTGCGGGCCATGCCCAATCTCCTGGTCTTCCGGCCGGCGGACGCCGCCGAGGCGTTCGCGTGCTGGAAGCTGGCGCTCAAGGAACGTCGCAATCCTTCGATCATGGCCCTCTCGCGCCAGAAGACGCCGGCCGTCTGCGTCGACCGCGCGCCTTATGTGGAGCACGGCGCCTATGAGCTGGCTCCGGCGGAGGGCCAGGCGACGGTGTCGATCTTCTCGGCGGGAACGGAGGTCGCGGTGGCGCTGGCCGCCCGCGAGCGCCTGCAGGCCGAGGGCGTCCCCACGCGCGTGGTGTCCTGCCCCTGCTGGGAACTCTTCGGGCGCCAGGACGAGGCCTATCAAGCGGCGGTAATCGGGACCGCACCGGTGCGCGTCGCGGTCGAAGCGGGCGTACGCCAGGGGTGGGATCGCTTCATCGGCGAGGACGGCCGCTTCGTCGGCATGACGAGCTTTGGCGCCTCAGCGCCGTTCGAGACGCTATATGAGAAATTCGGCATCACCGCCGAGGCGGTCGCGGCGGCTGCGCTCGGCGCGCGCCCTTGACTTGACCGCGGCCGCCCGCGAAACGGCGCCGCACCTCTTGGGATGAAGTGAAAGGAAGCCCACCATGACCGTCCGCGTCGCGATCAACGGCTTTGGCCGCATCGGACGCCTCGTCCTGCGGTCGATCGTCGAGCACGCCCGGCGCGACATCGAGGTGGTGACCATCAATGACCTGGGGCCGGTGGAGACCAATGCGCACCTGCTGCGCTATGACTCCGTTCACGGACGCTTCCCGGGCCTTGTCTCTGTGGACGGCGACGCCCTGGACGTGGGCTTGGGTCCGATCAAGGTGACGGCGATCCGCGAGCCGGAGACGCTGCCGCACAAGGAGCTGGGCGTCGATATCGCCCTGGAATGCACCGGCCTCTTCACGGCGAAGGACAAGGCCTCGGCCCATCTCGCCGCCGGCGCGCGCAAGGTGCTGGTGTCCGCGCCGTGCGACAGCGCCGACCGGACGATCGTCTTCGGGGTCAACCACGAGAGCCTGACCGCGGAGGACCTGGTCGTCTCCAACGGCTCGTGCACGACCAACTGCCTGGCGCCGGTGGCCAAGGTGCTGCTCGACCATTGCGGGATCGAGCACGGCTACATGACCACGATCCACGCCTACACCTCGGACCAGCCGACGCAGGATACCCTGCATCGCGACCTCTACCGGGCGCGGGCGGCGGCCCTGTCGATGATCCCGACCTCCACCGGCGCGGCCAAGGCGCTGGGCCTGGTGCTGCCGGAACTGGCCGGCAAGCTCGACGGCTCGTCCATCCGGGTGCCGACGGCCAACGTCTCGGTGGTGGACCTCAAGATCGTGCCCGGCCGCGAGGTGAAGAAGGAAGAGATCAACGAGGCCATGAAGGAGGCGGCCGCCAAGGGGCCTCTGCGCGGCGTATTGCAGGTGACCGACGAGCCTCTGGTGTCCACCGATCTCAACCACATTGCGGCCTCGGCCACGGTCGCCTTGCCCCAGACCCAGGTGATCGGCGGACGGTTTGTGCGCGTCCTCGCCTGGTACGACAATGAATGGGGCTTCTCGAGCCGGATGGCCGACGTGGCGGTGGCGATGGCCAGGATCCCTTGACCTTCCGCACGCTCGATGGGGCAGACGTGCGCGGCCAGCGCGCCCTCGTGCGTGTCGACTTCAATACGCCGATGGCCGACGGGGAAGTCGCCGACGACACCCGCCTGCGGGCCGCCCTGCCGACCATCGCCAAGTTGCGCGCCGGTGGCGCCAAAGTCGTTCTGATGGCCCACTTCGACCGGCCCAAGGGTCGGCGGGTCGAAAGCATGAGCCTGAAGCCGGTGGTCGCGCCCCTGGCGCGACTGCTGGATGCGCCCGTGGCCTTCGCCGAGGATTGCGTGGGCGAAGTGGCCGCCGCGGCCATAGCCGGGCTGAAGGACGGCGATGTCGTGCTGCTGGAGAATCTGCGCTTCCATCCCGGCGAAGAGACGAACGATCCGACCTTCGCTCAAGCGCTCAGCGCCAACGGCGATCTCTATGTCGACGACGCCTTTTCGGCCGCCCATCGCGCCCACGCCTCGACCGAGGCAATCGCCCACATCCTGCCCGCCTATGCCGGCGAGGCCATGCGCGCCGAACTCGCGGCCCTCGACGCCGCCCTTGGCGCCCCGTCCCGGCCGGTGCTCGGCATCGTCGGCGGATCGAAAGTGTCGACCAAGCTCGACCTGCTGCGCAACCTGATCGGCAAGCTCGATCAGCTGGCCATCGGCGGGGGCATGGCCAACACCTTCCTCGCCGCCCAGGGCTGGGACGTCGGCGCCTCCTTCTGCGAACATGACCTGGCGGGCACGGCGCGGGACATCATGGACGCCGCCGCCCTCACCGGCTGCGAGCTGCTGCTGCCGCTGGACGTGGTCGTGGCCGACGAGGCGGCGGCCGGCCAGGCGGCGCATGTGCGCGAACTGGGCGACATCGATGCGGGCGAGAAGATCCTTGACGCGGGCCCGATGACCGTCGCGCACCTCGACGAGGCCATGGATCGGGCCAGGACCCTGGTCTGGAACGGCCCTCTCGGGGTCTTCGAGATTCCGCCCTTCGACCACGCCACCGTCACCGCCGCGCGCCATGCCGCGGCCCTGGCCAAGGCCGGCCGCCTGACCGCCGTCGCCGGCGGCGGCGATACCGTGGCGGCGCTCAAGCACGCGGGCGTGGCCCAGGAATTCACCTTCGTTTCGACCGCCGGCGGCGCCTTCCTTGAATGGATGGAGGGCCGCACCTTGCCGGGCGTCGCCGCCCTAGAAGCCTGAAGCAGCTGGCAGAGGGGCGCCGGCAAAGGAGTTACTCATGTCTTTGGGTCTCGGGCGTTTCGCCTACACGCGCGGCCTGCACGATCTGGGAAACGGCGGCTACGCCTGGCTGCAGCCGGACGGCGGCTGGGGCTGGTCCAACGCCGGCCTGATCGTCGACGGCGACCAATCGCTGCTGGTCGACACTCTGTTCGATGTTCCCCTGACCCGGGACATGCTCGCGGCCATGAGAGCCGCCGAACCCAGGGCCGCCGCCCGCATCGATATGCTGGTCAACACCCACCACAATGGCGACCACTGCTTCGGCAATTCCTGTTGCGAGGGCGCGGAGATCATCGCCCATCGCCTCGCCGCCGAAGCGATGACCAACGAGGGGCCGGAGCGCCTGGCCCGCATGCTGGAGGTCGCGCCGCAGATGGGCGAGGCCGGCGCGTACCTTTCACGCATCTTCGGGCCGTTCGACTTCAAGGCCTCGCCGCAAGCCTTGCCCACCACCACCTTCGAGACCGAGATCACCCGCACCGTGGGCGACAAGACCGTTCATATGATGAGCGTCGGCCCGGCCCACACGCCGGGTGATATCCTGGTGCATGTGCCGGCCGATCGCATGGTGTTCACCGGCGACATCCTGTTCATCGAGGGCCACCCGATCATGTGGGAGGGGCCTGTCGGCAACTGGATCGACGCCTGCGAGCGAATCCTCGCCATGGATGTCGAGACCGTAGTGCCGGGCCATGGACCGATCACCGACAAGCGGGGCGTCATCGCCGTGCGCGATTACCTGGCCTATGTGCGCGACGAGGCCCGCAAGCGCTTCGACGCCGGACTTTCGGCCTTCGAGGCGGCCCGCGACATCAACCTGAGCGACTATGACTCCTGGGGCGACGGCGAGCGGATCGTGGTCAATGTCGTCACGCTCTACCGGGAGTTCTCGGACACGGCTCCGGTGGTCGAGTTCGCCAGCCTCTGGGGCGAGATGGCGTCCCTGGCCAAGCGCCGCTAAGACCAGCGCGCTTTGCAACGGCTCTCGCCGAAGGCTAGTCTTCAGCCGACCAGAGCCCCAAGGGCCGTAAAAACGGGGATCGGATGATGGCGCGGATCACGCTCAGACAATTGCTGGATCACGCCGCCGAGCACGACTACGGCGTGCCGGCGTTCAACATCAACAACATGGAGCAGGGCCTGGCGATCATGGAGGCCGCGGTCGCGGTGGGCGCGCCGGTCATCATCCAGGCGAGCCGGGGCGCGCGCAGCTACGCCAACGACGTGGTTCTGGCCGGCCTGATTGATTCCCTGGTCAAGCTCTATCCCGACACGCCGCTGTGCATGCACCAGGACCACGGCAACAGCGAAGCCACCTGCGCCACGGCCATGCAGTACGGCTTCACCAGCGTGATGATGGACGGCAGCCTCGAGGCCGACGCCAAGACCGTCGCCTCCTACGAATACAACGTCCGTGTCACCCGGCACGTGGTCGACATGGCCCATTGGATCGGCGCCTCGGTCGAGGGCGAGATCGGGGTGCTGGGCAGCCTCGAGACCGGAATGGGCGAAAAAGAGGACGGACACGGCGCCGAAGGCCAACTGTCGCACGATCAGCTGCTGACCGACCCGGCCCAGGCGGTGGATTTCGTCCGCGCCACCGAGGTGGATGCGCTGGCCATCGCCATGGGCACCAGCCACGGCGCCTACAAGTTCAGCCGCCGGCCGGACGGTTCAGTGCTGGCCATGGGCGTGATCGAGGAGGTGCATCGCCGGCTGCCGAACACCCACCTGGTGATGCATGGCTCGTCCACGGTGCCGCAGGCGCTGCAGGACATCATCAACGCCTACGGCGGCGCCATCCCGCAGACCTGGGGCGTGCCGATCGAGGAGATCCAGCGCGGCATCCGCCACGGCGTGCGCAAGATCAACGTGGACACGGACAACCGCCTGGCGATGACAGGCGCGATCCGCAAGGTGCTGATCGAGAACCCGGCGGAATTCGATCCCCGCAAGTATCTGAAGCCGGCCATGGACGCGATGAGGGCGGTCTGCCAGGCCAGGTTCGAGGAGTTCGGCGCCGCCGGCCGGGCCGACAAGATCAAACCCCTGCCGATGACCGCGATGGCCAAACGCTACGCCTCGGGCGAACTGGCGCCGCGCTTCGCCAAGACCCTGGAGCCGGCGGAGTAGCTTGCCCCTCGCCTCGCCTGAGGCCATGAGGCGGCGCCATGCCTAAGCCCTGCCGCCTCTATCTGATCACGCCGCCAACGATCGCCGATCTCGCCGCCTTTGCCGGTGAGCTCGAGGCCGCCTTGGCGGCCGGCGACGTGGGGGCCGTGCAAGTCCGCCTCAAGCCCGCGAACGATCGCCAGATAGAAGCCGCGGTGGCGACGCTGGGTCCGATCGTCCGGCGGCGCGGCGCCAGCCTGATCCTCAACGACCGGCCGGACCTGGCGGCCCGGCTCGACTGCGACGGCGTGCATATCGGTCAGAGCGATGGGACCGTGGCGGCGGCCCGGGCGATCGTCGGGACAGAACGCATCATCGGCGTCACCTGCCACGCCAGCCGAGACCTCGCCATGACCGCGGCCGAGCAAGGCGCGGACTATGTCGCGTTCGGCGCCTTCCATCCCACCACGACCAAGGACACGGTCCACCGCGCCGACCCCGATACCCTGTCGATCTGGCAGGAAACCACCGTGACGCCCTGCGTCGCCATCGGCGGGATCACGTCCGACAACTGCCGCCCGCTCGTCGCCGCGGGCGCAGACTTCATCGCCGTGAGCAGCGGCGTCTGGGCCAACCCGCAGGGTCCGGCGGCGGCCGTGGCGGCTCTGGACGCGGAGATCGCAAAGGGTCTCGCCGACCGAACCGGCTAGTTTGGAAGGATCGGCAGAATGATCCGCGAGGCGAGGTCAGGCGAAGCGTAGACCGTCTGCGTCGCCTTCACGAAGTCGCTCGCCCTGGCCTGATAGATGCTGGGCGTGAAGGTCTGGGGATTGCGGTCGATCAGGGGGAACCAGGTCGACTGGATCTGGACCATGATCCGGTGGCCCTTGAGGAAGACATGGTCGCGGTCGCGCAGCGGCACGTCCCATCGGGTGGGTTTGTTGGGCGTCAAAGGATGCGGCGTCTCGAAGCTCTCGAGATAGCGGCCGCGGCGCACCTCCATGGCGATCGGCAATTCATAGCCATTCATCGACCTGGCGTAGTCGCCGGGCTTTGGGCCCTCGTCCGGCGACCAGGCGGGCTTCTCCGCATCCTCCGGATAGACATCGATCAACTTGACGACGAAATCGCTGTCGCTTCCCGAGGTGGCCGCGAACAGCTGAGCCGACACCGGCCCGGCGACGCGGATGTCGTGGTCGAGCGGCGCCGAGACATAGGTCAGCACGTCCGGCCGGTGGTCGACGAACCTCTGGTCGCCCGACTCCCAGGTTCGCCAGTCGCCGCCAGGATAGGTGGGCGAAATCGGGCGCGGCCGGTAAGGCACGGGATTGGCCGGATCCGACACATAGTCGCGATGCGCGCCCTGTTCGCTGGCGCCAGGCGGCGCGAAGCTGAGCGAGCCGTCCGCGTGCAGGTAGAGGCTAGCCGGCGCGGCGGCCTTGGGCGGCCATTCGGCATAGGTGCGCCACACACCCGATCCGGTCTCGAACATGACCGCCTTTGACGCTGGCTTCTCGCCCTTGCCGTGCAGCCAGTAGGCGAAGAACGGCGCTTCGACCTGCTCGCGGAACTCGCGCGCCGTATCGTGGCCAAGCGGCACGAGACCCAGGGTGTCGCCCTTGGGCGCCTGCCAGCCGCCGTGCCACCAGGGTCCGGCGACCATGAGGCTGGTCGAGGCGGGGTCGCGTTCCTCTTCCTGCCGGAAGATCTGCCAGGGTCCCCAGGGGTCCTCCTGGTCCCAGAAGCCGGCGACATTCAGTGTCGGGACCGTCGAGGCGTGCAGGCCCTCGGCCCAGGCCTGGTCTTTCCAGAAGCGGTCGTAGTCCGGATGTTCCGCGGCCTCGTTCCAGTAGCGGATCTTGCCGTGCAGGTAGCGCGCGTTGAGGTTCGAGAGCGGGCCGGCGTCGAGATACCACTGGTAGGTGTCCCATTCGTCGAACTTGAAGTGGGTGTTGGCCAGCTTGTCGGCTTCCTCGAGCACCGCGTATTCGAATTCGTAGCTGAGGCGCAGCGCGCCGTAGCGATGGTCGTCATCGTTCATCCACTGGTCCGTCGGCGAGGCCTGTTCGCTCACGGCTTTCAGGGCCGGATGCGGTCCGAGCAAGGTCGCGCCGGCGGTGTAGCCGGAATAGGAGACGCCCATGATGCCGACCCGGCCATTGTTGCCGGCGACGTGCTTCACCAGCCAATCAATGGTGTCATAGGCGTCGCGGGTCTCGATCGTGCCCTGGCCAGGGGTCGCTTTCGAGTCTTCCGAAAGGCCGAACGAGCCCTCTGACCTGAACCGGCCGCGGAGGTTCTGGATGACCAGGATGTAACCGTCCTTTTCCAGCTCGACGAAGTTGGGAGGGATGGACGGCGGCGCCCGATCAGGAACGCCATACGGTGTCCTCTGGATCAGGATCGGCAAGGGACCATGGGCCCCGGCGGGCGTAAGGATGACCGTCTGCAGGCGCGCGCCATCGCGCATCGGGATCATGACCTCCTGGTAGGTGAAGGCGGGGGCGGGGGTGGCCTGGGGCGCAGTATTGGCCAGGGGCGCTTGGGCGAGCGCAGGCGCGGCGGCCAGGGCCAGGACGGTCCAGACCAGGTCCCGCGTAGTTGCCACTTCAATCCCCCTCCACTAGGTTCCGCGGCCGATTTCGCCGCACCCTTTAAGAGATGTCATGAAGATCAACGGCAACGCCATCAAGCCCGGCAACGTCATCCAGCACGACGGCGGACTGTGGGTGGCGGTCAAGACCGCGCATGTGAAACCCGGCAAAGGCGGCGCCTTCGCCCAGGTGGAACTGAAGAACCTGATCGACGGGCGAAAGCTCAACGAGCGATTCCGCTCCTCCGACACGGTCGAGAAGGTGACCCTGGAGCAGAAGGAGTTCCAG
>DASXGB010000024.1:0-9603 GCA_036489325.1 Caulobacteraceae bacterium
AGTTGCGCTGCCGGGTACTGAAGGTGACGTTCATGTGCGCAGTCCCTTCTTGATTGTCTGCAAGCACCAAACGTCAAACCTTGCCAAGAGGTTAACGTGTCGGATTGTCGCATCCCCTCAAGGGGCGACGTCCGCTCTCTATAGGAGCGCCATGGGCGCGTCAGAGAGTCGCAACCTTGGCTGTGTGAAGTCTGGTTCTCGAGCGGCCGACTCTTCGGGATCCCGCCGTCGAACGTTCGAGCGCTAGTCCCAGCCGGGTGGCGCGGTGAAGCCGCCGAACGCCTCCTCCATCGCCTGAGCGAAGGACAAGGCCGTCCGGTCTTCCAGGAACGGCCCCATCACCTGGCCGCCAATGGGAAGGCCTTCCTTGTCGAAGCCGACCGGGATCATGGTCGCCGGGCAGCCCGTCAGGTTGGCGAAAGCCGCCCACAGCGGCTGCGCCTGATACGGCACGCTGGCCCCCTTCGCTTCGATCGTCGCCGGCGGCCCGGATTCCGGGTTGAGCAGGGGCGCGGTCGTCGGCATGGCCGGCGAGAGGACGACGTCGAAGGCTTGGAAGAGGGCCAGCGTCTGGTGGATGATCTCCGCCCGCGCCCGGTCGGCACGGATCCAGTCGGCGTGGCTCGGCCCGCTGCCCTCCGGTCCGTCGCCGGCGAATCCCGCCGTCAGGATCTGGCCGAAGAGGTCGCTCACCGTCCCCAAATCGGGAAGCAGGTCGCTCTCCCTCGCCACCCGCGCCCCGGCTTTCTCCAGGGCATCCGCCCGCGCCGTGATCGCCGCTCGCACTGGCTCCGCCGTGGGGACTCGCGGATGCGCCTCGACGACCAGCACGCGATAGTCCTTCAGCGACCCATGCCGCGGCGGCGGCAGCGCCAACCGCCAGGCCGTCGCCTCGGGCGCGTCCGGACCCGCCGTGCAGTCGAGGCCCAGCAACAGGTCGGCCGCGGTGCGCGCCATCGGGCCCAGCGTCGCCATCTCGAACATCGGCTGCACGCTGCGCACCGGAACGCCCGGCGGCGAAAACCCGCGCCGGGGCACGATCCCGAAGCTCGGCTTGTGGGCCAGCACGCCGCAAAAGGCCGCCGGGGCGCGCATCGAGGCCGCCAGGTCCGAGCCGAATTCGAGCGCCGAGAACCCGGCCGCCAGCGCCGCCGCCCCGCCGCCGGACGATCCCCCTGGCGTCCGCGCGCCGTCCCACGGATTGCGGGTGACGCCATAGACCGGATTGGCGCACTGCCAGTCGGCCAGCATCATCGCCACATTGGTCTTGCCGAGGATGATCGCCCCGGCGGCCTTCAGCCGCTCGACCACGACCGCGTCGGCGGCCACCGGGATCTTCGAAGTTCCGGGAATACCCCAAGTGGCGGGAAGTCCGGCGACGTGGAACGCCTCCTTCACCGTCATCGGCACGCCCAGCAGCGGCCGCGCATCGCCCTGGCTCAGCGCTTCGTCCGCCTGCCGCGCGGCGTCTCGCGCCCGCTCGAAGTCGCGCACGACGACGGCGTCGATCTTCGGATCCAGCCGCTCGATTCGGGTGATGGCGGCATCGGTCAGCTCGAGCGCCGAGACGCGGCGCTCCCGCAGCGCCTTCGCCAGCTCCGTTGCACTCTCAAAGGCCACGGCGTTCTCTCCTGATCCGATCCATCCGCCGTGACTACCCTCCCGCGGCCGCGCCCGCTTGATCGGGATTGCGGGTCAGCAAGAACGGAGCGGAGGCGGCGGCCCGTACGCTATACGAGCCCAAGCGGCGGACTTGAGCGGCCGCGAGCCAAAAGGTCGAGAATGGGCGAGCCTGAAAGCGAATTGACGGACAGCCTGCGCCGGCTCTCGAAGAAATCCGGGCTTTCCTTGTTCGGTCTTCCCGCGGGCGACCGCGACGCGATCCTGGCGGCTTGCCAGCAGTACTGCCGATCAAAGCCGTTCCCGGTCAACGAACGCGGTTTCACAGGCTACGTCCAGGAGTGGCTCGACAAAACGGCGGCCTTTGTCCGCACCGACTCGGCGGAACTGCGCCGAACGCTGGTGGACCTCGACTTCGTGCGGCGGGATCCCGCTGGAGCGTCCTACACGCTGGGCCCGCTTGGCGTCGGGCTAGGCGTTGACCTGACGGAGCTCATCGTCACGAGCCGCGCCGAAGAGCGTGAGGCGCGCGAGCGCCGAAAATCCGAGAGGACGGGATCGTGAGGTTCTGGGCGATCCCGGGCCGCCGACTGCGTTAACCCTGACGGATGTCCCTCACCAACCGGGCCTTGTGGGTGATCGACCGCAACCTCTCGGCCCCGCTGTCGCTCGCCGGGATCGCCGAGGGCTGCGGCGTCTCCCGCTGTCACCTGGCCCACGCCTTCGGCGAAGCGGCGGGGATGACGGTGATGGACTATGTCCGCGCCCGGCGCCTGTCGCACGCCGCCGAGGCCCTGGCGGGTGGGGCGCAGAACATCCTCGAGGTGGCGCTCGGCGCCGGTTACGGCTCGCATGAGGCCTTCTCCCGCGCCTTCCGAGCCCGGTTCGGCTTGGCGCCCGAGGCCGTCCGCGGCGCCGCCTCGACCACGGACCTGACCCTACAGGCGCCCCTGGAGTTGGCCGAGGCGACCGGGCCCCGCCTGGCGCCACCGCGCTTTGCGGACGCGCCCCGAATCCTCGCGCTTGGCCTTCGTGAACGGCGCCGGTTCGGCGAACTGCGCGCCATCACCGACCAATGGCGCCGCTTCGCGCCCACTATCGGCGCGATCGCCAACCGCGCCCAGCCGATCCCCATCGGCGTCCTCACGCCCATCGGCGATGACGGGGCCTTCGACTATGCCTGCGCCGTCGAGGTGACCGCCTTTGCCGAGGCGCCGGCCGGCCTTGTCCGCCTCACCGTGCCCGCCCAACGCTACGCGATCTTCCGCCACGCCAGCCATGTCTCGCGCCTCGGCGCGACCTACAGCGCCATCCTCGAGAACTGGCTGCCGGACGCCGGCCTCACCCTCGCCGACGGCCCGAGCCTCGAGCGCCACACCCCGATGTTCGACTGGCGAACCGGCGAGGGCGGCGTGGAGGTGTGGCTACCGCTGGCAGGCCCGCGCTAGGTCGGGCTTGCAGAAGCTCGGCGGGGCGGGACGATCACCGTCACCACGACGATCGGCTGATCCGCCATCCTCGTGCGGCGCCAGGGCTTTCGGGCTAAGCTCGGGCCATGCAGTTCACCAAGCGTCTGCGCGAACCTGTCATGCGCGGCGAGGTCACCTGCAGCGTGCGAATCTGGCAGAAGCCGCACGTGAAAATTGGGGGACGCTATCCCCTCGGGCCGGGCGCGATCTGCGTGACTGCCATTCGCGAAATCGGTTTTGAGGACATCACCCCGGACCTGGCCCGCCGCTCGGGATTCGCCGGCGTTGTCGACCTCCTGAAGGTGGCCAAGCATGGCCCGGGCGAACGGGTCTATCTGGTGGAGTTCGAGTACCGAGAATGAGCGCCAGACTCGCCGTCCTTGCGCTTCCTTTGGCGCCCCTAGCGGTCGTTCTGACCATGGCCATGGCCGGCGCCGCGCCGCCGCCAGCAACCGCCCCGGCCAAGCCGGCCAATCGCGCCGAAGCCACAGACGTCGTGCGCGGCTTGCGCCGGATCGTGACGCCGAACGGGATCGAGCGGGCGCAGACCGTCCGGATCGGCGGCATCGATCAATGGATCACCATACGCGGGGACGACTGGCGCAATCCCGCGCTGCTCGTCCTGCACGGCGGCCCCGGCTACGTCGAGATGCCGCTCAACTGGTGGTACGCCCGCGGGTGGGAGGAGTATTTCACCGTCGTCGAATGGGATCAGCGCGGCGCGGGCAAGACCTACCTGATCAACGACCCCAGGGCCGTCGCGCCCACCATGACCCGCGATCGCATGCTGCGCGACACCGAGGAGATGGTCGCCTGGCTGCGCCAGGATCTCGGCAAGCGGAAGATCTTCGTCTGGGGGCATTCCTGGGGCAGCTACCTGGGCCTGGAGCTCGCCCGGCGGCGCCCGGAGTGGCTCTACGCCTATATCGGCACAGGCCAGGTCACCAATGCGCCGGAGAGCGAACGGCGCGGCTGGGCCTGGTCCATGGCCGCCGCCCGCGCCGCGCACAACCAACAGGCGATCGCCGAGCTCACGGCGATCGCGCCTTACGCGACGCCGGGCCACCCAGTTGCCCTGAAGGACATCGCCATCCAGCACAAGTGGAGCGACTATTTCGGCGGGGTCCTCGCCTATCGCACCAACCAGGATGATGAGAGCCACGCCGTGCGTTTGTCGCCGGATTATACCGACGCGGAGGCGCCGCGCGTCTATGACGGCAATGACTTCTCCGAGCGCTTCCTGCTAGCCGACGTCCTCAACCTGGACCTCAGCGATGAAACCCGGCTGAAGGTCCCGCTGATCCTGCTGGAAGGCCGGCACGACCGCACGGTCAATTCGAACGTCGCCCACGACTGGTTCGAGCGCGTCCAGGCGCCCGAAAAGCATTTCATCTGGTTCGAACACTCGGCTCACGAGCCGGAATTCGAGGAGCCTGGCAAATTCCTGCTCTCGCTCGTCCGCTACGCCAGGCCGATCGCGGAGAAGGCTGGAGACGTCGCGCGGTAGGTAGGTGGGCTCGGGGCCGGAGAATCGCCCAGCGCGATCCTCGCCTTCGCGAGGTTTCGCACAGTCTCTCAAACCCGCTCATCCTGACGAGCCGCGTGTAGCGGCCAGATCCAGGACCCAGGTGTTTTATCGAAGGGCTCGGGGACCGCCGGGCGGGCGTCATTTCAAAGCATCGGATCGGCCCCGACCTGGACCAGCATTTTGCCGAAGTTGTCGCCCCGCAGCATCTCGGCGAAACAGGTCGGGATGGTCTCCAGGCCCTGGCGGATGTCCTCGCGGTACTTGATCCGCCCCGCCGCCAC
This sequence comes from Caulobacteraceae bacterium, assembly GCA_036489325.1. GTDB lineage: Bacteria > Pseudomonadota > Alphaproteobacteria > Caulobacterales > Caulobacteraceae > Acaudatibacter. The sequence goes on from DASXGB010000024.1 coordinate 4,899, forward strand.
GAGCGGGGCGACGTAGCCCAGCATCTCGTCGTGGCGATCGGCGAAATCGCCGACGAAAAGGCCGTTCACCGATACGTTCCGTTCCCGGAAGATCGCCTCGCCTCTCTTCATCAGCGCCGCTCGCGCATCCCCATCGTCGCCATAGTGGGCGATAAGGCCGCAGATCGTCATCCGCGCCCCGCGGTTGAACAGGGGGAGGACGGCCTCGAACACCGCCCCGCCCACGTTCTCGAAGTAGACGTCGATCCCTTCCCCGCATGCGGCGTGCAGATCCTCGGCGAAACTCGCTGAAAGATGCGAGACGCAGGCGTCGAAGCCGAGCTGGTCGACGACGAAGCGGCATTTCTCCTCGCGGCCGGCGATACCAATCACGCGTGCGCCGCGCAGCTTCGCCAACTGGCCGGCGATCTGGCCGACGCCGCCGGAGGCGGCGCTGACCACCGCCGTCTCTCCCGCCTTTGGCGCCGCCATCACGTCCATGCCGGCCCAGGCGGTGAGGCCCAGCATGCCGAGCACGCCCACGGCCTGGGAGATGCGCCCCCGCGCCGGGTTGAGCTTGCGCGGGACCATGTAGCCCGGTCGCCAGACACCCTCGCCCATCAGTCCGTATTCGGCCCAGCCGTTGGTGTTGAAGACGAGATCGCCCGCCTCGAGGCTGGCTATGCGGCTTTCGATGACCCGGGAGACGGTGCGGGCGTGGCACGCCGCGCCCGCCGGTTCGGTCCCGCGGCGCTTGTAGCCCCACTGGTACGGATCGAGGCTGACATAGATCGTCCGCGTCAGGGCCTGGCCAGGCTGCGGCTGAGGGATCTCCCCTTCCCTCAGAACGAAGGTGTCCGGCTGTGGCCAGCTGGGAACCGGCCCGTCGGCCAGGGTCCAGTATCGGTTGACGCCCGACATGCACGGCTCCTTGCGGTTCCGGCAATACCTCTACGCCGGAACCGCGCCGCGGCGCGACGATCCTTAAGGTTGAACCTGCGACATGATCGCGAGCGTGCGGCCTTCGTTGTCGTTGAAGAAGGCCATCCACTCTTCCATCCCGTCGGCGTGGCGGTGGATCAGGTGAGGGGCGCTGACGAACTCGACGCCGCGCGCGGCGAGCCGGGTGTGCGCCTCGCGGATGTCGCCCACCCGGAAATAGATCACCGATTGCGGGGTCGGCGCCGTTCCCTGCTCGAGGAACAGGCGGACGCCCCCGCAGTCGAAGAAGGCGAGGTTGCCGAAGGTATAGAGGTGCTTGAGGCCGAGGACGTCGCGATACCAGGCCTCGGCGGCGGCGATATCGGCGACGCTTCGGCCGATCTGGCCGATCGGGCCAACTTCGACGGCGGACGTGACGGTGTCCAGCGGCATGGTCTTTCCTTTCGCGGCTGTGATCGTTTCGCTGGCGCCCGGCGGGGTTCGGCCGAGCGCGCTGTCCTCGCGCACGCCTGTCCAGCGACGAAGCTGGCGGCGGTTCTCCAGGCCGAGCTTGGTAAGCGCGTTGGAGAGATGGAACTTGACCGCATCGACGCTCACCCCCTGCCGGCGGGCGATCAGCGGATTGCTCATCCCGTGCCGGACGGCGTCGACCACGCGCCATTCCGCCGGCGTCAGGACATCCGGCCAGGGCGGGCGACCTCGTCGTGAGGCATCGGTCATGACCGCAAACTAGCGCGGCCGACGGCGATTTACCCTACCCGGCTGATCGAGCGCATGCCCGGCAAGTTAGCGCTTGACATCGGGCGATTTGTCTTGCATAATGCAATTCCACTGTCGGCGTGCTCGCGCCGGCCGGTCTTTGCCATCGTGAACCCAGTTAAGCGCGCCGCAGGCGTGAGCGAGTCTGCGCGTCGGCGGCGTCGTCAACGGGACTCCGGGTCGCCAGCGCGAGGCCTGTCAAGGTCGCTGGACACCATAATTTATGGGGAAATCACCATGACTATGGTTGTTTATGGTGGCCGTTTTTCCCGCCTCGAAGGCGCTCGCAAGCCCGCTGATTGGCGCCCTCGGTCCAACCATCAAAAAAACAAACGTCATGGCCGGGCTCGTCCCGGCCACCCAAGAACGCCGAGGTGCGTGTGGCCATGCCGGGCATGGCCACCCACGGGTTCGCGCCCAATGGGTCCCCGGGACCGACGCCTGGGGATAACGGGCGTTGTGGTTGGCCCGGAAGCGCACGTGCCGACGCCGTCTCACCGGCTGACCGGGCGGAATGTCAAGGTCGCTGGACACCATTGTTAATGGGGAATCGTCCATGTTTATGGACGTTAATGGTGGCGGCTTGCGTCCAATATCGCCGACGTCTCGGCTCCGCCATGCAGATGCGTTGATTTCAAATTGGGTTGGTCGCCGCCCGTCCGTATTTTTGCGGGGAAACACCCGTTCTTACGGTGTTTTACGGTGACGGTTCGCAGGCGGGCCATGAGCCAACCGTATCAACGGAGAAAACGCCCGATCATACGGCGTCTTACGGTGGGCCAGCGCGTGGCTTGCGACCGTCTAGACCGCCGCGGCGACCGCCCGCTCGATCTCCGGATCCTTCGGTTCGGTCCTGGGACCGAAGGCGGCGATCGCCTCGCCGTCCTTGCCGATAAGGATCTTGTGGAAGTTCCACACCGGCACGGCCGCGGACCCGAGCTTGTCCTCCGCCCAGGCGTAGAAGGGATGGCGTCCGGCGTCCTTGACCTCGACCTTGGCGGTCATCGGGAAGTCGACCCCAAAATTGAGGTCGCAGAAGTCCTTGATCTCGGCCTCGCTCCCCGGCTCCTGCCCAGCGAACTGGTTGCAGGGAACGCCCAGGACCACGAGCCCCTTGTCGCGCCATTCCTTCCACAGCGCCTCCAGGCCTTCGTACTGCGGGGTAAGGCCGCAGCGCGAGGCGGTGTTCACCACCAGCACCGCCTTGCCCTTGAAGTCCGAGAGCGGCATCTCGCCGCCGTCGATGCCCTTGAAGGCGAAGTCGTAGGCGTTGGCCATAGCGGAGTTCCTTCATTGGTCTCGGCCTTCACCCTAACCGTCATCCCGGCCGAAGCGAAGCGGAGAGCCGGGACCCAGGGAAGAAGGATCGTGGGCGCGTGTGGCCCCTGGGTCCCGGATCCGCCTGCGGCCGTCCGGCATAGGGGTCAGCCCCCCACCGCCTGCTCGACGGCCAGGGCGAGGTCGAGGGCGCGGGCGCCGTCGCGGGCGTCGGCCAGAGGCCGCCCCTCCCCGCGCACGGCGGCGACGAAGGCCGAGAGGCTCGCGCCCAGGCGGTCGCGGCCGGCCGGGCTCTCCTCGAAGCCGGCGTCGAGCGCCCAGGGCGTGGTGTTCTCGAAGGTGTGGGCAAGGAGATCCAGCCGCACCTCGCCTTCAGGGTAGACGATGGTCAGGCTCCGCTCGCGGCCCTCAGCGATGCGCGAGGCGCGGAATGTCGCCTGGAAGCCGTCCTCGAAGCTCACCTCGGCGCTGGCTTCGTCCAGAAGGCGGTTGGCTACGCACCGGCCCTCGGCTTCGACGGTGAGCGGGTCCGAGGCGGTCAGGTGCAGGGCCAGATCGAGATCGTGGATCATCAGGTCGACCACCACCGAGACGTCGAGATTGCGCGGCGAGGGCGGCCCCAGCCGCGCGCACTCCAGGCGCAACGGCGCGCGTGGGATGTCGAAGAGGTTCATGGCCGCGAAGGCCGCCCGTTCGAGGAAGCCGACAGCGACGACGAGATCGCGCCTGGCCGCCTCGGCGATGATGGCGTCTGCATCCTCGAGGGAGGTGGCGATCGGCTTCTCGATATAGACCGGCTTGCCGGCGCGCAGGACGGCGAGGGCCAGGGCGCCGTGGCGCACGGCCGGGGCGGCGATGGAGACGATGTCGACGGCGGCGATGAAGTCCTGGATGTCGGCGAAGGCGGCGCCGCCGAACCTCCCGGCCAGGTCCGCCGCCCGATCGGGATGCGGGTCCAGCACCGCGGCCAGATCGGTCCCGTCGAATTGGGCATATTTCGCCGCGTGATAGCCGCCGAAGATCCCGGCTCCGATGACGCCGGCGCGCAGGATCGAGCTCATGGCCTCCGCCTAGCAGGCGCGCGCTCCTACGTCATCCCGGACGACCGAAAGGCCGATCCGGGACCCAGGGGGCGAAGGAATGCCGGCTCTTGATCCCCTGGGTCCCGGCTCTACGCTGCGCTTCGGCCGGGATGACGAATGGTTGGGAACGAAAAAGACCCATGACCGAACCGCTTGCCCCCGCTCATCCTGAACGAGCCGCGCGTAGCGGCGAGATCCAGGACCCAGGTGTTTTATCGGCTCGGGGTTTCAGAAAAAGCCTGGGTCCTTGATGGACTCGCTACACGCTCGGCCTCAGCAGGTCGGTGGATCCCGCGCCAATCGCGGCCATGATCGAAGTCCGATAGTCTCGGGAACATGAACCTCCTCGCCAGGACGATCGCGGGATTTGTGTTCCTGTTCGTTGTGATGGGTCTGGCGATCTTCGGCGCGGCCGGGACTACGGCGTTCTGGCGCGGCTGGGCGCTCATCGCCGTCTTCGCCGGATGCTCTGGTGTGATCACCGCCTGGCTCTGGCGCCACGACAGGGCTTTGCTGGAACGGCGCGTGCGGGCCGGTCCGGGGTCCGAACCGGATCCGGTGCAGAACCTGATCCAGGCCCTGGCCGGGGTGGCCTTCCTGGGCTCCCTCGTGGCGCCCGGCCTCGACTATCGGCTCCACAGCGCGCCGCTGCCGGGCTGGGCGGC
>DASXGB010000206.1:0-5935 GCA_036489325.1 Caulobacteraceae bacterium
TCCGATCACCGCCCAGCAATGTGCGACTAGCGCCAAGCCCTTCCAGGACGAGCGCGAGGAAATGGGCGCCCATTCATCCGGGGTGAAGAAGTCCTTCGGGCTGACACGCGCGGCGACCGCCATACGCAAATATAGGCGCAATCTTCCGCGCGCGTTAGCCGATCGGATGAAAGCGGTCAGCCCCGGCCGCGGCCGTCCATGCCGCCATGACCGTCCCAGCCGCGGCCTTTGCCCCCGCCGCCGTGGCGTTCGCCATGACCGCTGCGCAACATCGGCAGGGCGTCCATGGTCCGCCGCTGGTCGGGGCCGAGGGCCGCGTAGAGCGCCTTGGTCGCCGCCGCGCGGCGCGCAAAGGCTTCCTGGCGCTTGGCGGTGCGCTCCTGCATCCGTTGGGCCATGCGGTCCAGCCGCTCAGGGGTGGCGAGATTGGCCATGTCTGCGCGATCGCCGCCCATAGCGCGCGGACCGGCGCCGGCCGGCCGCGGCGGGTGTTGCATGGCCGCGGCAAAGGCCTGGAAGGCACTTTCCTGGTCAGGGCGGATGGCGAGTACGTCGTGCAGGGCTTTCAAGCGCTCGGCGTGGCGCGCCTCCACGCGGGCGCGCATCTGGGCCGGGTCCCAGGCCCGATTTTGAGCGGCCGCCGCCGCGGAGGGCGGTTCCTGGGCCCAGGCGGCGGAGGCTCCGGCGAGGCCCGCAACGAGGGCAAGAGCCATAAGGCGTGATCGAGTCATTGAGGTCCGCTCCGACTGAATTCCACCCTCGATAGCGCGGCCGTATTTCCGAGTGTTTTCGCAACGGCAAACTATGCGGCCAAAACAAAGCCTCAATCAGGCCAGCTTCGCGCCAGGCGCCAGACGGCGGCGAGGGTCACGGCGAGTGCGACCAAAAGTACTCCGCAGGCGATCAGGAATGGCGAGTCGACGCCGACCTGGAAGATTGTCCTGGCGTTGAACACGCCGGCGATCTGCGACCACCAGTAGGCGAATAGGCCGATGTCCATCAGCGTGTGCCCGATCATGCCAAATATCAGGGAACGCGACGACCAGGCGATGAGGCCGAGCAGAAGTCCCGCCACGAACACCAGCGGCGTCATACCGCTGACCATCCAGGCCTTATTCAGGTGGAAGGTCGCGAACAGCGCGGAGGAGATGAGGATGGCGATCCCTGGGCCGTGGCGATTTTCGATCGGGCGCTGCAGATAGCCGCGGAAGCCTGTCTCCTCGCAGATCCCGGCTGACGCCGCCGCGGTGATCACCACCAACCACTGGGCGAGCCGCCCTGGCGCCGCTGACAGATCGTAGCCTAGGTGAAACGCTGCGGCCGGGAAGGGCGTCAGTCGAAAAAGCACAAGGAGAGCGGCGTGCACGCTGATCGGGAAGCTGATGGCGGCGATGAGACCACAGGCCCATTGCGCGGCGGACAGCCGGCCGACACGGGCCGCCGCTCCCCTTGCCATTTGGGTTGAGGCGGGAGGACCCATGCCGCGGGTCCAGGCGAGATAGAGGATGAGGAACAGGACCTCGCAGAGCACGGCCCAAACGCGCGGGCCGAGCCCGATAAGGAACACCGACCAGACGTTGGCGCCGACCAGACCGACGAGCAGGCCGGAGACGATCGCGCGCGCCGAAATCGGAATGCGATTCCACAGACCCGAAGCTGCCATCGCCGTTCGCTCCCCCGCTTCGCGTCTGGAAAGGGAGAGACTATCCGGTCGGGGGCCGGCCGTCTCGCCAAGGCCAGAATCCTTGGCTAGACTTTCTCCACATGGCTTTTGATTCCGTCGCCGCGCCGCCCGCCGTCTTCTTCGACCGCCGCGAACTCGATCAGCTTCTCAATCTCTACGGCCGCATGGTCGGCGCCGGGCACTGGCGCGATTACGCCATCGACGCCCTCAAGGACGCAGCGGTGTTTTCGGTATTCCGGCGGGCCAGCGAAACGCCGATCTATCATATCGAAAAACGGCCCCATCAGGCGGCGCGCCAGGGGGCCTGGTCGGTCACCGCCCACGGCGGCCTGATCCTCAAGCGGGGGCACGATCTCGGCCAGGTCTTGAAAGTGTTCGACAAGGCCAGATTCGCCGTCATCGAGTGAAAAGAGCCCCGGTTTGCGCCGGGGCTCCTGGTAGGTTCGACTCGCTTCGCCTTAGCGGCGACTGCCGCCCATGAAATACAGCAGGAACCGGAAGAGGTTGACGAAGTCGAGATAGAGGCTGAGCGCGCCGTAGCTGGTGGCGACACTCATACCCGCTTGGTCGCCGCCGAGCTGATAATACATGAGCTTCAGCCGCTGGGTGTCCCAGGCGATCAATCCGGCAAAGATCAGCACGCCAATGGCGTTGATGGCGAACACCATCGCCGCGGAATGGAAGAAGAAGCTGAGCAGCATGGCCACGATGAGACCCCAGAGGCCCATGATCAGGAAGCTGCCCATTGGCCGCAGATCACGCTTTGTGGTGTAGCCGGCTAGGGAAAGGCCGCCGAAGGCGATGGCCGTCACCAAGAAGGTCTGGGCGATGCTAGCGCCGGCGTAGATCTGGAAGAGCATGCCGAACGAGGCGCCGATCGCGGCCACGATCACCCAGTAGGTGACAGCGGCGCTTCTCGGAGAGGCGCGGCGGGCGAATGCCTGGAACAGGAGAATGGCCAGCGGCGCGAACGCCACCACCATGCCAAGGATCGTGTAACCGATCCGGCCGTAGCCATCGACCCGGAACAGCAGGTTCCGCGCCGGCGGATAGTTGCCGGTCACCCAGGCCAGGGCCGCGGACAGCACCAAGCCGAGAGCCACCTTGTTGTAGACTCCGAGCATGAAACCGCGCAGCCCGGCGTCGACCGCCATATCCGGCGCGACGGCGCTCGTCGGCTGAGCCAATCCGCGATCAAAGTCGCTCATCTGTTCTAAGACCTTTGTCCATGCGTCCCGTTTGGACGCTCAAGCCTAAATATCGTCCTGTGCGCCGCGCTGCGCAAGGACGGCCTTCGTTACCTCGGCTTAAGGACTTTGACACCGCTGCATGATCCGCTTGTTCGCTGCCTTCACCCTCCCTGAAAGCGTCACAGCCGACCTGTCGCTCCGGCAGAAGGGCATCCTTGGCGCACGATGGCGGCCGCTCGAAAGCCTGCACGTCACGCTACGCTTCTTTGGGCCCCTTCCGGAGAACAAGGCGGATGACCTCGATTCCGAGCTTTCCGCGATCGCGGGCCGGTCGTTCGATCTCGCGCTCAAGGGTGTGGGCGTCTTCGGCGAAGGGGTCGATGTCCATGCGGTCTGGGCCGGGACGGCGCCGTGCCAGCCGCTGACGCAACTGGCCAAGCGCTGTGAACGCGCCGCGCGCCGTGCTGGGCTACCCTCCGAGAAACGGGCCTATCGCCCGCATGTCACCCTGGCCTACCTGAGGAACGTTTCATCCGACGAGGTCGGGGCCTGGATCCAGCAAAATAACCTTTTGAAATCAGACAACTTTCCCGTCAATCGATTCGGACTCTATTCCAGCTGGCCCGGCGAGGATGGGGCCGTCTACCACATGGAGCGCGTCTACTCGCTCTCTTGAAAGGCGTGGTCCTTGAGGACGCCAAGCGGAGCGATGGCCAGCACCTCTTCATGGGTTGCCTCGAGCACCACCTTGGGCGCGGCGCCGGCGTCAAGCGCCTCTTTCCAACGTGGCGCGCAAAGACACCAGCGATCGCCCGACCTCAGGCCCGGGAAGTCGAACTCCGGCCTGGGGGTCGAAAGGTCATTGCCGACGTTCAGGGAAAACCGCAGGAACTCGTCAGTCATCACCGCGCAGACGGTGTGCTGGCCGATGTCCTCGGGCCCGGTCTCGCAGCAGCCGTTACGGAAGAAGCCGGTCTTCGGCGAGAGCGAACAGGGTTCGAGTTCGCCGCCCAGGACGTTGCGCGCGTCGGCCTCGTAGCGGATGGTCATGCCGTCTTATCTCATGAAGGGCCTCTGATGTCCTCCGCCCATCCGCGCCGCAGCGCCCTCTACATGCCGGCGTCCAACCCGCGGGCGATTGAGAAGGCCAAGGGACTTTCCTGTGATGTGGTCATCCTTGACCTCGAGGATTCGGTGCTGCCTGAAGCCAAGCTCGCTGCGCGGGACGCTGCCGTCGCGGCCGTCCGCTCAGGCGGTTTCGGACGGCGCGAAGTGGTCATCCGGGTGAACGCCCTCGAAACGCCGTGGGGGGCGGACGATCTGGCCGAAACGGCGGCTGTCGGCCCCCACGCAGTCCTGGTCCCCAAAATCGCCTCAGCGGCCGACGTGGTCGCCGCCGATCGCGCGCTCGCCGCGGCGCCGCAGGGGACGCGCCTATGGGTGATGGTCGAGACCTGCCAGGCCATCCTCGCGCTCGCGGAGATCGCGGCGGCAGCCGATGAGACGCGCCTTTCGGCCTTCGTCATGGGGATCAACGACCTCGCCAAGGCGATGGGCGCGCGAATGACCGCCGACCGCGCGCCGTTTCACGCTGCTCTGTCGCTGGCGGTGACAGCTGCGCGCACCATTGGGCTCGCGGCCCTCGATGGCGTTCACAACGAGATCGAGGACCTGGCGGCGCTGGAGGCTGTGTGTGTCCAGGGGCGCGACTTCGGCTTCGACGGTAAGAGCCTCATCCATCCGAGCCACCTCGAGATCTGCAACCGCGTGTTTTCGCCGGAGCCGACGGACGTGGCGTGGGCCAGGGCGGTTATTGCCGCCTTCGACGCGCCGGAAAACGCCGGCAAGGGCGCGCTACGGGTCGAAGGCCGACTGGCCGAGCGGCTGCACTACAGTCAGGCCGTCCGATTGGTCGCCTTGGCCGAAGCGATCGAGGCGGCGGGGTGAACTTCACGATCGCAGGTCTGATCGTCTGCCTGGCCGCGGCTGCATCGGCGCAGGATGCGGTCGGGACGCGGATCGCGCAGTCGGCTTCGGCCGCTGAAGGGCTCCAGGGCGGCCTTGACGGCGCCTGGGCGCTCCTCGATGCACAGGGCCGCACTCTATTCATCTTCCAGATTGGCGATCCGCCGACGGCCGGCCCGCTCACATGCGCCTGGCGGGCGCCAGACGGAGTGCTTGGCGTAGCCGCGTGCCATCGGAGAGGCAGAAACCTGACCATCGCCTTCGAAGCCGCCGGAAAGCGCCGCTTCGTGCTCCATCCGAGCCGGGGCGGGCTGTGGCAAGGCGAATTCATCGGCCACGGGGCCGGCCAGCCGGTGACGCTGCGCCGCGGCTGAGCTGAACTTGCGGCCCTCGCCGGGCCGGTCTAGACCGCGCCGGCCCCAAAAACCCCACCAGGAGTCCCAAGTCTCATGGCCCGCGCCAAGATCGCCCTCATCGGAGCCGGAATGATCGGCGGCACGCTTGCCCACATTGCTGCGCGCGAGGGTCTGGGCGATGTGGTGCTGTTCGACATCGTCGAAGGCGTGCCCCAGGGCAAGGCGCTGGATTTGGCCGAGGCGACGCCGGTGATGGGTGTCGACGCCAGCCTCAAGGGCGCCAGCGAATACGCCGACATCGCCGGCGCGGACCTGGCCATCGTCACCGCCGGGGTGCCCCGCAAGCCTGGCATGAGCCGCGACGATCTCCTGGGGATCAATCTCAAGGTGATGAAGGCCGTGGGCGAGGGCCTCAAGGCGCATGCGCCGGACACCTTTGTGATCTGCATCACCAACCCCCTGGACGCGATGGTTTGGGCGCTGCGCGAATTCTCCGGCTTGCCGCACAACAAGGTGGTCGGCATGGCCGGTGTGCTGGATTCGGCCCGTTTCCGCTATTTTCTATCTGAAGCGCTCGGCGTTTCCGTGCGTGACATCCACGCCTGGACCCTCGGCGGCCACGGTGACGACATGGTGCCGATGGTTCGGCACTCGACGGTGGGGGGCTTGCCTCTGCCAGAGATCGTCCGCCAGGGCCTGCTGACCCAGGAGGCGCTGGACGGGATCGTCAAACGCACGCG
>DASXGB010000027.1:0-8050 GCA_036489325.1 Caulobacteraceae bacterium
GCCGGCGCACGGGGCTTGTCTGCCGTCAGGATGCAGGTGCAACCGAGGAGCAGCGACTTGACGCGGTCTGGGTGGCGCAAGCCGAACTCAATGGCGATGCCACCGCCCATGGACACGCCGAAGACGTGGGCCTTGTCGATGCCGGCCGCGTCCATCACCGCCAGGGAGTCCGCCACCAGTTCGGCGATCGATGTCTTCCGCGTCGTATCGCTCTGGCCGACGCCGCGGTTGTCAAAGCTGACGACGCGATGCTTCGCGGCCAGGTCGGCCAGGATCGGGTACCACATGCGCGACGTGTAGCGATGCCCCATGATCAGGAGGACCGGCGTGCCATCGCCTGTCGCCTCCCAATGAAGCCGGACTCCGTGGTTTTCAGCGACAGGCATTCGGACGTCTCGTGGGTAAGGTTTGGTCGATCCTAGGCCACGTCCGCCGGGCGAAGTCGACCCCGACCGCTCTACCAGCCCTCGCGCCGCCGTTTCGCCTGGAGGAATTCCACAAAAGCTCGCAGTGCGGATGGCTGGTGACGACGGCTCGGGTAGTAGAGCTTCGGCCCCGGAAACGGCTCGGACCAATCGTCCAGCACGGTGATGAGATCGCCCCTGGCCAGGTAGCTGCTGGCGGCGGCGTCAAAGGTCTGCAGGAAGCCAAGGCCCGCCAGAGTCGCGCTCATCAGGACGGACCGGCTGTTGGTCAGCACCGGGCCTTCGACGGCGACTTTCAGCGCCTCGCCGCGACGCTCGAACTCCCACGGCGGCCGCGCACCGGAATCATATTGCGCGCGGAGGCAGGGCTTGGTCAGCAGATCGCGTGGGTGGGCCGGCGCGCCGACCCGCTCGACCAGCTCGGGCGTGGCGACAACCACGTAGCGCTGCGGCGGCCCGAGCGGCACGGCCACCATGTCGAGGGCGAGGCTCTCCTCCCAGCGCACGCCGGCATCGAACCCGCGCGCGACGATATCGACGAGGCCCGACTCGGCGATGATCTCCAACCGCACCCGTGGGTAGGCGGTCATGAAGGCCGGGACCATCGGCGCGAGCACCCACCGGATGGCGGGTTCGGGGGCGTTGATCCGCAATGGGCCGGAGGGCTCAATCTGGGCCGAGCGCATCTGCGTCACCGCCTCGTCGATGGCGGCCAGCGCCGGCGTCAGCCGATCCAGCAACGTGGCGCCAGCTGCGGTCGGGGCGACGCTGCGTGTCGTCCGGTTCAGAAGCCGCACGCCCGCACGCGCTTCGAGCCGGCGGATCGCCTCGCTGAGGGAGGACGCGGACTCCGCCCCGCCGGCCCGAGCCGCCTGGCGAAATCCGCCGGCTTTGGCGACGGACTCGAACGCTGCGAGGTCGCTGAGATCTCGGTTCATTGTGCTGATTTCCGTACAGACCGTCCAGATTATATCGAATTATCTCGCAGTCGTCGGCGGTCCATTATGGGAAGTCCATTCAAGGAGGTTCCCATGAGCAACACCGAGCGCAAGATCGCCGTCGTCACCGGCGGCAGCCGCGGCATCGGCCGCAACACGGTTCTCAGTCTTGCCAGACGCGACGTCGATTCGATCCTCACCTACAATTCCAACCGCGACGAAGCCAACAAGGTGGTCGAGGCCGCGAAGGCGCTCGGCGCCAAGGCCGTCGCCGTGCAACTCGACGTCGGCCAGAGCAGCAGTTTCGACGCTTTCGCCGATAAGGTCCGCGCCATGCTGTCGGACTGGGACGCCGAGCGTTTCGACTACCTCGTCAACAACGCCGGCACGTCATCGGCCATGGGCTTCCAGAACGCGACCGAAGCGGAGCTGGACTCGCTGTTCAACGTGCACTTCAAGGGGGTGTTTCTGCTGTCGCAGAAACTGCTTCCGCTGATCAATGACGGCGGCCGGATCGTGAACGTCTCCAGCGCCCTGGCCCAGCACCCCGTACCGGGCCGGGCGGTCTATGGTCCGATCAAGGCCGCGGTGGAGTCGCTGACGAAGTACATGGCCCTCGAACTGGGCCCGCGCCGGATCGCGGTGAACGTCGTCGCGCCGGGCGCTGTGGCCACGGATTTCAGCGGCGGGATGGTTCGCGACAACCCGGAGGTGAACAAGTTCATCGCCAGCCGCACGGCCCTGGGCCGGGCTGGCCTGCCCGAGGATATCGGTCCGATGATCGCCTCGCTCCTATCGGAGGACAATCGCTGGGTGAACGGCCAGCGTATCGAGGTGTCTGGCGGCATGATGCACTGAGCCACCTGCGGTTCGCCGCCACCTCGTGGGCGGCGACTGCCGGGCGATTGCGCCATTGCCCGGTCCAGGCGTAAGCCGTTCGGACCGGGGGAGCCGCTTTGACGCAGACCGCCACCGCCGCGCCGTCGGCCAAGGGCTCGAACCTCGTGGGGGCGGGCATTCTCGCCCTGTGGCTGGCGTTGGGCGCCGTCCTCCTCTTCGCCGGCCAGGCGCCGCACATCGTCACCTTCGCCTTCGTCATGGTCGGCTGGGTGCTGTCGGTGATGCTCCACGAGTTCAGCCACGCCGCCGTCGCCTGGCTCGGCGGCGACCACACGGTGAAGACCAAGGGCTACCTCGATTTCGATCCGCGCCGCTACGGCGCCTTGCAGACGACCCTGCTGATCCCGATCCTCGCCCTGGCGCTGGGCGGCATCGGTTTTCCAGGCGGGGCGGTCTATCTGCGTAACGACCTGATGCGCTCCCGAGCGTGGCGTTCAGCCGCGGCGTTGGCGGGACCCGCCGCCACGGCGATCATCCTGTTGCTGCTCGCGATCGGGCTCCGCCTTTGGGCGGCCCAGGGCGAAGCAGCGGGCGACCTCTTCGCCGCCCTCGCCATGCTGGCCTTCCTCCAGGCCATGGCCCTGATCCTCAATCTGTTGCCGCTACCCGGACTCGACGGTTTCAACGCCCTGCGGCCATTCCTGCCTGTGAGCCTGGGATCGACGCTTCGCCGCGCCGAAGGCCTGACCTGGCTCGCGCTCCTGGCCTTGATTTTCTTCGTGCCGGGGGTGGGCGCCGGCTTTTTCAGCATTGCCGCCGAACTGGCCGCGACCCTCGGCGCGCCGCCGGAGGCGATGCAGCGCGGGTGGGACGCCTTCCACTTCTGGCGCTAGCGGCCTCCCGTTACCGTCTGCTCGATCGCGCCGAATATCGAGTGGCGGTCCGGCCCCATCATCTCGATGCGCACGGTGTCGCCCGTCTTGAGGAACGGTGTCTTTGGCTCACCCGTGGCGATCGTCTCGACCGTGCGTAGCTCGGCGATGCAGGAATAGCCGGCGCCGCCCTGGTTCGCGGGCTTGCCCGGGCCGCCATCGGCGTCGCGGTTGGATACCGTGCCCGAGCCGATGATGGTTCCCGCCGCGAGCGCACGTGTCTTCGCGGCATGGGCGATCAGCTGGCCGAAGTCGAAGGTCATGTCGACACCGGCGTCGGCGCGGCCGAATACGGCGCCGTTGAGCTCCACGCGCAGCTCGCCTGAGAGCTTCCCGTTCGCCCAGGCCGCGCCCAGTTCGTCCGGCGTCACCGCCACCGGCGAGAAGGACCCGGCGGGTTTGGACTGGAAGAAGCCGAAGCTCTTGGCCAGCTCGCCCGGAATCAGGTTGCGCAGCGAAACGTCGTTGGCCAGCATCACGAGACGCACGCTGGCCAGGGACTCGTCACAATCGGCGCCCGGCGCGACGTCGCCGGTGATCACCGCGACCTCGGCCTCGAAGTCGCCGCCCCAGGCCGGATCGGCCAGCGGGATCGGATCGCGCGGGCCGAGAAACCCATCCGAGCCGCCCTGATACATCAGCGGGTCGGTCCAGAAGCTTTCCGGCATTTCGGCGCCGCGGGCCTGGCGGACCAGGGCCACGTGGTTGACGTAGGCCGAGCCGTCCGCCCACTGGAAGGCGCGCGGCAGCGGGCTTGCGGCCTCGTGCTCGCGGAAGCGCCGGCTGGCCAGCGATCCGCCATTGAGGCTGTCCGACAGTTGGGCCAACTGCGGCTCGCACCGGTCCCAGTCATCGAGCGCGGCCTGCAGCGTCGGGGCGATCGGCGCCGCATCGACGCACCACGCCAGATCGCGCGAGACGACGACGAGGCGCCCATCGCGCCCGCCCTTGAGCGAAGCCAGCTTCATCCGCTCTGTTCTCCCCGCGAAATCACCGCACTGGCGTGCTCACCCGCATCATAGCGGGACGGCCCACCATAGACCGCCACCTCGACCAAAATGTCGCCGCCAGTCTCAGCCCGCCAGATGTAGTTGCGGTCGACCATCACGTTGCGGCCGGCGGGCGATATCCCCTCATAGCTGTCGCCCCACGGGGTGACGTCAGCGAGTTCGCGCCACTTGAGGGTCAGCGCTCGCGCCAGCTCGTCCTGGGCCATGGCCGCGAGATCGGGATCACCCGGCGGCGCGGCGCCCCCGTCGATCATCCTTTCCAGCTGTCCACATAGGCGCTGTTCTCCACCGCCGCGGCCTCGGGCGCGACGTCCACCGGATCGCGGGTGTCGATCATCACCGCCACCTCGTCGGTCGCCGGCTTGGGCTGGACCAGCATGTTCTTCAGCGCCTTGGGGTGGGGCCCGTGAGTGAAGCCGGAGGGATGCAGGGTCATCATCCCGGCGCGGATGTTGTCGCGGCTGAAGAAATCGCCGGCGTGGTAGAACAGGATCTCGTCGAAATCGTCGTTGTTGTGGAAGAACGGCACCTTGAGGGCGCCGGGATCGGTCTCGAATGGCCGGGGCGTGAAGGTGCAGACCACAAAGCGCGCCGCCAGGAACGTCGAGTGCACCGACGGTGGCAGGTGATATCGGTGGCTGGCGACGGGCCGGATGTCGCGGACATTGAGCTTCACGGGCGCGAGGTCGCCGTGCCATCCGACCGCGTCGAGCGGATTGTAGGGATAGGTCACCACCGAGACGTCGCCGCGTTTTTTCACCTCGACGCGGACCTCGCCGGTGATTTCCTGCTGGGCGCGGAAGACCTCGTCGATCTGCGGCGTCGCCAGCACGGCCGGGTCGAACACCGCGGTGGGGCCGAGGAGCCCGCGCTCAGGAAGGGTGAAATGCTCGCCCGTGGCTTCGATGGTCAGCAGCGAGGCGCCGTTCTCGGGCGATAGCCGCCACATAGTGCCGCGCGGCAGGTAGAGATAGTCGCCGGCCTCGAAGGCGAGGCGTCCGTAGTCGCAGAAGAGATCGCCGGACCCCTCGTGGACGAAGAGCAGGAGATCGCCGTCGGCGTCGCGCGCCAAGGCGGGCATGGGCTGGGCCAGCCGCCAGAACCGCAGCTCCAGATGGGCGTTGCCGAGTATTTTGGGTGCGTTCCAGGGTGAGGCAGCCGCCTCGTTGAGACCCGCAAGATCGAAAGCGCGGGGCCGAAGCGGCCCTTCGAAATTCGACCAGCCGGTCGGCGGGCGGCGATGGTGGAAGAAGGCCGCCGGTCCGAAGAAGCCTTCCTTGCTCACCTCGCGTTCGAACGTGCCTTCGGGCAGGTCGGCATGGGCCTGGCGTGAGTGCTTGCCCTGGGCGCCCCGGACCGGGATCCAGTTGCGGGCGGCCACCCTCAGGCCTCCTGGGCGGGAAGGACGCCGCGCCGGACCTGGTCGGCCTCGATGGACTCGAACAGGGCCCTGAAATTGCCCTCGCCGAAGCCCTCGTTGCCCTTGCGCTGGATGACCTCGAAGAAGATCGGCCCGATCATGTTCTGGGTGAAAATCTGCATCAGCAGGCCCTGGCCCTCGGTGGGCGCGCCATCCAGGAGGATGCGGTCGGCCCTGAGGCGCTGCAGGTTCTCGCCGTGTTCCGGCACGCGCGCGTCGAGCATCTCGTAATAGGTGTCGGGACTATCCTGGAACTTCACCGCGCGCGCACCCATGGTCTCGACCGTGCGATAGATGTCGTCAGTCCCCAGCGCGATATGCTGGATGCCCTCGCCGCGATAGTCGCGCAGGAACTCCTCGATCTGGGAATGTTCGTCCTGACTCTCGTTCAGGGGAATGCGGATCTTGCCGCACGGGCTGGTCATGGCCTTGGAGACCAGCCCCGTCTGTTTTCCCTCGATGTCGAAGTAGCGGATCTCGCGGAAGTTGAAGATTCGCTCGTAGAAGTCGGCCCAGGTGGCCATCTGCCCGCGGTGGACGTTGTGGGTCAGGTGATCGAGATAGGTGAGGCCAACGGCGTCGCTCGTGCTGGCCCCCTGGATGGGGACGAAATCCACGTCATAGATCTCCTGCGCGCCGTAGCGGTCGACGAGATAGAGCAGCGATCCGCCGATGCCTTCGATGGCCGGGATGTTGAGCTCCATGGGGCCGACACGGGGGGCAACCGCCTTGGCGCCCCGCTCCACCGCGAGCTGCAATGCGCGAGCGGCGTCGCGGACGCGGAAAGCCATGGCGTTGGCGCTGGGGCCATGCTCGGCGCGGAAGGCTGCGGGCTGGCCGATCGGCTCCATGTTGAGGATGAAATTGATGTCACCCTGGGCAAAGCGCAGCACATTCTTCGAGCGGTGCCGCGAGATGGCGACGAAGCCCATCTGCTCGAACAGGCCCTTGAGGCGGTCGGGCTCCGGGGCCGTGAATTCGACGAACTCAAATCCGTCGGTGCCGAGCGGGTTGTCGAACAGGTCGCGGCGGACTTCGGCGTTCATGCGGCGGCTCCTCTGCGCGGCATACTAGTCGACGGAAGGGCTTAAACGCCACGTCGACGGACTCGCCCGGGTCGGTTAACAACCGCGCATGCTTCGGCGTCTGTACGATTGGGTGATGCGTTTTTCCGGCTCGCGGCACGCGCCCTGGGCCCTGTTCGCCTTCGCCTTCGCCGAGAGTTCCTTCTTCCCTGTGCCGCCGGACGTTCTTCTGGCGCCCATGGTCTTGGCCCAGCACCGCCGGGCCTGGCGATTCGCCTTCATCTGTGCTGCCGGCTCGGTGCTTGGCGGCATCCTCGGCTACGCGATCGGCTTCAGCCTCGAACCGGTCGGCCGTTGGCTCCTGGCCATGAGCGGTCACCCGGGCAGCGAGGCGGCTCTGCGCGCGGGCTTCGCCAAATGGGGCGTCGGGGTCATCCTGCTTCAGGGCCTGCTGCCCATACCCTTCAAGCTGGTGACCATCACCTGCGGCCTGGCGCGCTTTCCGCTGTGGGAGATGCTGGCCGCCTCCTGCGTCACGCGCAGCATCCGCTTCTTCGGCGTCACCTGGTTGGTGAAGCGCTATGGACCGGCACTGCTGCCGGTCGTCGAGCGACGCCTGGCCGTGGCCGCCGGCGCCCTGGTGGCCATCCTTGTCCTCGCCGTCCTTGGGCTGAGGCTCTTACCCTCAGCTTAGAATTGAGCCATACGGCCCCGGTGAGCCGAACCGTCCGCCTTTGGCCCCTGCTGGCGCTCATCGCCAGCGCTGCGCTGCTGGGTATCGCCCACGCCTTCGAGAGCTTCGGCCATCTGATGCCGTGCGAGCTGTGCCTGAAACAGCGCGATGTCTACTGGGTGGCGATGGCTGTGTCGGCCTCCGGCCTCCTCTGGGTGCTGATCGCCCGCGATCGCGCGCCGATCCGATGGATCAACGCCGTCATCGCCTTCGCCTTCGCCGCCGAGGCTGGTGTGGCCATCTATCATGCCGGCGTCGAGTGGAAGTTCTGGCCCGGACCCCAGTCCTGCAGTGGCGGAGCCCTGAAGGTCTCTGCCGCGGCCCTCGAGCGCCTGCTTTCGGGCGCCCATATGAGCGTGCCGGCCTGCGACAAGCCGGCGTGGATCTTCCTCGGCCTCTCCATGGCCGGCTGGAACGCAGCGGCGGCGCTGGTTTTGACTGCCGCAAGCGCCCTCGCCACCGTCAATGCGCGAGCCGCGTCATGAGCGCGCGGCCGATCCCTGCTCGGCCAGGACCTCGCGCCGCCGACGCCCGCCTGGCCGCCATGCTGCGCGTCGATCATGCCGGCGAGGTGGCCGCCGTCCACATCTATCGCGGTCACCGGGCGGTCTTCGAAGCCGGCGGCCGGAACGAGGCCGCCCGGCGGATGGCGGACTTCGAGAACCACGAGGCCGTCCACCTCGCCCGCTTCGAAACCCTGCTCAACGAGCGGCGCGTCAGGCCGACG
>DASXGB010000235.1:0-3480 GCA_036489325.1 Caulobacteraceae bacterium
CGGCGATACCATCGCCCTTTCGCCGCCGCTGATCATCGAGAAGGCCGAGATCGACGAGCTCGTCGGCAGGCTGGGGGCCGCCATCGCCGCGGCGGACTGATCCCGGCGCCCGCATTGCCGGATGTTCATGAACGAAAGTTATTTTGCTCCGAACCCGTACACCGGCGAAGCATGGGCGCCTCGGACAGGGGAGGGTTCAAGATGACTCGCGCGTTCGTCCTCGGACTGCTGGCGACGGCCTCGATCGCGGGCGGTGCGCTCGCCCAGGGCCTGGCGGCGGATACGCCGGCCAAGACGCCGGCCGGATCCACCTTCACCGAACCCAAGGACTGGACAGCTGAAGCTAGTCCCAAAGGCATTGTCCTGACCCCGCCGGAAGGGGACCTGAAGGTGGGCCTCGTCGATGTCGGCCCGGCCACCGACGCCAAGGCGGCGGTCGAGGCGGCGTGGGGCGTTTTCCATCCCAACGGCCATCCTCCGTTCAAGCTGGCCGAGCCGCTCTCTGCACGCGACGGCTGGGATGAGCGCGAGGCGATCTCCTACGAAACCTCGCCCAACGAGCATCGCTTCGTTGAGGCCGTGGCCGAGCGGCACGGCGCGGCCTGGACGGTGGTATTCGTCGACGGCTCGGAAGGGACCCTTGAGAAGCGCGCCGGGGCGGTGAACCTCGCCGCGTCCAGCCTGCGTCCAGCCGGGTACTCGCGCGAGAGCTTCGCCGGCACGACCGCCCATCCGTTGGACGCCGCGCGTGTCGAGGCCCTCAAGGACTTCGTCCGTACGTCCATGCAGGAGCTTGGGGTGCCTGGCGTAGGCCTGGCGATCGTCGATCACGGACGGGTCGTCTGGGAAGGTGGGTTGGGCGTCAAAGAACTTGGCAAGCCCGACCCGGTGGACGCCCACACCCTGTTCATGATCGCCTCCAACACCAAGGGAATGTCGACCCTGCTGCTGGCCAGGCTCGTAGATGCTGGCAAGCTCAAGTGGGACCAGCCGGTGACCGAGGTCTATCCCGACTTCAAGCTGGGCGACGCAGCGACCACCCGCCAGGTGCTGATGCGCCATCTGGTCTGCGCCTGCACCGGCCTGCCTCGCAAGGACATGGACTGGATCCTCAACACCAACCCAAAGACACCCGCCTCCGACACATTCGTCGAACTGGCCGACACCCAGCCGACCAGCAAATTTGGCGAGGTCTTCCAGTACAACAACCTGATGGCCTCGGCCGCGGGCTACATCGGCGGCCATATCGTGCATCCGGACATGGAGCTCGGCCACGCCTACGACCTGGCCATGCGGGAGGAGATCTTCGCCCCCCTCGGCATGGACGATTCCACTTTTGATATGGCCAGGGCCCTGGCCGGAGATCACGCCAGCCCGCACGGCGACGACATCGACGGCAAGCCGCGGCTCGCGAACATGGCGTTCAACTATGTGGTCGAGCCAGCCCGCCCGGCCGGCGGCGAATGGTCATCGGCTCACGACGTCATCAAGTATGTTCAGCTCGAGCTCACCGAGGGCGTGCTGCCGGACGGTCAGCGGCTGGTGTCGACCGATAACCTGCTGGCTAGGCGCAAGCCCAATGTTCCGACGGGCGAGGACGCCTTCTACGGAATGGGCCTTGAAACCGACGCGACCTGGGGCGTGACCGTCGTCCACCACGGCGGCAGCCTCGCCGGCTACAAGAGCGACTGGGTGGCTGTTCCGGACGCCCAGGTCGGCGCCGTGATCCTGACGAACGCCGACGACGGAGGCGACCTGCTGCGTCCGTTCCAGCGCCGGCTGTTGGAGATCCTCTACGACGGTAAGCCGCTGGCTGCTGCCATGGTCGCGTCTGCCTCTAAAGACAATCAGCTCGAGATCGCCAAGGAGCGGCAGCGCCTTGTGTCGCCGGCGGCGACGGACGCGGCGTCAGCCCTCGCCGAGCACTACGTCAGTCCCGACCTGGGTCATATCGCCGTGCTTCACGGTGGCGGGCGAACGGTTTTCGACTTCGGCGCCTGGAAGAGCGAGGTCGCCTCGCGCAAGAATGACGACGGCACCCTCTCGTTCATCACCATCGATCCGACCAACTCGGGCTTCAACTTCGTCGTGACGGACAAGGACGGAAAGCGCGGATTGACCATCCGCGATGGCCAGCACGAATATCATTATACGGAGGGATAGCCTCCGAAAGACGCGACCCTTTCTTTGAGACCAAGCCTCCGAGCGAAGGCTTGCGCCGCTACGGGCAGGTCTTAGAACCTCGCCATGCGCACCTTGCTCTGCGCGGCCTTTTCCGCCGCCGTCGCCCTCTCTGCTCTCGCTGCTCCGGCCACCATGAACGTCCAGCTTCCCTCCGCCGCCCCGGGCGCGACCGATCCGTTCGCCTGGCTGGAGGACATCCATTCGCCAAAGGCGCTAGCCTGGGTCGAGACGCAAAACGCCCGCACCGCGGCGGTCCTTGAGACCGACCCCCGCTACGCCCTCTTCCACCGCGACGCCCTTGCGATCTTCACGGCCAAGGACCGCATCCCCTATCCGCGGTTCCTGGGCAGCGGCGTCGACAACTTTTGGCAAGACCAGGACCACGTGAAGGGCCTCTGGCGGCGAGCGACTTTTGCATCCTACAATTCGCCCACTCCCGCCTGGGAGACGCTGATCGACTTCGACGCCCTGTCCAGGGCCGAGGGTAAGAACTGGATCTTCAAGGGCGCGACCTGCCTGCCGCCGGACGACCGGCTCTGTCTTGTCCGCATGTCGAACGGCGGCGGTGACGCGGTGGAAATTCGCGAATTCGACACCCGCGCGCGGGCTTTCGTTTCGGGTGGATTCCACTTCGCTGTCGGCAAGCAGACCATCGAGTGGCTCGATCCCGACACCTTGCTGATCGCCCGTGACTTCGGCCCGGGCACGCTCACCGCTTCGGGTTATCCGTTCGTCGTCAAGGAACTGAAGCGCGGCCAGCCCCTGGCCGACGCCAAGGAAGTGTTTCGCGGCACAGCCCACGATGTCTCTGCCGACCCGGTCGTGCTGAGGGGCCCTGACGGGGCCGTCGAGCACGTGCTTTATCGGCGCGGCGTCGCCTTCTTCTCTGCGCGTTTTTGGCTGGCGCTGCCCGACGGCGGGACGCGGCCCCTGGATCTGCCTGAGAAGATCGAGGTCCACGGATACCTCGACCATCGCATGATCCTCACGCTCAACGAGGCCTGGCCGGCGGGGCCGTCGCGACTGGGACCGCAACTCCTTCCGCACGACAGTGCCCGTCTGGTTTGGCCCGGCCATCCCGCGTTCACGGCCGGCGATCTCATCGCCTTCAACCCCGCGACGGGCGCGGCAGAGTTGATCTTCCATCCGTCTCCGACCCAGACGGTCAACGAAGCGGCTGTGACCCAGAACCGGCTGTTGGTGGAGCTTCTCGACAACGTCAACGGAGCGCTCGATATCTGGCGCCATGGACCGGGCGGCTGGCGCGCCCAGCGGCTCGCTTTCCCCAAGGGATTG
>DASXGB010000284.1:0-2396 GCA_036489325.1 Caulobacteraceae bacterium
CCGCCAGGACCCGGCCACGGCCTTCAGCGGCCCGAGGTTGGCCAGGGTGTCGACATCGAGGTCCTCGGTCTCGGTGTAGATGTCGTCCGGAAGCTTCGACATCGGCGTCCCTTCTTATCGCTCAAGCTCGATAGCCGCCGCCGGCGAGGCCGTGCAAGCAGGGCGCCGGTGATGGGGCGCGATATTTTAGGCGGACGGCTCGCCGCGAGCGACGAGCCCGGGGCGGCGTCGGTTTTGGCGCGTGCGGTGTTTTGGCTTTAAGACCGTAACCGCGAGTATTATGCAGCCTGCGACCCTCGAGCGGTGAAGGCCAGGGTTTTCCCCGGGTTTTCACCCCGCCTCCCGGCAGGTCGCCCGTTCCGCTTAAGGTCGAGATCGTTGCGTCCAGGGGATTCACGTGAAGGGTGAGAGCGCAACGAAGGATGGGAGCGAGCACCCCGAAGAGGTGTTCATGTCCTATGCGCGCCCTTCCGCCGCTCTCGCCGTGGCGGCCGCCGGCGCCTTGCGCCGCGAAGGCCACACGGTCTGGTTCGACGAGGCCCTGCCTGGCCATGGCATGTTCGCCGACGTAATCGAGGCCAAGCTCACGGCCGCCAAGGCTGTGCTGGTCCTCTGGTCGGAAGATGCGGTCAAGTCGCCGTGGGTCCGCGCGGAGGCGGACCTGGCGCTCAAGGCCGGGAAGCTGGTGCAGCTCAGCGTCGACGCCGCCAAGCCGCCGATGCCCTTCAACCAGATCCAGTGCCTCAGCGCCCACGGCGCCGCCGACATCTTCCAGGCTCCGGCCTGGGCCAAGGTGCTGGACAGCATCCGGACTCTCATCGCCGGCGGCGAGTCCCCGGCAGCCGGCCATCACGGCGCGTCCCTGGCCGTCCCGACACGGCCGTCGATCGCCGTCCTGCCGTTCGAGAACCTGGCCCGCGACCCGGACGAAGACTATTTCGCCGAGGGCATGCTGGAGGAGATCACCAACGCCCTCTCCCGCATCAAGTCCTTCTTCGTCATCGCCAGCGCGTCGAGCCGGGCGATCAAGGCCGCGAGCCTCGACCACGCCGGCGCGGCCCAGGCCCTGGGTGTCCGTTACCTGCTCGAGGGCAGCGTCCGTAAAGCCGCCGGTCGCGTGCGCATCACCGTGGGCCTGATCGACACCAGCGTCGGCGTCCGGATCTGGGGCGACCGGTTCGAAGATACGCTCGAAGATGTCTTCGCCCTGCAGGACAGGGTGTCCCTGGCCGTGGCCGGCGTCCTGGAGCCGGCCGTCCGCACGGCCGAGACCCTGCGCGCGCTCAAGCGCCCGACCCCCACCCTGGGCAGCTACGACCTCTATCTTCGGGCGTTCTCGGTCTATCAGTCGCTGGACCCGGCGGACGTTCGCCAGGCCCTGGCGCTCGTCAGCGAAGCGATCGCCCTGGACCCGCGGAACGCCCCGGCGCTCAGTCTGGCCGCCAACTGCCATGGCCAGGCGCTGCTCGTCCGATGGGGCGACGACAAGGACATGCATCGGCGCGAGGGCCTGGATCTGGCGCATCGGGCCCTTCGGGCGGCGCCGGACGATCCCGAAGTCCTGGCGCGTGTGGGCGAGGCCCTCTTCAACCTCGGCGAAAGCCTGAAGACCGTCGCCGATCTCACGGAACGGGCCGTCGCGCTCAATCCCGGCTCCGCCCACGCCCATAGCGTCAACGGTTGGATGCACGTGATGCTCGGCGATCCGCAACGGGCCGCCGGCGAGCTGCGCATGGCCCTGCGACTGGATCCCATTTCCACGGACCGGGCGCTACACCTGACCGGCCTCGCCGCCGCCCTGCTGTGCGAGCGGCGCTTCGAGGAGGCCGTGGATCTCGCCGTTCAGGCGGCCCACATCCAGCCGCACGCGATCACCAATCAGGTCCTGCTGGCCAGCTGCTATGGCCACATGGGCGACGCCGCCGGGGCCCGCAGAGCGCTCGATCAGTTCAAGGCGCTGAACGCCGGCGTGGCGCCGCGAAGATGGCTCAACCTCTATCGCGACCCGCAATACCACGAGCTTGCCCTCGATGGGCTCGAGCGCGCGGAGGCCAGTGTCCAGGCCGACGCCTGAGGCCGTCCGCGGGATGGTCCTCCGCTAGCCGGGCGACAGGCTTGGAGACACCGGCGTCAACACCGGGGACCCCGGCGTCTGGATGTTGGACAGCGCCTGTCCGCCGATCATGGTGATGATGTTGGTCGCGGTCGCGAACTGCGCCTTCGTCGGCCCGTTGGCGGGAACGTCCATGCGCCAGCGCAGGGCCACGAGGTCGTCCTCGGCCAGGATCTGCTCGATGCTCATGACGAGGCCGGGCGGCGTGGCCTTACCCGCAAGGCGAGTGCCACGTCTTCTTCCCACCCTGGACCTTCGGCTCTCTTATACTCTATTGCGAATG
>DASXGB010000339.1:0-11993 GCA_036489325.1 Caulobacteraceae bacterium
CGGCTTCGCCATGGCCGCCATCGTTGTCTTCGGCGGCGAGGCCGCGCTCGGCGGCGCTCTGCAGGTGGGCATTCTGGTGACCTTCATCCTGTCGGTGCAGCGGTTCTTCGAGCCGGTGCGGCTTCTCTCCATGCAATACACCGTGATGCAGCGGGCCATGGCCGCCGGCCACCGCATCTTCGAGGTGCTGGACGTGCCGATCTCCATCCGCGATGCGCCGGAGCCGCGAACGCTGGACGGGGCCGAAGCGACGGTCGAGCTCGACCATGTCACGTTCGGCTACGCGCCGGATCAGACGGTGCTGCACGACGTCTCGCTGAAGATCGAGCCTCGCAAGGTGGTGGCGCTGGTGGGGCCGACGGGGTCGGGCAAGACTTCGATCGCTTCGCTGGTCCACCGGTTCTACGACGTCGACGCCGGCGTCGTGCGCGTGGGCGGGATCGACGTGCGCGATGTGCGCCTGGACGCGCTCGGCCGCTTCGTCGGCATGGTGCTGCAGGAGCCTTTCCTGTTCTCCGGCACCATCGACGAGAATATTCGCTACAACACCGACGGCGCCACGCGCGAAGCCGTGATCGCGGCCGCAAAGGCGGTGTCGGCGCACGACTTCATCATGCGCCTGCCGGAGGGCTACGACACCCAGCTGGGACAGCGCGGCCGCAACCTGTCGGTCGGCCAGCGCCAGCTGATCTCCTTCGCCCGCGCCCTGGTGGCCGATCCCAAGGTCCTGATCCTCGATGAGGCCACGGCCAACATCGACAGCTTCACCGAACAAGCCATCCAGAAGGCGCTGAAAGTGCTGTTCGCCGGCCGCACGTGCCTGGTCATTGCGCATCGCCTGGCCACCGTGCGCGATGCCGACGATATCGTCGTGCTGCGCGCCGGCCGGATCGTCGAGCAAGGCCCCCACCGGGCCCTGATGCGGCGCGGCGGCCTTTACGCAACCCTCTACGCCTCGGCCCACGGCTCGTTCGACGACCTCTCCGGCGAGGCCGGCGAGGAGAATCTCGTCGCCACTTGAGACACGCCGTCTGAGCCCGCTCGTTGGGCCCCTCTGGCGCAGATGGCCGCCGCCTCCTAGATTTCCTCCTGTCCGCGGCGTGACCGCGGCGATCTCAGGGAGGGCCCCTTGGCCACGACACTGCGGCGCGCTGCGCGCCTCGCCATCCTGCTCATCGCGCCGCTGGCGCTTGCCGGCTGCGGCGTCAATGACATTCCACGCAAGCAAGTGGCCGCCCAGACGGCCTGGGCCGATGTCCAGAACGACTATCAGCGCCGCGCCGACCTGATCCCCAACCTGGTGTCCACTGTGAGAGGTTTTGCCGCCCAGGAACAAAGGGTGCTGGTCGATGTGACCCAGGCCCGCGCCAGCGCCACCCAGGTCAAGGTTGACGCCTCGACCCTGACCAACCAGGCGGCGTTCAACCAGTACGCCCAGGCCCAGGACCGGCTGTCCGGTGTGCTGGGACGCCTGATGTTGATCCAGGAGCGGTATCCCGACCTGAAGTCCAACCAGAACTTCCTGGCGCTGCAGGATCAGCTGGAAGGCACCGAGAACCGGATCGCGGTCGCCCGGCGCGATTACAACGCCGCGGTCCAGGATTACAACACCACCCTGCAGGTGCTGCCGACCTCGATCTGGGCGGCGACCTTCTATCACAATCACAAGCCGATGGCCCTGTTCACGGCCACGGCCGGGGCCCAGTCCGCCCCGACGGTGAACTTCGACACATCTGTGCCGGGCGCCGCGCCGGGCTCGCCCCCGCCGGCGGCTGCTCCAGCGTCGAACACGGCCACGCAATGATGAGGCTGGCGGGGCTGGCAGCGCCAGTCCTCGCACTCGTCATCGCCTTCTTCTGCGCCCCGGTCTGGGCGGCGCCCCAGTATCCGACCCTGACCGGCCGGGTGGTGGACGACGCCCATGTCCTCACTCCCGATGTCCAGTCCCAGCTCACCGCCAAGCTTGCGGCCCTGCAACAGTCCACCAGCCGCCAGCTGGTGGTGGTCACCCTGCCAAGTCTCAACGGTCAGGATATCGACGACTATGGCGTGGGCCTGTTGCGCGCCTGGGGGATCGGCCAGAAACAGACCAACAACGGCGCTGTCTTCATCATCGTGCCCTCCGAGCACAAGGTGCGGGTCGAGGTGGGCTACGGGCTGGAGGGAATTCTCACCGACGCCCTTTCCGGCCTGATCCTGCGGGAGGCCGTGCTTCCCAAGTTCCGCGCCGGCGACATCCCTGGCGGAATTGTCGCGGGTACCGACGAACTCATCCAGCAGCTGTCGGCCGATCCCTCGACCGCTGAGCAGAAGGCCGCTCAGGCCGAGCAGGCCATGCAGCAGGATGAGGCGCCGATGCGCCATGGGAACCCGATCGGCGGAGTCATTCCGCTGATCTTTCTGATCTTCATCCTCTTCCGAATTTTCCGCGGCGGGTTCGGCGGCGGCATGGGGATGCTGCTGCCGCTGATGTTCTTGGGCGGCGGCATGCGTGGCGGCTGGGGTGGCGGCGGAGGTTTCGGCGGCGGCTTCGGCGGCGGCGGCTTCTCCGGCGGCGGCGGATCAGGGGGAGGCGGCGGCGCCTCAGGGGGCTGGTGAGATGCTGAGCGCCATCGACGAGAAGCGCATCGCCGAGGCGGTGTCGCGCGCCGAGGAAAAGACGAGCGGCGAGATCCTCGTCGTGCTGGCGGAGGAAGTCTCGAAGTACCGAGAGGTGCCTCTGGCCTGGGCCGCGGCGCTGGCGCTCTCCCTGCCGCCGATCGCCCTGTCCCTAAGCCTGGCTCCGCTGATCGACCTGGCGCGCGACAACTGGCTGGTCGCCGAGGGCGGCGGCCTCGCCCGCGCCCTTGGCTTCTCCGTGGCCGTCTATGCGGCCGTGCAGATCATCCTGTTCCTCGTCGTTCTCGCCATTGTCCACATCCCGGAGGTTCGCCGCCATCTGACCCCGCGCATGCTGAAACAGCACCGGGTCGCCAAAGCGGCGCATCACCAGTTCGTCGCCATGGGCGCCAGGGCCGGGGAGAGCGAGACGGGCGTGCTGATCTTTGTCGCCCTGGCCGACCGCCAGACCCAGATCCTGGCCGACGCCGCCATTCATCAGAAGTGCGGTGAGACGCCCTGGAAGCGGGCCGCCGATGCGATCGCGGGGGCCATGAAGGTGGGGGCCGATCCGACAGCAGGGATTGTGGAGGCGGTCGAGATCTGCGGCGCGGCGCTGGCCGAGCATTTTCCGGCCTCAGGCTCCCACCTGCACGCATTCTCGCCTGGTCCCCTGGAGGACTGAGCGCTTTCCGATTGACGCGCCAGCCGGCCGTTCGATTAATGATCGCCATGCAGGATCTGATGTCGCGGCTTTCGGCCGCCGCGCACAATGGAATGACCGCCAGTGTCTGGGCCGACGTCAAGGGCGATGCGACCGCCATCTGGGGTCCACACGGAACTCGCACGTTCCGCGAGCTCAACGGGAACGCCAACCGTCTGATCCGATTCCTCAGGAGCCAGGGGGTTGTCGCCGGCGATCCCATCGCCTTGCTGTGTTCGAACCGCGCCGAGTTCGCTGAAGTGGTGAGCGCGGCGCTACGCGGTGGCTATCGCTTTACGCCGGTCAACTGGCACCTCAACGAAAGCGAGGTGGCCTATATTGTCGCCGACTGCGAGGCCAAGGCGCTGATCGCCGAGACCCGTTTCCCATCGGCGCTCATGGCCGCGTCGCCAAAGGTCACAGTCAAGGTCTCGATCGGCGAGGACGCGCCGGACTTCATCCCCTACGCCGAGGCCCTGGCGGGCGAGGACGGCTCCGACATTCCCGACCCGCAGATGGGCGGGGCCATGCTCTACACCTCTGGCACGACCGGCCGGCCCAAAGGGGTCTACCGCAAGCCCGTAACCACGGTGCTGGCGCCGGGACCGGGCGAAACCAACGACGTTCAGCTCTGCGTCGGCCCGGCCTACCACGCCGCGCCGCTCGCCTTCGACGTGCGCTCAGCCCTGGCCCAGGGCTCCCCTCTGGTGTTCCTCGACAAATGGGATAGCGAAGGCGTGCTCGCCGCCATCGAGCGCCATCGGGTGACCCGTTGCCACCTGGTGCCGATCATGTTCCAGCGCCTTCTCGCGCTGCCGGACGCGGTGAAGGCGAAGTACGACCTTTCCAGCCTGCGCTACGTCGTCCACGGCGCCGCGCCGTGCCCACCGGAAGTCAAGAAGGCGATGATCGACTGGTGGGGACCGATCCTCCACGAGTATTACGCCGGCTCTGAGGGCGGGGCGGGCTTCCTGGTCAGCTCGCACGAATGGCTGCTGAAACCCGGAACGGTCGGCCGCTTGCCAACGCCTGCGGCCCTCAAGATCTTCGACGACGAGGGAAACGAGATCCTCGAACGCGGCCGTCCCGGCACGCTCTACTTCCAGGTCTCGCCGGTGGCGCCGTTCGAGTACTTCAAAGACCCCGAAAAGACCGCCAGCGCCCACCGACAAGGCTACTTCACGCTCGGCGATGTCGGCTACCTCGACGACGAGGACTATCTGTTCCTCACGGGCCGCACGGCCGAGTGCATTATCTCCGGGGGGGTCAATATCTATCCGCAGGAAATCGACAACGAGGTCATCCAGCACCCCGCGGTCGAGGATTCCTGCGCCATCGGGGTGCCCAATCCGGAATGGGGTGAGGAGGTGAAGGTGGTCATCACCTTGCATCCGGGGTTTACGGCCGGCGACGCCCTGGCGAGCGAGATCCTCGCCTTCGCGCGTGGCCGGCTGGCCGGCTTCAAGGCGCCGCGCACGCTCGATTTCGCCGAGGAGCTGCCGAGGAGTCCGGCCGGAAAGATCCAGCGCGGCAAGGTCCGCGCGCCCTACTGGGCCGGGCGCGCGCGACAGATATAAGGAAACGTGGAGGGGGGAATGGATCGACGGTTTTCAGCTCTGGCGGCGAGCGCGGCGCTGTGCCTGCTCCCAGCCGCGCCCGCGCGTGCAGCGCCACCGCCAATTGAAGCCTATGGGGCGCTGCCGGCCGTCGAGCGCATCGACATCTCGCCGAATGGCGACAGGATCGCCTACATCAGCGTGGCCGGATCGGACCGCAAACTGCACGTCGTCACTCCCGACGGCCAGGTCCTTCACGAGGTCGACTTCTCAGACATCAAGCTCAGGGCGCTCCAATGGGCCGACGAAGACCATGTGGTTGTGAGCGTCTCCATAACCATGCGGATGAATCACTTCTCGAACTCCGCCGGAGAATTCTCACAGGTCGTGTCGCTGAACGTGCCTCAGCATCGGCTCTATGTGGTGTTCAACAATCAGGCGCAGCTGATTCCGATCGTATGGGGTGAATACGGTTTCAGCTCAGACGGCGGCCACGCCTATGGCTATTTCGGCGGCGTCCAGCAGAACAATCTTCGCTACAAGGGCGAGGGCTATCCGAACCTGTTCCGGGTCGACCTCGACACCGGCGCTCGCGAGGAAATGGCTGACGGGGCCTACGCCGACGAGAACTGGCTGATAGATCCACATACCGGCCTCATCGCCGCCGACGTCGTCAGCGACCCACATACGGGGGAATGGCGTGTGGAAGCTGACGGCCGGCCTATCACCCACGGCAAGGCTGGCTTCGGTCCGGCGCGTATCCTGGGCTTCGGCAAGGACGGCGCGAGCTTGCTCATCTCCGAACCTACAAGCGGTGAGGACGATGTCCATGAGCTGCTCTCGGATGGATCGCACGACGCTGATTTGCCGGCCGCCCGCAGCGCTATGGATCTCACGTTCGATCGCGAGCATCGCTGGATCGGTCAACAGCAGGAGGGCGACTCGCCAAAGTTGCAGCTCTTCGACGCGGACAAGACAGCGAGGCTGGACACGGCGCGCGCGGCGCTGAAGGACCCGGACGCGGTCCTGATCTCATACGACGATGACTTTTCGCGCCTCATTTTCAAGACCGAGGGCGAAAAGGACCCCGGAACCTATTGGCTGGTCGATGGAGACGGCAAGTCGGTCAAGCGCGTTGGCGCAGCCTATCCGGACATTCCCCCCGACCAGGTCGGTCCCTACAGCATGGTCTCTTGGAAGGCGGCGGATGGCCTAGCTCTCGAAGGCGTACTGACGCTCCCGCCTGGAACGGCGCCGAAAAACCTGCCGCTCGTCGTCCTGCCGCACGTAGGTCCGCAGGCGAAGGACTATCTCGGGTTCGATTGGTGGGCCGAAGCCTTCGCCTCACGCGGCTATGCGGTCTTGCAGCCCAATTACCGCGGCTCCTCCGGTTATGGCGAAGCCTTCACGCAGGCAGGATATGGCCAGTGGGGCCGAAAGATGGAGAGCGATATTTCCGACGGCGTTGCGGAACTGGCCAAACGCGGGATTGTCGATCCGAAACGAGCCTGCATCGTCGGCGGCAGCTACGGCGGGTATGCGGCCCTGGCGGGAGTAACGGTTCAGCAGGGTCTGTACCGTTGCGCGGTTTCGTGGGGCGGCGTCGCCGACCTGCCGCTCATGCTGCATACCGAATACCGGGAAAGTGGATCCACCCAGTCCGACGTGACCCGCTATTGGCGGCGGTTCATGGGCGCCGACGAACCAAACGCCGACCTCGACAGCCTCTCACCTGCTAAGCTGGCAACCCGCGCGGATGCGCCGATCCTGGTGATGTACGGCAAGGACGACACCGTCGTTTCGCCGACCCAGAGCCAGGAAATGATCGAGGCCTTGAAGAAGGCCGGCAAACCCTACGAGGTGCAGGTGATGGCGGGCGAGGACCACTGGTTGTCCAAGGGCGCGACTCGGACGGCCATGTTGCAGGCCGCCGTCGCTTTTGTGCAAAAGTACAACCCGGCCGACTGATCCGCTGGCCGAGCGACCGCGCTGGCGAGGGCGAAAGCCGCTTAGACCCCAAGCCGCTCGAAATCCGTGCCGGACACGCTAAGACGTCGCGCCTTGCCATTGAGCATGGCGTCGAAGCGGAAGCGCTCGACGCCGCCGGGATCCTTGGCCACCGTCCAGTATCCGCCACGGTCGACGATCTGGCCGAAGCCCTCACCCACCAGGGTCTCGCCGCGGCCCAACACAACCGCATAGCCGTCCCACGGGTCGCGGTTGATGTAGACACCGGCGAGCGCGCGCAGGCGTTCAGGAACGGCCTGTTTTGGCGGCGCCTTGCGGCCGAACAGGGTCTCCCCCCACCAGAGACCGGTGACGGCGCCGCCTTCGCGCACAGGGTCGAATCCGTGCCGCGAGAAGTCGGGGTTGGCCGTCGCCAGGGTCCCCCCGGAGGCATAGAGGGGGGCGGCGCCGGTCTCTGTGCTCACGGTTGGAAAATCAGCGCCGGCTTCAATGGCGAAGGCGCGGCCGTCGGCCCCGATCCAGCGGCCGAGGAGCGGCGTCGGGTCCTTCGGTTTCCAGCTTGTGAGCGGATCGGGCGGCGCCGGCAGCGGCTGGCCCAGGCGCGCGGCGCGCATCAGGCTGACAGCGTAGGCGGTGGTCCGGCGCGGCCGGTAACCGCCGTTACGCCCGTTGACGCTGGCGAAGGCGCCGACGCCGGCCTGGGGGTCGGCGTGGATCGACGAGGTGAAGGCCACCATGCCGCCGGTGTGGTGAAGGCACGGAACGCCATCGACCGACTGGATGGCGATACCCATGGCGTACTTTGAGCCGGCTCCGAAATCCTCGTCCGAAGCGATGACGCCGGTGGAGAACCGCCCGGCGGAGGCGTCTGAGAGGACCGGGCGGCCGTGACCCGTGCCGAGCTCGCATAGCGCGCGGGCATAGGCGGCCATCAGGGGCGCCGTCGCGGCGATGGAGCCGGCGGGCGTGTCCTCCGGGTCCCATTTCGCCTGCTGCAACGGCGACCGAGGCGTCTCGGCGGCGACGGTTTGATCCCAGGGGATGTACGCCTTCGGGAAACGGGCGCGATTTACCTGATTAATGCTCTCGTTGATCGTGGCCAGGCCTAGCGGCGTGCGCACGCGCTCGAGGATGACGTCCTGGTATCGCTTGCCGGTAACGCGTTCGACCATCGCGCCCAAAAGGTTGAAGCCGGTATTGCTGTAGGAGAATTTCGATCCGGCCGGAAAGCCGGTCCACAACCGCCCGTCCGGAACGCGTGGAAACATCCCTGATCCGTCCGGCAGGCCCGAGGTATGGTTAAGCACCTGTGCTACGGTGATCGGCGCCGCGGGCCAGGGGATATCGGGCAGATAGCGGGCGATCGTCGCATCGAGGTCGATCGCCCCGGCGTCCGCGAGGCTGAGAATGGCGAGGGCCAGGAATGACTTGCTGATCGAGCCGATCTGAAAGAGCCGGTCCGAGGTCATCGGCTCATGAGCGGCCAGATCAGCCCAGCCAATCGCAACTGCCGCCGAGAAGCCGTCATGGTCGCTGACTGCCAGGCTCATGCCGGGCAAGCCGACAGCCACAAGCTCGTCGCGAGCGTAGGCAGCGAGCGCCTCCAGCGCCGGCCGGTAGTCGACCTTGCCGGGCGAGAGGATCTGGAACCGGGCTTTCGGGATATCGACCTGGCCAATCGGCCCGGCCAGGGTCGCCGCGCCGGCCGCCAGGGGCGCGCCAAACACCGCCGCGCCCATCGCCGTGGCGCCCAGCCATCCGCGCCGGGTGATGTCCAAGCCCGCCCCCTTGCTCTGCGCCGCCCTGCTGTTCGCCCCTAGTTGAGGTAGGCGATGGCGGCGGCGACTTCGGCCGGCTTCTCCGCAATGATCATGTGTCCGGCCTCGGGGATGGTAATCAGATTGGCGCCCGCGATACCCTCAGCGAAGGCCGGACCGTATACAGGCGGCACGACCCTGTCGCTCTCGCCCCAGACGAGCACTGTCTTGGCTTTGATCCGATAAAGCCGGTCCCCCAGGCCGCGGTAGGGCACCGGGAACAGGATCTTGCCGGCCATGCCCATCTGGCGGGCGTTGCGGATGAGGTAGGCCTTCAGGAATTCCGGATCGTCCAGCTTCAGCCCGGCCGTCATCAGCCTTGTCCCGGCCTCCGGGTCGTGGAACAGGTAGCCCGGCATCTCGAAAGGCAGCAGGGTGAAGATGTCCGGGATCGGATGATCGTCTAGCCACAGGCCCGCCGAGGCGATGAGGGCCAGTCGGCTAAAGTCGCTCGGGGCCGTGGCCGCCATCTCGGCAGCGATCATCCCGCCCATCGAATGCCCGGCCAGCACCGGATCCTTAAGGCCCAGAGCGTCGGCCACATCGGCGGTATGCAGGGTGAAATCCAGCATGTCGCGCAGGGAGCCGCACTCTTCGGTCTCACCGTAGCCGGGCAGAAACGGCGCGTAGACGCGCCAGGCCTTGGTGAGCTCGGCGAAGATTGGGTCGCCGGCCGTGGCGCCGCCCGCGCCATGCAGCCAAAGGAGCGGCGGCCCCTCGCCTCCCTCCAGGTACTTCACTTCGGCGTGACGGACGGTGACGGTCTTGGTTTCCATGCTCATCAGGCGGGCTCACGCTCGGGGACGTATTCGGCGGGAAGCGTTCCCGGAATGGCGCGCTTGTCGATCGGGTGGGCCCAGAAGCGCTCGTCGCCCTCGCACTCGGGGAGCAGCCCTCGCAGCTTCGGCATCACCTTCTCGGCGAAGAGGCGCGTGGAGTGCATGCACTTGTCGGCCGGCATGTCGCCCACATGCATCAGGCAGAAGACGTGGCCGACGTTCAGGCCCTTAATCATCTCTTCCATCCGCTGACGGACGGTCTCGGGCGAGCCGGCGATGACATGACCGCCTTCGGTGAGATCCTTCCAGGTCAGCTCACCAAAGCCGCGCGGCGGGGCGTACTGCGACAAGGCGCCGGACTGGATGGTCTTGATCGTGCGGTAGCCCGGCGCATCGGCAAAGCCCGGATAGACGTGCAGGCAACGGTTGTAGAAGTAGTGCACGTGCTTGGAATAGAGCCTCTCGGCCTCGGCGTCGGTCTCGGCCACGCAGATCGTCTGTGCGAAGCCGGCGCGATAGGGCGACGCGTCCAGCGTGTTCCGCTCCGCCACCCGGTCCCAGTAACCCTGAAGCAGGGCCTTGGCGCGGATGTAGCCGGTGAAGCTGAGGTAGGAGTAAGAATAGGTATTGTCGATACAGAAGTCGTAGGTCTCGATCGAGCCGCCGCCCGGAATGTGAACCGGCGGGTGCGGTTGCTGGATCGGCCTTGGCCAGATGTTGACGTGACGCAGCTTGTTGTAGCGGCCGTTGAAGGCGAAGGGCTCGCGCGTGGTCCAGGCCTTGATGATCAGGTCATGGGCCTCGGCATATTTCTCGCGTGTGAGCGCCGGGATCTGGCCGTAGCAGTAGTTGGTGTCCATCGAGGTGCCGACCGGGAAGCCGGCCACCAGGCGCCCGCCGCTGATGCAGTCGAGCATGGCGAACTCTTCGGCCACCCTGACCGGCGGATTGTAGAGGGCGATGGAATTGCCCAGCACCACCAGGGCCGCGTTCTTCGTCCGCCTGGCGAGCCCCGCAGCGATGATGTTCGGGGACGGCATGATGCCGTAGCCGTTCTGGTGGTGCTCATTGACCCCGATGCCGTCGAAGCCGAGCGTGTCGGCGTACTCCAGCAGGTCCATGTAGGTGTTATAGACGGCGTTGCTCTTCACTGGGTCGAACAGCCGCTGGTCGATGTCGACCCAGACCGAGCGGTTCTTCTCGCGGAAGTCGTCCGGCAGGTACGGCCAGGGCATCAAGTTGAACCAAGTGAACTTCACGACGCGGCCTCCAGTTCCTTATCGCCGTTCACCCTAGGGGCCGGTTTTACGGGCGGCAAGCCGGTTGATCAGGGCCTCGGCGCGCGCGACAAGCCTTACCCATGAACCGACATCGCATCGCCGTCATCGGCCTTGGCCAGCGGATCGCCCATGTGCTGGCGGCTATGGTCGAGGTGGGCTGGCTGCTGGAAGTGGCGGGCTATGCCGACCCGGCGCCAGTGGGTCTGCCGATCCTGGCCGAACAGGGGATCGATCCTGGGCGCGCCTACAAGGATGAGGCCGCGTTGCTGGCCGACGGTCCGTTCGATCTCATCATGATCGGCTCGCCGAACCACCTTCACCTGGCCCATCTCGAGGCCGCCTTTGCCGCCGGCGGTCCGATCTTCTGCGAGAAGCCGATCGTGCGCACCCGCGCCGAAACACAGCGGCTGGCCCGCAGGCTCACCGACTCGGATCTTCCGCCTCTCTTCATCGGTCTTGTAATGCGCTCGATGCCCCTCGTCCGCGAGGTGATCGGCCGGGTCGACGCCGGCGAACTCGGCGCCCTGGTGTCGATGGACGCCACTGAGCACCTGCACCCAGAACATGGCGCCTATCTCGCCCGCAACTGGCGGCGTCGGGCCGATTTCGGCGGCTCGTTCATGCTCGACAAGGTCTGCCACGACTTCGATATCTTCGGCCGTCTGGCGCGGGGCCGGGCTGTCAAGGTGGCGAGCTTCGGCGGGCGTGATATTTTTCGACCTGAACGGGACCCTGCGGCGAAGGTCTACTCAGACGGTGAGGCGGCTTACGCGCTGCGTGACGCCGGCTGGGCCGGGGCCAACGACGCCTTCCACTCGGACATGGATCTCTTCGACCACCAGGTGGCGATCGTCGCCTATGACAGTGGCTTGCGCCTGGCCTTCCACTCCCACAGCCACGTAGCCCTGCAGGAACGACGCTGGTACCTGGCCGGGACCGACGGGACCCTGATCGCCGATCTCGTGCGCAATAAGCTGATGATCCGCGGCGGGCTCGATAAGAAGAAGCCCGAGCGGATCGACTTCGCCACGCGCGCCGCCGACCTGCATAACGGCGCTGATCAGGCCATGGCTCTCGACCTCAAGGCGAGCCTGGAAGACGGCGCGGCCTTTCCAGTGACGCCGTGGGACTCCCTGGAAGCAGGCCTGACAGTGATGGCGATCGACGAGGCCGCCGCCACGGGGAATGTGGTGGATTGCGCGCCGATGTGGGCCGAGTTTGACGCGGCGAAGCGGATTCCAATCCCCGCCGGTTAAGGCCTCGCCTTCACTCCCCGCACCTCGATCTGCCGC
>DASXGB010000009.1:0-3515 GCA_036489325.1 Caulobacteraceae bacterium
GGTCATACTCGAAGCGGGCCCGGCCGGGGCGCTTGAGATAGATCGTGCCGGTAGCCGTGCGGCCGGCCGGGTCAACCTGGGTGAAGCGACCGATGGCGCTGGTGATGCGCAGGAGGTCGTCGCGCGCCTTCTCGACCAGGGTCGCGTCATCCGGCGACAGCTGGGCCAGCGCCGGCCAGGCGGGAAGGGTCGCGATGAGCGTCGCCAGGTGTGTCAGGGCTGCGCGGCGAGTGAGAGCCATTGTCCGCCCACATAGGGCGCCAGGCCCGCTTTCGTCACCTCTCCCATGGGAGAGGTGGTTACGGCGCGGGGCTGACCAGGACCTCGCGCTTGCCGGCGTGGTTGGCGACGCTGACGACGCCCTCCTTCTCCATCCGCTCGATGAGCGAGGCGGCGCGGTTGTAGCCGATCTGCAGGCGTCGCTGGATGTAGCTCGTGGAGGCCTTGCGGTCGCGCGCGACGATGGCCACGGCCTGGTCGTAGAGATCGGCGCCGTCGCCGTCGCCGCCGGCGGCGACGAACCCTTCGTCCTCGTCCTCCTCGGCCATGGCGGTGACGTCAGACACATAGTCAGGCTTGCCCTGCGAGCGCAGGAAGCGGGCGACGGTGTCGACCTCGGCGTCGGAGACGAAGGGGCCGTGCAGGCGGGTGATGCGGCCGCCACCGGCCATGTAGAGCATGTCGCCCATGCCCAGGAGCTGTTCGGCGCCCTGCTCGCCCATGATCGTGCGCGAATCGATCTTGGAGGTGACCTGGAAGCTGATCCGGGTCGGAAAATTGGCCTTGATGGTGCCGGTGATGACGTCCACCGACGGCCGCTGGGTGGCCATGATCAGGTGGATGCCGGCGGCCCTGGCCATCTGCGCCAGGCGCTGGACGGCGCCCTCGATATCCTTGCCGGCGACCATCATCAGGTCGGCGACCTCGTCGATCACCACCACCAGATAGGGCATGGGATCGGGGCGGATCTTCTCCTCCTCGAAGATCGGCCGCCCGCGCTCGTCGAAACCGGTCTGGATGGTGCGTATGAAGTGCTCCTTGCGAGACATCGCCTCGCGCGCCCGCTCGTTGTAGCCGGCGACGTTGCGCACCCCGATCTTGGACATCCGCCGATAGCGGTCCTCCATCTCGCGCACGGTCCACTTCAGCGCGACGATGGCCCGCTTGGGATCGGTGACGACCGGCGCCAGCAGATGCGGGATGCCGTCATAGGCCGAAAGCTCGAGCATCTTCGGGTCGATCATGATGAAGCGAACCTCCTCGGCCGTCAGGCGATAGAGGATCGAGAGGATCATGGCGTTGACGCCCACCGACTTGCCGGAGCCGGTGGTGCCGGCGATCAGCAGGTGGGGCATCTTGGCCAGGTCGACGACGTAAGGCTCGCCGCCGATGGTCTCGCCGAGGGCCAGGGGCAGGACCTGGCCGGCCTTCTCGTATTCGGGGCTGGACAGCAGGTCGCGCAGATAGACCGTGGCGCGCTCGGCGTTCGGAAGCTCGATGCCGATAGCGTTGCGGCCCGGAACGACGCTGACGCGGCAGGCCTCGACGCTCATCGAGCGGGCGATGTCGTCGGCCAGGGCGACGACGCGGGCGGACTTCACCCCGGCGGCCGGCACCAGCTCATAGAGAGTGACCACCGGGCCCGGCCGGATGTGGTCGATCTGGCCGCGCACGCCGAATTCGGCCAGCACGTTCTCAAGCATCTGGGCGTTGCTGCGCAGCAGCGCCTCGTCGATGGTCGCGGCCCTGGGCTTTGACTTGCGCAGCATGGCGAGCTCAGGCAGGCGGTAGCCGCCGTCGAAAGGCAGAGCCGGCTGGGTCTCGCGCGCCTCGCGCTGGGACGGCTTGGCGACGAACTTGGGCGGCTTGATCGCGGCGCCGTTCTCGCCGACCTCGGCCGCCTCGTCGTCTTCGTCCTCGTCATCCTCGAAGGCTTCGGTTTCCGGATCGTCGAGCGCGACCCGCGGGGCCGTCGTGGCGGCGGCTGGCGCCGCTCCGGCGACGACCGGGATCCTGAGCCTGGCGAGCGCCTGCACCCGGCCGAGGAACAGCGACAGCGTCATGGCGCCCAGGCTCGTGACCGCCAGCAGGCAGGCGGCGATGACGCCGGGCGCCGGCGCGCCGCCGGCGTCCAGCGGCTGGGAGACGAGGCTCATCAAGCCATCGCCCATCATGCCGCCGAGACCGGCGGCCAGCGGCCAGGCGGCCGGCGGGGGCGGGGCCGAGGCGGCGCCGGCCAGGCCCAGCACGCCGACGGCGGCCAGCAGAACGCGGACGAGGTGACGCGACGCGGGACGCGGCGGGGCGCCGTCGAACATCCGCGCTCCGCCGACGATGATCAGCAGCAGGGCGCCGGCCCAGGCGCCGACGCCCAGGCTCTGGAACCCGATGTCGGCCAGGCCGGCGCCGATGGGGCCGAGGAGATTGACCGTCGGTCCGGGGCCCGCGGAATCGAAGCTGGGATCGGAGGCGTGATAGGAGGCCAGTACGGAGAGCAGCCCCACGCCCAGGGCGACGGCCGCGAGGCCCGCGAGCCGGGCGCGCAGGATCGGCGTCCACAGCTCCTTGAACATCCGCTTCCAGGCTTTCAGGTCGCGCCGCCGCCGGCCCCCCCTCGCCATGTTCCGCTCCGCGCAAAAAAAAGAGAATCGCCTGACCGGCGAGATTACAGCGATCACCGTGCGAGCAAGAGGGTTAAGGCGCGCTTTAAACGCCAACCCTTCACCTCTCCCCGAGGGAGAGGTCGAGAGCGGCTACGCCAGGGTTTACGGCGCCAAGCCGACGCGGGTTGCTAATCCCCCACCTCCGCTCATCCTGGAGGCCGAGCGAGTAGCGAGGCCATCCAGGACCCAGGCTTTTTCTGCAAGCCACGAGCTTGACGATAAAACACCTGGGTCCTGGATCTCGCCGCTACACGCGGCTCGTCCAGGATGAGCGGAATATTGGTTGACACCGCGTCCGAAACATTGCATAATGCTATTTCCGTCCGCCCTGAACATTGCAGGCTGCTCTTTGACATCGTGAAGCCGTGATCGCGCTTTTCAAATCCGGTGAATGAGGCCACCGTATTTTATGGTGAATCGCCCGATCTTACGGTGTTTTATGGAGGCCGCCGCCGGCACGCCGACCGGGTGTGTCTCCCGGGGGTGTAAAGCGAGCATCTGTCAGGGTCGCTGGACACCATTATTAATGGGGAATCGTCCATGTTTATGGACGTTAATGGTGGCCGATTTTCCCGCCGCGTCGGCGTTTCGCCTAGCCACCGTATTTACGGTGAAACAGCCGGTTTTACGGCGTGTTTCGGTGGGCCTCCCCCAGACCGCCCGCGCAATGCCCGTCAAGGACGCTGGACACCATAATTTATGGGGAAATCACCATGACTATGGTTGTTTATGGTGGCGGATTTTGACCCGTGCCGGCGTCCCGCCGGCGAGTGGGTCGGCCGCCGTATCTACGGTCGGCAACCCCTGCCGAATACGGTGAATCGCCCCGATCATACGGTGTTTAACGGTCGC
>DASXGB010000047.1:0-5878 GCA_036489325.1 Caulobacteraceae bacterium
CGAGGCCAGCGTCTGGCCCCAGAACTGGTCATAGGCCCGGTAGCTATCGCGCTTGCGGTAGGGGATATACTCAAGGACGGCGGGCGCGGGCCGGGATCCGGCGCTCTGCGGAATCCAGAGCTTCACCGCCAGACGGAACCCGTCGGGCAAAGGGACAAAGCTGTTCTCGATCACATCGACATCGCTCATGGCGGCAACTCTCCGGTCCCGTCGCCTGTGCGCTTGAAGCTCGCAGCATCCTTCGACGATCATTTGCCCGCGGGGCGATGACGATCTTTGCGCTTGGCGTGCTTGCTCAGCCTCGTCGACTGCCGACCGGATGACTCGAAGAAAGGCCGCCGTCGACCGCGATCGCCTGGCCGTTGACATAGGACGAGTCGTCGGACGCCAGGAACAGAGCGGCATGGGCGATCTCCTCGGGCTCGCCGCCGCGGCGCAACGGATTGAGCTGACCGATCTTGGAGTCCGTTCCGCGTTCACGGGCCTGCTCGTAGATCGGCCGGGTCATCCCCGTCTCGATGAGGCCCGGACAGATGGCGTTGACCCGCACGCCCGTGCCGTAGAGCACGTTGGCCGCTGTCTGCACCATGTTGATGACGCCGGCCTTGCTGGCGCTATAGGGGATGCCGCCGGCGCCTGAGCGGATGCCGGCCACCGAGGCGGTGCAGATGATCGAACCCTTGCCCGCCGCCTTCATGATCGGGCTGGCGTGCTTGATGGCCATGAACGGGCCGATCAGGTTGACGTGCAACAAGGCCTGCCAAAAGGCCTCGTCGATCGCCTCCAGGGGCGTCATCCCGCCCGAAACGCCGGCATTGGCATAGACAACGTCAAGGCGGCCGAACTCGGCGTGGGCGCGATCGATGGCGGCCTTGATCTCCGCTTCGGACCCGGCGTCGCCTTCGACGGCGATCGCCCGGCCGCCCGCGTCGGCGATCATCGCCGCGGTCTCGCCAACGGCCGGGGCCTTGTCGAAGCAGAGGACGGAGGCTCCTTGCGCGGCGAACAGGCGCGCACTGGCCCGGCCGATACCGCTGGCCGCGCCCGTGACGACGGCGCCTCGACGCTCAAGCCGACCCGGCACGTTCAGCCGACCTTTGCAGGGGCGGGCGGGGCGGCCAGCGGCAAGCGCTGCAGCGAATAGAACTTATCGGCCATCTTGGGCAGCGCCTCGCTGAGGATGGTGTCGATGGTCCATCCCTCGGGCTTGCCCACGGTCGCGATCGGCCTCGGCTGGCTATAGAGGATGATATTATCGCCGCTGACGCCAAATATCTGACCGCTGACACTCTTGGCGGCGTCGGAGATCAGCGCCACCGAGAAGCGGGCTGGCTGGTCGGGACGGATATCCTTGGCCATCTGGGCGCGGCGGGCGGCCTGGGTCTCGTCCTTCACCGGCACTGACTGCGTCATCCGCGTCCAGGCCACCGGCGCGATGCAGTTGCAGCGCACGTTCTTGGCCGCCCCCTCCATGGCGATGATCCGCGACAGGCCGGCGATGCCCATCTTCGCGGCGCCATAATTGGTCTGGCCGATGTTGCCGATGATGCCGCTGGTGGAGGTGTAGAGCATGTAGGCCCCGTCCTCCTGGTTGCGGAAGTGTTCGATGGTCGCGCGGCAGACGTTGAACGTGCCTTTCAGGTGCACGTCTATGACCTTGTCCCAGTCCGACTCGTCCATCTTGTGGAACATGCCGTCGCGCAGAATGCCCGCCGGATTGATCACCGCATGCAGGCCGCCAAACGTATCGAGCGCCTGTTCAAGCATGCCCTGGCAGGCCTTGAGCGAGGTGACGCTGTCGGAATTGGAGATGGCTTCGCCGCCGGCGGCGCGGATCTCCTGGGCGACCACTTCGGCCGGGCCGGTCGAGCCTTCGTCACCGCCATGCAGGCCGCCGCCGAGGTCGTTGACCACCACCCTGGCCCCCTCCTGAGCGGCAATGAGGGCGCAGTCTCGGCCGATGCCGTTGCCGCCGCCCGTGACCAGAACCACCTTGCCGCTGAGGATACCCATTGCTGCACTCCCGAGTTCGAACAGTTGTTTGTGTGAAGCGAATTATTCGAGGCGGTCGGCCCGGCGCAAGGCCGGAAACAGCAGCGACCACCCTCCAGCCGCCGCCACGGCGCCGAAGCCGCCGAACACCGCCGCGCCCACGACGCCGAGAAAGCGGGCGGCGAGGCCGCTCTCGAACTCCCCGAGTTCGTTGGACGCGGAGATGAAGATCGTCGAGACGGCCGCCACCCGACCGCGCATGGGATCTGGGGTGACCAGCTGCACCAGTGTCTGGCGCACAAAGACGCTCAGCATGTCCGCGCCCCCCAACACCGCCAGGGCGACGACCGACAGGCCAAGCCAGCGGGAGTATCCGAACACGATCGTCGCGACGCCGAAGACCGCGACGCCAGAAAGCATGATCACGCCGGCGTTGTGGCGGATCGGCCGCCAGGCAAGCCAGAGACCGACGATCGTGGCCCCGAAGGCCGGCCCTGTGCGGAGGATCCCAAATCCCTCCGGTCCGGCTTTCAGGACATCGCGGGCGAAAGCCGGCAGGAGGGCGGTGGCGCCGCCCAGCAGCACGGCCGCGAGATCCAGCGAGATCGCCCCCAGAACGACCTTGTTGGAGATGACGTAGACGAGGCCCTCTTTGACCAGCTCGAGCCGCGACCCCACCTGGACTCTCGGCTTTGTCGGCTGGCGGATGAAGAGGAGGCAGAACGCCGAGACGACGTAGAGGGCGCACACCGAGACATAGGCCGCGCCCGGCGAGAGCGCGACCAGGAGACCCGCCGCGGCCGGCCCGGCGACGGAGGCCGTCTGTCCGGCCAGGGAATTCCACGCGATCGCCCGAGGCAGCAACTCGCGCCGCACCAGCATGGGTCCCAGCGCCGTCAGGGCCGGCTGAAAATACGCCCGCGCCGCGCCGAAAAGCACGGCCACCGCCAGCAGGATCGGCACGCTGGCCCGGCCGGTGAGCGAAACAAAGGCCAGGATGGCTACCCCGGCCGTCTCCGCGACATAGCACAGGGCGAGCACGCCCCGCCGGTCGCGCCGGTCGACCGTTTCGCCGGCCGGCAGGGCGAACAGCAGCAATGGGACGAAGGTGAAGAGGCCGATCAGGCTGACGTTGAAGGCGGCGTGGGCGACGTCAAGGGTCTGCCGGGAAAGGGCATAGACCTGCCAGCCCATGGCCACCGACTGGAC
Source organism: Caulobacteraceae bacterium (assembly GCA_036489325.1). Lineage (GTDB taxonomy): Bacteria > Pseudomonadota > Alphaproteobacteria > Caulobacterales > Caulobacteraceae > Acaudatibacter. The sequence goes on from DASXGB010000047.1 coordinate 3,202, forward strand.
CTGGGAGCCGAAACTGCCCATCCAGCGCGAGGCCCAGAACTTCAGATAGTCGGGCTCGCCAAGCAGACCCGAACGCGATGTGTCCCCGTCCATCTTCGGGCCTTAGCCTGTCAGCCCGTCAGGCAGGAAGACCAAGATCCGTGCGAATCTGATCGGGCGTGACATTCGCCTCTCGCAACGCCCGCAACGTCTCGGACTTGTCCCGCTTGGCCAGGCGCTTGCCGTCGCGACCCAGGACCAGGCGGTGGTGGCGGTAAAGGGGCGCTGGAAGGGCGAGAAGCGCCTGGAGCAGGCGTTGAACGTGACAGGCGTCCAGCAGGTCCTCGCCACGCACAACCAGGGTCACGCCCTGGGCTGCATCGTCGACCACCACCGCCAGGTGATAGGCGACGCCCAGGTCCTTGCGAGCCAGGACCACATCGCCGGCGGCCCAGGGATCGGCGGCGATCCTGCCGCGCGCTGTGTCCACAAAGTCGAGGCTGCTGAAACCGCCCAGCGCCTCCTCGGCGGCGGCAACGGAAAGTCGCCAGGCGTAGGGCGCGCCACCGGCCAGTTGTTCCCTCTCTTTGCTTGCCGATAGCGGCTCGCCAAAGAATGGCTTCTGCGGGCCGTGTGGCGCCTGGCCGATCGCCGCGGCTACCTCGGCTCGGGTGCGGAAACACCGGTAGAGGAGCCGCCGCTCGCGCAGCTGGTCCAGCGCCGTGGCATAGGCCGCCAGCCGCCCGGACTGAAGGACCACGGGGCCATCCCAGATCAGGCCCAGCCAGGCGAGATCCTCCAGGATGGCTTCGGTGAAGGCTGGCCGGCAGCGGGCGGCGTCGATGTCTTCCACGCGCAGCAAGAAGCGCCCGCCGGCGGCGCGGGCGGCGTCATGGGCGAGAAGGGCGGAAAGGGCGTGCCCTCGGTGAAGCAGGCCGGTGGGTGAGGGGGCGAAGCGGGTGACCAGGCCTGTGTCGTTCGCAGGCTGGATCGGCGTTGCGCTCAGGCCGATGGCTCGTGTCGGACGTGACGGGCGTAGATTCCAAGGTGGTCGAGAATGGCGCGGACCAGGGCCGCCTCGCCGCCCAGCGCCTGCTTGAGGGGCCCAAATTCCTTGAATCCAACCATCTCGGCGACGCCGTGGGCGGCGCACCAGGCTGCAATGGTGGCCAACTTGAGTTCCAGCTCATTGCCGGGATCCATGCCGACCGCCAACAGGGAGGCCCTGACCTGACCCCAGCCGCTCGATTCGTCCTTGGCGTGGTCCGGCATATCTTCCTGGTCGCAGGCCGTGTCGTACATCAACCGGTAGAGATTGGGGTTGGCTCTGGCGAACGTGACATAGGCGAATCCGATCTCGTTGAGACCGTGACGTGCGTCGGCCGCTTCACCGCGGGCCTTCACGATCGCCTCGCCCAGCTCCTGCCAGCCTTCGCTGGCGACCGCCGCCAACAGGTCGCCCTTGTCCTTGAAGTGATGGTAGGGCGCGGCCGGGCTGACGCCTGCCTCGCGTGCCACGGCCCGTAGGGAGAGCGCCGCCGGTCCTTCTTTTTCCAGGATTCGCCGGCCCGCCAGGATCAGAGCTCTGGAGAGGTCGCCGTGGTGGTACGGGCGCGCCTCATGCGTGAGTTCGCGGGCGAGTTCGGCATGGGCCATGGACGTTAGCTTCCCTTTAAGCACCCTCTATAAAACTTAATCCGAACGCCGTAAAGATTATCTTGACACCGTTCACATTCCGGCCTATCTAAACACCGTCCAGATCGGACATCCCTTCCAAATCGGTGGGGGAACCAACCCTAGATAAGGACTCAAAAGTCATGTCCAAGCTGTTTGCCTTCGAAAACCTCTTCGACCGTACGGTCTCTTTCTTCCTTGTTTCGCTCGGCGTGGTTCTGGCCGGCGCCACAGCGCTGACCGGCGCCTGATCCCGCCAGACCCGAAATGAACGGGCCAGAGCTTCGAGAGGGGCGACATAGCGCGAAACGCCCCTCTCGGACGCTCCAAGGTCTTTGAAGGGTTCCGAGAAATTGAGTTTTCCTCACGCCCGAACGCGTGACATTCGCGCCACTTCAGACGCCTCTTCGCGTTTTTGACCCCATCGCCGCAGCCTCCACGTCATGGAGATGTCGCCGAACTTCTCGTATGATTCGGCGAGCATCAGGCGGCATAAGGGATTCGCGAGGCCTTCCGCCCCGCACCGTCTTGCGAAGGAGTGAGCGTCTTCAGTTCCAGTCGCGGCACCGAAACGGAAACCATCAGGAACGGAGGCGGCGATGCAAATCCTTAGCCGTCCGCCTTCGGGCGCGCCCGCCCTGGTGCTCAATGCCGACTTCCGTCCGCTTAGCTACTACCCCTTATCGCTGTGGTCGTGGCAGGAGACGATAAAGGCGGTGTTCCTAGAGCGGGTGGACGTGGTGTCCGCCTACGACACCCTGATCCATTCTCCCTCATTCGAGATGCGCCTGCCGAGCGTCGTCTCGCTCAAGAGTTACATCACCCAGGACCGGCCACCGGCTTTCACGAGGTTCAACCTCTTCCTGCGCGACTCATTTTCCTGCCAGTACTGCGGCTCGGGCGATGATCTGACGTTCGACCATTTGACGCCACGCTCGCGCGGTGGCCGGACGACGTGGGAGAACATCGTCACCGCGTGCGCCCGCTGCAATCTGGCCAAGGGCGGACGCACGCCGCGCGAGGC
>DASXGB010000069.1:0-2729 GCA_036489325.1 Caulobacteraceae bacterium
AAGGCGCCGAAGTCACCGGCCTGGCCCTGCCGCCAGAGGCGCCCAGTCTCTATGCCGACCTGGGGCTCAGCCAGCGCATGGCCTCGACCTTCGCCGACATCCGGGATCGGGCGGCGGCCACGATGGTCATGCACGAGGCGAAGCCGCAGATCGTCTTCCACCTTGCCGCCCAGGCGATCGTACGGGCCGCCTACGCAGATCCGGTGGCGGCCTTCGCGACCAACGTCATGGGTACGGCTCATGTGCTGGAAGCGGCCCGAAACGCGCCGTCGGTGCGCGCGGTAGTCTGCGTCACCTCCGACAAGTGCTACGACAACCGCGAGCAGGCCCAGGCCTTCCGCGAGGGCGACGCGCTCGGCGGCCGGGACCCTTACAGCGCCAGCAAGGCGGCGGCGGAGATCGTCGCCGGTTCCTGGCGCGAGACCCTATTTCCGCTCGAGGGCCGGGTGCGGGTGGCGACCGCCCGCGCCGGCAATGTCATCGGCGGCGGCGACTGGGCGGCGGACAGGCTGATCCCCGACATCGTGCGCGCCATCGAGGCCGGACGCCCCCTGGTGCTGCGCAACCCGGACGCGGTGCGGCCCTGGCAGCATGTGCTCGAGCCCTTGCGCGGCTACCTGGCGCTTGGCGAGGGTCTGCTGGCCGGCGCGCCGGTCGAGGGGGCGTGGAACTTCGGACCGGGGCGGGCAAGCGAGATCGGCGTCGCCGACATGGCCAGGCGCTTCGCCGCGGCGGCCGGGGCGGCGCTGGACATCGAAATCGAACCCTCCCCCCTGCCAGAGGCCCAGGTCCTGCGCCTGGATATCGGCAAGGCGGCCGCGGGTCTGGGCTGGCGGCCGATTCTCTCCATCGACGACGCCGTGGCCCTGACCGCGCAGTGGTGGCAGGCGCGCGCCACCAATCCGGCCGGGATCGCCGGTGTCACCCGGGCCCAGATCGAGGGCTACAGGGAGGCCGTGTCGGAGGGCGCCGCCGGTGGCCGGAAGACAAAGCGCCTGAGCACGAAGTAGTTGATCGCCGTGCCGATGATGAGGGCGATGAAGCCTGCTGCGTAGGGATTGGCCACGACGGTGTGGACGATGGCGAGCAGCGCCAGGGTCTGCAGATAATTGTAGGCGTAGGCCCCGATGAAGGCGGCCGGCCGCCGCCCCTCGCCCGGGAACACATGCCGGCTGTAGGTGAAATAATTGAACGCCACGGAAAAGGGGTAGGAGATGAGTTGGGCCAGGTAGAGGTTGAAGCCCAGCCAGACGAGCGCCGAATAGAGAGCGAAGCCGAAGGCGGTGTTGACCCCGCCGATGAAGTAATAGCGCGCCACGCGCTCGAACGGCCTCATCCTGCCGCCCTGAGCTCTGCTTCATCCGGCCATTGGGCCATGAACGCCGCGGTCTGGCGGATCTGGGTCGAGAGCGGGCGACGCAGATAGCCGTATTGCCGCACCAGCGGGGCGAACGCGGCGCCATTGCCGACGTAGTGGTCTGCCGGGGCGGCCGGATCGAAGGCCGGGCGATCGACGCCCGGCGCGCCCAGGACCTTGGCGACGAGTCCGGCGAGGTCACCCATCTCCACCACCCGACCGCCGGCCGTCTCGAAGCGGCTTACCCCGGCGGCGGGCTCGGTGAGCAGGCCCATGACCACGCACATCAGGATCTCGATCGCCACATAGGAGCGGAAGACCGGCGTCGTGGCCCTCACCGCAACCGGCCTGCCGGAAAGGGCGTCGTCGATCATGCTGGAAAGGGCATAGCTCGACCGCCGGTTGATATAGGGGCCCGAAAGGTTGAACACCCGGCCGATCACCGCCGTGGCCCCGCGCCGGTCGGCCCAGTCGGCGAACACCGCCTCGTCGATGTATTTCAGGGCGCCATAGAGTTCCTTGGACTGGGGGCCGCCGCTCAGGTCCCGCATGTGGACCGCGCCTGACGAGGCCATGAAAATGGCCCGAGCGCCGATCCGGTCGAGAGCGGCGAGCACTGTGGCCGAGAGGCGCAGGTTGGCTTCGACATAACCCTCCCGGTCCAGGGTCATGGCCGGCCCCTGGGTGACGAAAGCCAGATGCAGGACGAGGCTCGGAGCCGGGGCCAGATCGGCCATCTCGGCGATCGGCCGCTGCTCGATCCTGACGCCGCCGCGCAGCTTGAGGGCCCGGGCGTGGGCGCCGAAACAGACCACGCGGCGGTGGAAGTCTTCGCGCAGAAGACCGCTCAGCATCTCCAGGGTCGCCAGGCCCAGCCAGCCGCCTGCGCCGGTGACGACGATGCGATCCTGGCCCGCCACCACCCTTTCCGCGCCCGCGCCGACCAGCGCCGGGCGGTCCGGCCGATGCCTCATCACCAACATTTCCAGGGCGCGTCGCCGCCGGCCCAGAGCTCCTCCAGGTGCGCCTTGTCGCGCAGGGTGTCCATCGCCCCCCAGAAGCCCTCGTGCCGGTAGGCGACCAGTTCGCCCGCCCGGGCCAGGCGCTCCATGGGCTCGCGCTCCCACAGGGTGGCGGGACCGTCGACCAGGTCCAGCACCGAGGGGTGGGCGACGAAAAAGCCGCCGTTGATCCGGCCGCCGTCGCCGGGCGGCTTCTCATGGAAGTGGGTGACGATGTCGCCGTCCGTCTCCACCGCTCCGAAGCGCCCCGGCGGCGCGACCACCGTCATGGTCGCCTGCCGGCCGTGAGCCTTGTGGAAGGCGGTCAATGCGCCGACGTCGATGGCCGCCACGCCGTCTCCATAGGTGAA
>DASXGB010000140.1:0-18899 GCA_036489325.1 Caulobacteraceae bacterium
GCCGCGACGGCCGCCGCCGCAGGCGGTGTTACATCGATCGTTGTCCAACCCGACACGGACCCCGTCGTGGACGATCCGGCTGTCGTTGATTTTATCCTGCGTCGGGCCCGCGATATCGGCCTCGTGCACGTCTACCCGGCCGGCGCGGCCACCAAAGGGCTGGAAGGCGTCCGCATGGCCGAGATCGGGCTGATGCGCGAAGCCGGCTGCGTCTATGTGACCAATGCCGACCGCCCGATCGTCGATTCGCGGGTCATGCGCCGGATTCTCACCTATTCCGCGGGCCTTGGCGTGATGGTCGCTCACCGCCCCGCCGACCCCTGGCTCGCCGATGGCGCCGCGGCGACCGAAGGCGAATTTGCCGGCCGCATGGGGCTGCCGCCCGCGCCAGTCGCCGCCGAAACGATCATGCTTGAGCGCGACCTGATCCTTACTCAACTGACCGGAGCCCGTTTGCTGGTCGATCAGATCAGCGCCGCCGAGCCGCTCGAAAGCCTCGCCCGAGCCAAGGCCAAAGGCCTGCCGGTCGTCGCGACCGCCTCGATCAATCACTTGACGTTCAATGAACTCGACATCGGTGACTACCGGACCTTTTGCAAACTGACGCCGCCACTTCGCAGTGAAGACGATCGCCTGGCCCTCGGCGGGGCCCTGGCCGAAGGGCTCGTGGACATCGTGGTTTCGGCCCACGCGCCGGCGCCGCCCGAGGACAAGCGCCTGCCCTACGATGAGGCCGCTCCGGGATCAGTCGGACTTCAGACCCTGCTTCCGGCCCTCCTCACGCTCCATCATGAGAAGAGAATTCGTCTCGCCACCCTGATCCGAAGCGTTACCCTCGCGCCGGCCGAAGCGATCGGCTTGAGTGCCGGGCGGCTCGCGCCCGGCGCGCCGGCCGATCTCGTCCTTTGTGACATCGATGCTCCGATATTGGTGGATGCCGCTGACTTGATCTCGAAGTCCAAGAATTCGGCATTCGACGGGCGTCGCCTTCAGGGCGAGGTGAGAATGACCCTGGTCGAGGGCCGAGTGGTGTATGATCGGAAGCAGGAGGGGGGCTGATGATCCACACGCATGTTTCGACGGTCGGTCTGATCGCCTGCGCGATCGGCGGCTATCTTCTGGGTTCGATACCGTTTGGGCTGATCCTGACTCGTCAGGCGGGCCTCGGAGACATCCGCCAAATAGGCTCCGGTAACATCGGCGCCACCAATGTCCTAAGGACCGGGCGGCGAGACCTGGCGGCCGCGACCCTGGCCGGGGATGCCGCCAAAGGCGCCTTGGCGGTTTTCGTTGCCGGCTGGCTGACCTCGCCCGTTGGCGCGGCGCTAGCCGGCGCAGCCGCCTTCGTGGGCCATCTGTTCCCGGTCTGGCTTGGCTTTCGGGGCGGCAAAGGCGTGGCGGTCTTCTTTGGTGTGTTGTTCGTCGCCGCCTGGCCGGCGGCCCTCGCCGCGGGCGCGACCTGGATCGTGACGGCCCTGATCTTCCGATTTTCATCCCTGGCGGCACTGGTCACGGCCGCGTTGGGGCCGGTCTACGTGGGTCTGTTGAAAGGCTGGGGCCTCCCGGCGTTCTGGCTGTCGGTGTTCATGGCTGTGCTCGTGTTCGTCCGCCACCGCGAGAACATCGAACGCCTCATCGAGGGCAAGGAATCCAAGATCGGCGCCGAAAAGAGAGCTTGAAATCGTGGAAGCCGACCCAGAGCGGCTCGACTGGCTGAGGCTGGCTCGGGCCGAATCGGTCGGTTCGACGGCTTTTGCCTATCTCATTCGCCGGTTTGGTTCAGCATCGACAGCTTTGGCTGAATCTCCGGGTCTTGCTCGCCGTGCCGGCGGATCACTACGCCTGCCTTCCCGAGAAGAAGCTGCGCGCGAGTTGGCCAGCGGGGAGGCTCTTGGCGCTCGCCTCGTGCTGGGAAGCGACGACGCCTTTCCACGGCTTCTGGCTGTGCTCGACTCGCCACCGCCCTTGATATGGGTCTGGGGCGATCCGGCGATTTTGATGCGGCGCTCAGTCGCGATTGTCGGTGCGCGGGCTGCGTCGACAGCGGGCCGGCGGTTCGCGCGAGACCTGGCGCAAGGGCTGAGTGAAGCCGGCTATGTCGTCGTATCAGGCCTTGCGCGCGGCATCGACGCCGCGGCTCACCAGGGTGCGCTCGAGGCCGGCACGGTGGCAGTGCTGGCGGGTGGTGTGGACGATGTCTATCCGGCGGAACATTCGGACCTCGCCGCGGCCATTCGCGAGAAAGGCTGCCTGGTTTCCGAGCGGCCGCCAGGCTTTACGGCGCGGGCGCCTGATTTTCCCCGCCGAAACCGAATCATTTCAGGCATTTCCCTCGGAGTGGTCGTTGTGGAGGCTGAGATGAAATCCGGGTCGCTGATCACGGCACGCCTGGCCGGGGAGCAGGGGCGAGATGTCTTTGCTGTGCCGGGCTCGCCACTCGATCCGAGGGCTCGCGGCGTGAACGACCTGATTCGTCAGGGCGCCACGCTGGTCGAGGGCGTCGACGATGTGCGGCGCGTGCTGGAAGCGGCCGAAGGAGTCTGGGAGCCTGAACCGCCATCGGTTCTTTTCCCTCCACCCGACACGGAAGTGACGCAGTCAGCGGATGCCGTCGACCGTCTTGAGGCCCTGCTCTCACCCACCCCCGCCAGCCTTGACGAGTTGGCGCGTGACGCCAAGCTCTGTGCAGGCGCAGCGGCCGCGGCGTTGGTCGAGCTGGCTCTGGCCGGCAAGGCGGAGCTTTTGCCCGGAGGACTGGCCGTCAGCCGTTGATCGCGTTGACAGGGTCATCGGCTCTCGCCCACCTTCGCGCGTGAATCCATCGCAATCTCACAGGGCAGCCAGAAACCGCGCATGAACGTCGTCGTCGTCGAAAGTCCAGCAAAGGCGAAGACGATCAATCGCTATCTCGGGTCCGACTACAATGTGCTGGCCTCGTTCGGCCATGTTCGCGACCTGCCGTCCAAGGATGGATCGGTGCGGCCGGACGAAGATTTTGCCATGACCTGGGAGGTCGACGGCAAATCGGCCAAGCGGCTTGCCGACATCGCTCAGGCGCTCAAGGGCGCCGATCGCCTGATCCTGGCTACAGACCCTGATCGGGAGGGCGAGGCGATCAGCTGGCATGTTCTCGAGGACCTCCGCCGACGCAAGGCCCTGGGATCGGCCCAGGTCGAGCGCGTGGTCTTCAATGCGATCACGCGCGGGGCGGTCACCGAGGCGATGAGGCATCCGCGCGCGATCGACATGGAGCTTGTCGACGCCTACCTCGCGCGCAGGGCCCTCGACTATCTGGTCGGCTTCACCCTCTCGCCGGTGCTGTGGCGCAAGCTGCCGGGCGCGCGTTCCGCGGGCCGGGTGCAATCGGTGGCGCTTCGCCTCATCGTCGACCGTGAACTCGAGATTGAGGCCTTCAAGTCGCAGGAATATTGGGCCGTCGAGGCCGATCTGACGGCCGAGAGCGATCCATTTACGGCCAAGCTGGTCAAGCATCGCGGCAAGCGGCTGGCGCGACTTGATTTGGCCAGCGAGGCGGCGGCCCTGGAAGCCAAGGCGGCGGTGGCGGGCGGTGTGTTCACGGTGTCCGCGGTCGAGACGCGGCCCACGAGGCGCAATCCGCCACCACCCTTCACCACCTCGACGCTCCAGCAGGAGGCCGCCCGCAAATTCGGTTTCTCCGCCGATCGAACCATGAAAACCGCGCAGCGCCTCTATGAAGGCGTCGATGTCGATGGCGAGACGGTGGGCCTGATTACATACATGCGAACCGATGGTGTGCAGTCGGCGCCGGAGGCCCTGGCCGAGGCAAGGACGGTTATCGGCCACCTCTACGGCGCCGAATTTGTGCCGGAGTCTCCTCGCTATTACAAAGTCAAAGCCAAAAATGCTCAGGAGGCGCATGAGGCAATCCGTCCGACCAGCCTGGAGCGAAGTCCTGGCCGTCTGCGCCTCGAACCGGACCTTGGCCGGCTCTACGAGCTGGTCTGGAAGCGGATGATCGCCTCGCAGATGGAGGCGGCGCGAATTGAGCGCACTACGGTCGACATCGAAACGGCAAACGGCGAGACCGGCCTTCGGGCGAGCGGCCAGGTGGTGCTCTTCCCCGGATATCTCGCTGTCTATGAGGAGGGTCGAGACGCGCCGGAACCGCGCGCGCCGGGGGCGGAAGCTCCCGAAGATGACGGCGAGGGACGTCTGCCTCAGATTCGTCAAGGGGCCGGGGCGAAAGTTCTCGACGTCCGCGCCGATGAGAAACACACGGAGCCCCCGCCGCGGTATTCCGAAGCCAGCCTCGTCAAAAAGCTCGAAGAACTGGGCATTGGCCGGCCGTCGACCTACGCCTCGATCCTCGGCGTCCTTCGTGACCGCGGCTACGCACGGATGGACAAATCCAGGTTCGTAGCCGAGCCGGCCGGCGTGCTGGTGACAACATTCCTGGAGCGGTTTTTCGCCCGTTACGTCGAATATGGTTTCACGGCCGATCTCGAGGAAAAACTGGATCTGGTTTCAGCCGGCGAGCTCGACTGGAAGGCGCTTCTTCGCGAGTTCTGGACCGGCTTCCAGGCCGCCGTCGGTGACATCGGCGACCTGCGCATGGGTCAGGTGATCGAGGCCCTCAATGAGGCCCTAGGCCATCATCTCTTCCCCGCGCGGGGAGATGGCGGCGATCCGCGCCTGTGTCCCTCTTGCGGCGAAGGACAGTTGTCTCTGAAGGCGGGTCGTTATGGCGCATTCGTCGGTTGCTCGAATTATCCTCAGTGTCGCTACACGCGGCCGTTGGGCGTCGCCGAAGCCGAAGAAATGTCCGAAGGCGGAGACCGCCAACTCGGCGTCGATCCGGCCAGCGGAAACGCCATTTGGCTCAAGGCCGGACGTTTCGGCCCCTACGTCGAGGAGCTATCCGAGCCGCCCAAGCGCGTGAGCCTTCCCAAGGATTGGCCGCCACAGGTGGTGGATCTGGACCGCGCGCTCAGGCTCCTGCGACTGCCGAGGGAAGTCGGCGAACATCCGGATGGCGGAATGATCCTGGCTGGAGTCGGCCGCTACGGCCCCTACGTCCAGCACAACGGCGTCTATGCGAACCTGCCGAATGCGGACGAGGTCTTCGATATCGGTATTAATCGCGCCGTTACCGTGCTGGCCGAAAAGCAGGCGGGCGGGGGACGCCGCTCGGGGGGCCGCGAGCCTTTGCGCACGCTGGGAGCTCACCCGCAAACCGGCGAGCCCATTCGCCTGCTGGCCGGCCGCTATGGGCCGTATGTCAAGCATGGTGAGACCAACGCCAATGTTCCTCGCGGGACCGATCCCGCGGCGCTGACCCTGGAAGAGGCTGTCGCCCTAGTGGATGCGCGCGCCGCCCTCGCCCCGCCGGATGGCGCTCGCCCTGCCCGGTCGGCATCAAACCGCGCTCGCGGGCGAGCGAAGCGGACCCGGACACGCAAATGAAGGCGCGGCGCCAGCCGCCGCATCGGACTTCGTCTCGGCGCGCGCCGCGGCTGAATGACGCCCCGCCCGTGGCCGTAGCGGACGTCGCCGACCGTGACGCGGACGGCGATCTTTGGGTTCGTCTCACGCGCGCACCGCAGAATTCGCCGCTTATTCGCCTGGCCCCAGCGCGAGACGAAGGCCTCGCCGGGGCGCCGGGCCTCGGCGATCGGTTGCTGGTCAGGATCCAGGCTTCCGAGACCGGCGAACGCGAGGCTCGACTTCTGAAGCGCCTGGGCCAAAGTGCGCATCGGGTTCTGGGCGTGGTGCGCCGGACGCGACGCGAAGTCCGCATCGACCCGGTCGATCGCAGGGCGAAGAGCAGCCTGGTCGTCGCCGACAGCAGCAGCCTCGTCGAGGGAGACCTAGTGCTCGTCCAGGTCGAACCCGACGCAGGCCGGCCCCACGGCCCGAAGCGCGCCCGTTTAGTTTCCAGGCTCGGCCACGAGACCGACGCCCGCGCCGCTTCACTGATCGCAGCTCACGTCAACGGCATCCCCATGGGATTCTCCGCGGAGGCTTTGGCGGAAGCCGAGTCGGCCGATGAGCCGGGGCTCACCGGTCGTACCGACTTGCGCGCCATCCCCTTCGTAACCATCGACCCCGCGGACGCACGGGATCACGACGACGCAGTTTTCGCCGAGCCGGACGTCGATGCGCGAAATCCCGGCGGCTGGATTGTCTGGGTGGCGATCGCCGACGTTTCTGCGTTCGTCCGCCCCGGTACGTCCCTGGACCATGACGCGCGCGAGAAGGGCAACAGCGTCTACTTCCCGGACAGGGTCGAGCCCATGCTGCCCGAAGCACTGTCCGCCGGATTGTGCTCCCTCAGCGAACGCCAGACCCGCGCGTGCCTCGCTGTGCGCATGGTGTTTGACGGCGGCGGCGCCAAGCGCGCCCATCGTTTTGAGCGCGGGCTCATGCGCTCGGCCGCCAGCCTGACCTATGAGGAGGCCCAGGGCGCCGCTGACGGGCTTGCAAGTGATCGCGCTGGCCCGTTGTTAGATCCTGTCCTTCGGCCGCTTTGGGCGGCCTACCAAGCGCTCGCCCAGGCGCGCACCGTTCGTTCGCCGCTGGAAATCAATTCCGTGGAGCGCCGCGTCGAACTGAATGCCGAGGGCCATGTGGCTTCGATCCGACCCCGCGCCGCCCTCGAGGCGCACAAGCTTATCGAGGAATTTATGATCCAGGCCAACGTCTGCGCCGCCGAGACGTTGGAGCGACGACGGTCGCCAATGATTTGGCGCGTCCACGACGCGCCGGCGGCCGACAAGCTGCAAGCGCTGAAGGACTTCCTGGCGACTCTCGACATTCCGTGGTCGAGCGGCGAGGCGCCAAGGACCAGCCGTTTCAATCGTCTGCTCGCGCAAACACGCGGCGGCCCGCACGCGGAGATTGTCAACGAAGTGGTGTTGCGCACTCAAATGCAGGCGCACTATGCAACCGACAATATCGGTCATTTCGGGCTCAATCTCGACCGCTACACCCACTTCACCTCTCCGATCCGACGATACGCTGACCTCATTGTCCACCGCGCTCTCATCGCCGCGCTCGATCTGGGATCGGATGGCTTGTCGGCGTCCGACATCGCCCAACTCCCGCAGACGGCCGAGCATGTATCTCAGACGGAGCGGCGAGCCATGGCCGCCGAACGTGAAGCGACGGAGCGTTATGTCGCGGCCTACCTTGCCGATCGCGTAGGCGCGACCTTTGCGGGCTCAATTACCGGTGTCACACGATTTGGCCTATTCCTCAGGCTCGAGGAGACCGGCGCGGACGGCCTGGCGCCGATCTCCAGCCTGGGGGACGAGTATTTCCACCATGACGAGGCGGGTCACAGCCTCGTTGGTGAACGATCCGGCGTGCGCTGGCGACTTGGCGCGAAGATCGAGGCACGGCTCAAGGAAGCGAACCCGGTCACCGGCGGTCTTTTGTTCGAGATGACAAGCGAACCGGAGCCGGCGGACAGCAAATGGCGCTCTAGTTCATACGCAAAGTCCGGCACACGGCGGCCCAGAAGCAGACAGCAATGATCACGCTTCTCGGCCGGCGAAGTTCGATCAATGTGCAGAAGGTTCGCTGGGCGCTTCTCGAGATCGGCCTCGAATTTGAACACGAAGAAGTCGGCGGCCGCTTCGGCGGGTTGCAAACGGAGCATTTCCTGGCGCTCAATCCCAATGCCAGGGTGCCGGTACTGATAGATGGCGACATGGTCGTTTGGGATTCCCATGCGATCATTCGTTACCTATGCGCCCGGTACGCTTCCGGGCGCCTGTGGCCAGCGGATCCTGTCGAACGCGCCGGGCCGGATCAGTGGATGGAATGGTGCGCCACAACCTTGCAACCGGCGTTCATGGGCTTCTTCTGGGGCTGGTACCGGACCCCGGAATCCGAACGCGACCCGGGCCGGAATACCGCTCTGCTCACCCAGTCGCATGCAGCTTTTGCGCTGGCGGACCGGCACGTGGCGCAAGCTGAAACCGAACGTCTGACGATGGCTGGCCTCGCCATAGGCGCCCAACTCTATCGCTATTTCACCCTCGACATCGACCGGCCCATCCTGCCCGGGCTTGAGGCTTGGTATGCGGCGCTGGCCGGGCGCTCGAGTTACGGTGACGCCGTGATGCGACCCTATGATGAGCTGAGGGGCCGTCTCTCCTTCTAGACCAGGCCGGCGCCGTTGAACCCGCCAAAGACGCCGAGCATGCAAGTGAGCGCGGAAACGGCGATCACGACCCAGAGATACCAGCCCTTCAGACGTCGCTCCTCAGGCAGGGCCTTGACCGCCAGGGCAATGAGGAAACCGAGCACCAGCGGCAGGAGAAAGGCGTTCATCACCTGGACTTCGACGTTGAGGGAAACAAGATCAGGCGCCAGGCCGATCACGAGGGCGGCGCCGATCACGGCGACAGCATAGATCGCATAGAACCAGCGCGCCTCGAGCGGGTGGTGCTCCAGAGAATGTTTATAGCCTGTGACTTCACCCATGCCCCAGGCCAGCGCCAGAGAGGCGACAATCGCGGCCACCATTCCGGCGCCGACTATGCCAAGGCCGAACACCAGCCGCCCGACTGTAGGACCTAGGAAGGGGGTCAGCGCGGCGCTGAGATCGCCCACCGTGTTCAGGCTTGCGGTCCGGCTGTGCAAGCCGATGGTCGCCGCCGCGGACATCAGCACTGCGGCCATGACCAGCTGAGTGAGCACTGCCCCGACGGCGGTGTCCAGGCGGGCGGCGCCGAGGTGTTCAGAGGTCAGGCCTTTATCAGCTACCGCCGATTGCTGGTAGAAGATCATCCAGGGCATGATCACCGCGCCGATGTTGGCCGCCACCAGATAAAGATAACGCCGGTCGCCGAGCGGGATGTCGATCGCCTGTCTGGCGACCGCTGCTGAGTCGGGGTGGGCGAACCAGGCCACGCTGAAAAAGGCGAATTCGAACAAGCCGATCAGGATCGCCACGCGCTCGACCCGGCGGTAGGATCCGGTGATCACGATAATCAGAAGGGCGACGACCGCCAGGGTCAGGGTTTCCCACCGGGGGACGCCATAGAGCTCACCCACGCCGGCCATGCCTGAGAGCTCGGTGAGCAGCGCGCCTGTTGTCGCCACCGCCAGACCGGCGACCGAGACCCAGGCCCAGAAACTGCCGAAGGTCTGCTTGATGAGCTCGCCATGCCCGCGGCCGGTGAATACGCCCAGCCGCACGGTCAGCTCCTGCACCATGTACAGGATCGGGATGAGCACCGCCTGGAGCAGAAGCAGACGATAGCCCCACTGCACGCCGCTTTGTCCTGCGGTGATGATGCTGCCGACATCCGTGTCGGCAAGCATGACGACCACACCCGGACCCAGCACTGCCAGGAATCGCGCGATGCGTCCGCCCCGCATCCATGCGCCCGGGGCCTGTTGGCCGTCCGGGCGAACTCGGAAACGTCTATGCTTCATCAGTCCCGCGGGCGGCGTTCTGCATCCCCGGAGTGTTGCGAATGCGTCGCATTATGGGGCCAGTAAGCCATCCAGGAACTAAGTCAACCGCCGCACATCAAGACGTCCTTCGTAGAATCTCGAGGTGGCCGTAAGGTCGATCCATGACCGAACAAGCGTTTGAAGATATCGGACCGGCGATCGCCGACGCCACGCGATCCGGAAGGGCGGTGCGCCCACGGCACGCGGCGACGTTGATCTTAGTCAAACATGACGAGAGCACCCTTCGCGTCCTGATGGGGCGCCGGCACGGGGGCCACGACTTCATGCCCGACAAGTGGGTGTTTCCGGGCGGTCGGGTGGACCGTAGTGACTTCGTTGCGCCCTGCGCGACCGAACTGCGGCCCGACGTCGCCAGCCGCCTGGAGAAGACAGGCGCGGCGCGCCTGGCGCGCGCCCTTGCTCTCGCCGCGGTGCGCGAAACCTTCGAGGAAACCGGGCTGTTTCTGGCCAAGCCTGCACCATCGAGGCCAACGACCGGTCCGTGGCGTGCGTTCGCCGAGCGCGGCGCCCTACCCGACCTGGCCGCCTTGGATTTCGTGGCCCGGGCGATTACACCGCCGATGTCACCCAAACGTTTCGATGCCCGCTTTTTCCTCGCCGACGCTTCCGCCCTCCTGAGCTTCGAGCGGGAAGCCGATTGCGGCGAGCTCGATCAGATTGCGTGGCTGGAACTCGAGGAAGCGCTCGCCCTCGACCTGCCCAGTGTCACTCGGTTTGTCCTGCGGGAACTCCCCGCCCGCCTCGCCGATCCATCGCGACCGACGCCATCGCTCCGCTTCACGCGCGGGCGGCAGGAACTATCGCGCCTCTAGGCCCAAACCGGCGAAGCGTTGACTTCGGGCCGCGGATTCGTAATGTCCGCGCCTCTCAAAACGCCCTGGCCGCGAGGCCGTCTGGAATCTGATCCGTCATGGCCAAACCGGCTTCCATCAAGATCCGCCTTAATTCCACTGCGGATACCGGCTTCTTCTACGTGACCAAGAAGAACGCCCGCACCATGACCGAGAAGATGGTCGTCAAAAAGTACGATCCGGTCGTGCGCAAGCACGTGGAATTCCGCGAAGGCAAGATCAAATAGCGCCGCTTCCGGCGCGTCGGTTGGACGCCAGAAGGCGCCCGATCGTCTCCAGGAACACGGCCACAGAAATCGGTTTTGCCATATAGGCCTCGCACCCGCCTTCCAGCATTCGGGACTCATCGCCCTTCATGGCGTAGGCGGTCACCGCGACAACCGGGATATGGGCGAGCTCCGGATCTTCCTTGATCCAGCGAGTGACCTCGAGACCAGAGATCGCCGGCAGCTGAATGTCCATGACGATTAGATCCGGCCGCTCCTGTCGGGCGATCTGGAAGCCGGCGACTCCCTCGCCGCTCTGCAGGACTCGATAGCCGGCGCCCTCGAGCAGGTCGGCGAATAGCTTCATGTTGAGATCATTGTCCTCAATGATGAGGATGGTCTTTGTCATGCCGCAAGCGTTCCGAACGGGCGAATTTGGCCGCGAGGCGACTCGCGAGCCGCGGGTGTATCGTTCCGTGTCGCCCACATATCCTTAAACTGACGTTAGCTCGTCAAAGGCTTACCCTGGCTGATCCCCTGCCCCCTTCTGAAATCGCCGACGCGCCGGTCGATCCGTCGCGGCCCCTCCTCATTGTGGATGTGGACGAGGTGCTGGCGATGTTCATGCGAGGATTTGAACGGTTCCTCGGCCCGCATGGCTATGAAATGCGCATCACCAAATTCGCGCTGTTTCAGAATATCTACCGCCTGAGCGACGGAACGGTATTGGACCTCGATCTCGGTCGGGAGTTTTTCAATAGCTTCTTCGAGGAGGCGGTGGCGGACATTGAACCCGTTCCCGGCGCCAGCGAGGCCCTGCAGCGCCTGGCTGCAGACGCCAGCGTGGTGATTCTGACCAACGCACCGGGGCATGGGCGCGAACCGCGATCACGATGGCTGGCGCGACACGGCTTCGACTATCCCATGATCATCAACTCGGGCCCCAAGGGGCCTGTGGTGGCCGCGCTGGCCGCGCGCACCCGATCTCCAGTGGGCTTTGTCGACGACCTCTTGATGAATCTGGAATCCGTCGCTGTTTCGGCGCCAGACGTGCGGCGTTTCCAATTTGTGGCGGACGAACGGCTCAGGCCGCACGCGCCCTGCGATCCCTCACGACACGTACGCTTAGACGACTGGCCGGCGATGGCGGAGGCGATCGCCGACGCCCTTGGCTTGCCCCCACGATGAAGGCCGTGTGCCGCGATTGCTTGGCCGCGTTCGGCAGGCGGCCGGCCCGATGCGGACGGTGTGGATCACCGCGGATCATCGGACATGTCGAGCTCGATCGACTTTCGATCGCCCATCTGGACTGCGACGCCTTCTATGCGTCGGTCGAAAAGCGCGACCGGCCCGAGTTGCGCGATCGGCCGGTGATCGTCGGCGGGCAGGTGCGTGGCGTGGTGACCACCGCCTGCTACATCGCCAGGCTGTCGGGGGTGCGTTCGGCGATGCCGATGTTCCAGGCCCGGAAATTGTGCCCGGAAGCGGTGATCATTTCTCCCGATTTCCGGAAATATCGCGCCGTAAGCCATCAGATCTTCGGCAAGGTTCGTGCCCTTTCGCCGCTGGTGCAGTCCTTGTCCCTGGACGAAGCCTGGCTGGATCTGGCCGGCACGGAGCGCCTGCACGGCGAGCCGCATGCTGTCACCCTGGCGCGGCTGCAGTTGGAAATCGAACGAGAGATCGGAGTGACCGTCTCGGTCGGACTGGCGCCCAACCGTTTCCTCGCCAAAATCGCCTCGGATCTCGACAAGCCCCGTGGCTTTGCGGTGATCGGCTCGGCGGAAGCCGCCAGCTTCCTTGCCCCCAGGCCGGTCTCGATCCTTCCGAGCGTGGGCCAGGTTTTCGCGCGCTCGCTGGAAGCAGCCGGCTATCGGACGGTCGGCGACCTGGCATCGTGCGACGCCAACGATCTGTTCCGCCGTTTCGGGGCGCATGGAGGCCGGCTGGCCAAGCTGGCGCGGGGCGAAGACAGTCGCTGTGTCGATCCGGGCGAAGAGCGAAAGAGCATCAGCGCCGAGACCACCTTCTCAACCGACCTGACGCGGCTAGCCGAACTCGAGGACCGACTGTGGCCGCTGTGCGACAAAGTGGCGCGAAACGCCCGGGCGAGCGACCTGACCGGCGGGGTGGTCACCCTGAAGCTCAAGCGGACGGATTTCCGCATTTTCACACGTCGTCGGGCGCTCGACTCCCCGACCCAGACCGCGCACACACTGTTCCAGGAGGCGCGCCAGCTTCTGAGGCCTGAAGCCAAGGGACAGGCCTACCGGCTTATAGGTGTTGGACTTTCCAACCTTCACGAAGCCCTCGACATCGAGAGCGACTTCTTTCCGGACGCGGAGGCGCGCGCCCGTCGGAGCGAAAGCATGGCTGATAGCCTTCGGGAGCGGTTCGGCGCCCAAGCCTTGATCAGCGCGCGACAGCTTCGGGGTCGAACGGGACGTCCGGTTTCGAAGACTCCGCGAGGGACTTGAACCGGTCTTTCATTGAGGCGAACATCCCATATGTAAGAGGCGTTCGGGCCCTTGTCGGGTTCGCGCTGGAGAGTTGAGGTGGCTGATAAACAGCAAAATGGTGAGGTGATCGGGACCGGCACCGCCGTCGTCACGCGCACCAAAACCAAGACTCAAAAGCCATCGATGTATCGCGTGTTGATTCTCAACGATGACTACACGCCAATGGAATTCGTTACCTACGTACTAGAGCGATATTTCAATAAAACGCGCGAGACCGCCGTTCGGATCATGTTGCATGTGCACCAGAACGGCGTCGGCGTATGCGGTGTGTTCACCTACGAAGTCGCCGAAACCAAAGTCGCCCAGGTTTTGGAAGCGGCTCGACGGCACCAACACCCACTTCAATGCACTATGGAAAAGGACTGAGAGGTCGATCTTGCCGTCTTTGTCGCGCAATCTTGAAGAGTCGCTCCATCGCGCGGTGGCCTACGCCACGCAGCGCAAGCATGAATACGCGACCCTCGAGCATCTTCTGCTGTCGCTTATCGACGATACGGAGGCGGCTTCGGTCATGCGCGCCTGCGAAGTCGACCTCGAACTTTTGCGCAAGAACCTCACACAGTACGTGGACAATGAGCTGAAGTCGCTCGTGGTTGACGACGGCGAAGACGCCAAGCCGACCGCCGGCTTCCAGCGGGTCATCCAGCGCGCCGTGATCCACGTGCAGTCATCCGGGCGCGAGGATGTGACTGGCGCCAACGTACTCGTGGCGGTGTTTTCCGAACGCGAGAGTCATGCGGCCTACTTCCTGCAGCAGCAGGAAATGACCCGTTACGACGCCGTCAACTTCATTGCTCATGGCATCGCCAAGAAGGCGGGCGCCTCTGAACCTCGGCCGGCCAAGGGCGCTGGCGAGGAGGAGGAGAAGGCTCAGGTCAAGACGGGCGGCGAAGCGCTCGAGGCCTATTGCATCAACCTCAACGAGAAGGCCCGCCAGGGAAAGGTTGACCCGCTGATCGGCCGGGCCAACGAGGTCGAGCGCTGCATCCAGATCCTGTGCCGCCGGAACAAGAACAACCCGCTTCTGGTCGGCGACCCCGGCGTTGGAAAGACGGCCATCGCCGAAGGGCTAGCCCGCAAGATCGTCAGCCAGCAGGTGCCCGAGGTTCTGGCGAACGCGACGATCTTCAGCCTCGATATGGGCTCCCTTCTGGCGGGCACCCGCTATCGCGGCGACTTCGAAGAGCGCGTCAAGCAAGTGATCAAGGAGCTTGAGCACCACGCGGGAGCTATCCTTTTTATCGACGAGATTCACACGGTGATCGGCGCCGGCGCCACCAGCGGCGGCGCCATGGACGCCTCGAACCTGCTCAAGCCTGCGCTGGCCTCCGGCAATCTCAAGTGCATGGGTTCGACGACCTACAAGGAGTTTCGCCAGCACTTCGAGAAGGATCGCGCGCTAGTTCGCCGGTTCCAGAAGATCGACATCAACGAGCCTTCGATCGAGGACACGGTCAAGATCCTCAAGGGCCTGAAGTCCTACTACGAGGACTTCCACAAGTTGAAATACACCTCCGAGGCGATCCGTGCGGCGGTGGAGCTGTCCGCCAAATACATCACCGACCGCAAGCTGCCGGATAAGGCTATCGACGTGATTGACGAGGCCGGCGCCTCCCAGATGCTGTTGCCTGAGGCGCGCCGCAAGCGCGTCATCGGCATCAAGGAGGTCGAAACGGTGGTGGCCAAGATTGCCCGCATACCGCCAAAGTCAGTCTCCAAATCCGACACCGAGTCCCTGCGTCGCCTGGAAACCGATCTCGCGAGCGCCGTCTTCGGCCAGGAAGAAGCGATCAAGCAACTGTCGAGTTCGATGAAGATGGCCCGGGCGGGACTTCGCGACGCCGACAAGCCGATCGGATCCTACCTGTTCTCTGGCCCGACCGGCACCGGCAAGACCGAGACGGCTCGCCAACTCGCCTTGACGCTCGGCATCGAGTTGCTGCGCTTTGATATGAGCGAATACATGGAGCGGCACACGGTCAGTCGGCTGATTGGCGCGCCACCGGGATATGTCGGCTTCGATCAGGGCGGCCTTCTGACCGATGCTGTCGATCAGCACCCGCACGCGGTCGTCCTCCTGGACGAGATCGAGAAGGCGCATCCGGATGTGTTCAACATCCTCTTGCAGGTGATGGACCACGGTGCGCTCACTGACGCTAACGGCAAGAAAATCGACTTCCGCAACGTGGTCCTGATCATGACCACCAATGCCGGGGCGGCTGACTCCCAGCGAAACTCAATCGGCTTCGGCCGGGGTAAGCTCGAAGGTCAGGACGAAGAGGCGATCAAGAAGCTGTTCACGCCCGAATTCCGCAATCGACTGGATGCGGTCGTGGCCTTCAAGGCGCTGACCCCCGAGGTCATTCGTATGGTGGTGCAGAAATTCATTCTGCAGCTCGAGGCTCAGCTTGCCGACCGACATGTGACCATTGAGAGCAGCGACGCCGCCATCGACTGGCTGGCTAAGAATGGGTTCGACGAGCTCTACGGCGCTCGCCCGCTCGGCCGAGTGATCCAGGAGCAGATCAAGCGGCCTCTGGCCGACGATATCCTGTTCGGGCGCCTGGCCAAGGGCGGTCACGTCAAGGTGGACCTCAAGGACGGCAAGCTGACCTTCGAATTCGATGAGAAGGCCGCCCCGCCGGCGCGTCCGCCGGCGGAAACCAATGAAGACCCGGAGATCGAGGCGCCCGCACTCGTCTGACCCGACTTAGGGTTCAATCGCGCGCGCTATGTCCTGGGCGAGCCTCGCCAACTCATTGGAGTCGGCCATGCCTTGTGCATGGCGGCCCAGCGGCGTTGCCCGCCACCGAGGGATCAGATGGAAATGCAGGTGGAAGATGGTTTGGCCAGACGCCTCGCCATTGAACTGCATGACCGTCAGCCCGTCCGGCTTCAGCGCCCTGACGATCGCCCGACCGACCCGCTGGGCTGTCGCCATGATCGGAATAATGTCGGCCATCTCGGCGTCGAGCAGATTCCGGGCTTGAGCGCGTTTGTGGATCACCAAGGTGTGGCCACGACCCTGAGGGAAGAGGTCCATGAATGCGATCGTGTCGGCGTCCTCGAACACCTTGGCGCAGGGAGCTTCGCCGCGGGCGACTTTGGCGAAGATGTTGTCGGGGTCGTAGGCGCCTTCGAGGCTCATAGCTCACGGCTCCGGAACTGGTATCTTTCCAACCCGTAGCAAGCTGAGAAGGCCGCGGCCATGGCGATGCACTCCAACGTCACCGACCGTCAGGCGAAGTATTTCGAGTCCATGCGGGCGAGCCTGGAAGCCGCCACCGGCAAGACCCTGGCCGAATGGATTGAAATCGCCAGCACTTGCCCCGAGACCAAGCACCGCGCTCGGTTGAAATGGTTCAAGGAGACCCATGGCCTGCTGCAGAATCGCGCCAGCTTGGTCATCGACGAGGCGTTCGGCGCGAGCATGCCGCGGAGAGAAGCTGACTCCCTGATCGACGACGTCTGGTCTGATCCGGTCGCCCGCGCCGTCTACGAGGCAATTGACGCCCTGGCGATGAAGGCGCCGGACGCGGTGCGCACCGCACGCAAGAGTTATACAGCCTGGTCACGGACGTTTCAGTTCGCCGCCGCCCGACCCATCAAGAGTGGCGGGGTCATGCTGGGCCTCGCCGATCAGCCAGAGATCGATCCGGCGCTGGAGCCGTCTAAAAACGAGTCCTGGTCCGAGCGGCTTAAATCCCGCTTCAGGATCGAGACGCCGGCGGCGGCCGATGCCCGACTTGCGGCCTTGCTGAGCGAGGCGTGGGAAAACTCCTAGCCGGATCGCGATAGCCGCGCGTCAAGATCTGCGCGCACGGTCGGCCATTCGGAGGCGGTAATCGAATAGACGCAGGTGTCCCGAAGGCTGCCGTCCCGCATCCGCATATGGCTGCGAAGGACACCATCTAGCTTGGCGCCAAGCCTTTCGATGGCCCGTCGACTGTCGCGGTTGAGAAAGTGCGTGCGGAACTCGACCGCGATGCAGTCCAGCGCCTCGAACGCGTGCTCGAGCAGCAATCGCTTGCACTCGCTGTTGATGGCCGTGCGTTGCGCCCGCCGCCGGTACCAGGTCGAACCGATCTCGAGCCGCCGGTTTTGGGAATCGGTATTGAGGTAGGCCGTAAGGCCCACAGCTGCGCCGGTGGCGAGTTCGATCACGGTAAACTGGGTCGACATCGGAAGGGCCAGTCGGCGCTCGATGTCGGCCGCCATCTCTTCGGGAGCGGCCACGACGGTAAACCAGAGTTTCCAGAGCTCACCGTCCCTGACCGCGTCGGCCAGGGCGGGTCCATGGTCCGGCCGCAAGGGCGTCAGTCGCACGTGGCGGCCGACGAGTTCGATTTCCGGCGGCCAGGTCACGAAATTGTTTTCCGGAATGGCGAATATTCCTCAGCGAGCCAGTCCATTTCACCGCGCACCGCCCGCCGCTCCTCTGATAGGAACCTGTCCACCGGCCCCCGCAAAGCCGGGTCGGCGATGTGATGTGCCGAGTAGACGGGGGTCGGCAGGTAGCCTCGGGAGATCTTGTGCTGACCCTGCGCACCGGCTTCGACTCGGGCGAGTCTGCGCTCAATCGCCGCTTCGATCGCCTGATAGTAGCAAAGCTCGAAATGGAGGAACGGCACGTCTTCGAGGCACCCCCAGTTCCGCCCGAAGAGACAATCGCCGCCGATCAGATTGAGCGCACCGGCGATAGGGCGCCCTCCCCTCAGCGCCATCACCAGAAGCACCTGATCGGACATCCGCTCACCCAGGAGCGAGAAGAAGCGACGATTGAGATATGGGTGACCCCACTTTCGCGAGCCGGTGTCCATGTAGAAGGCGAAAAAAGCGTCCCAGTGATCCTCGGTGATGTCCTTGCCTGAAAGCCTCCGAATCTCGAGACCGACCGTTGCTTCTCGCCGCTCCCGTCGGATGGTCTTGCGCCGCCCCGACGAGAGCGCGGCCAGGAAATCGTCGAACGTGGCGTAGGCGTTGTTGAGCCAGTGGTATTGCTGGTTCTGGCGAAGGAGCAGGCCCTGTTCGCCCATGAACCGCCACTCTTCCTCTGTGGGAAAGTTGACGCCGAGGCCGGAGGCGCCCAGGCGGCGGCAGAGTTCCAGGCCGCCCAGCAGCAGAAACCGGCGCGCGCTCTCGGTCTCGATATCGTGGCGCACCATCAGCCTTGGCCCGGTCACGGGCGAGAATGGCGCGGCCGACACAAGCTTTGGGTAGTAGCGCCCCCCGGCGCGCTCATAGGCTTCGGCCCAGCCATGGTCGAAGATGTATTCGCCCTGGCTATGCGATTTGACATAGAGCGGCATGACCGCTGCGGGGGCGCCAGCCTCATCCGCCACCGTCAGATGGGTCGGTGCCCAACCTGTCCGCCTGCCGACACAGCCGGACTCCTCAAGAATGTCCAGGAAATCGAATGCGATGAAAGGATTGGCCGGGTAGGCGCCGGCGCAGGCGTCCCAGGCCTCGCGACCGATGTCTGCAATCCGTTGATGGACTTCGACTTCGGCCTTTAGGGCCGTCACGCCGCAAAACCCTCGAAGATCATGTTGTCACAGTGGGATTTGACAGCGTCCCATTGATCGGGGCGGCGGATCGTCCAGGCGACCACCGGCATGCCCTTGGCGCGAAGGTTGTCAGCCTTGGCGTTCGGCAGCATGTCGAGGCTGAGAGCCAGGAAATGCGGCTTGGCGATCTGCACGTGTTCGAGTCGGGCGAACGATTTTCGCAGTTCGGGCGCTAGATGCCGCGCGTCGCCGTCGCGATAGCTGTAGCTGTCCAGGCCCCGCAGGACCTTCGGATGATGCTCGGCAAACCATGCGTGGGAATAGGGGTTGAAGCCTATCACGCAG
>DASXGB010000234.1:0-48966 GCA_036489325.1 Caulobacteraceae bacterium
CGTGGTCACCGCGGACCTGCGCCTGAACGAACCGCGCTATGCCTCCTTGCCCAACATCATGAAGGCCAAGCGCAAGACCATTGACATCAAGGGTCCGGACGACTTCGGAGGCCTCGCCGCGGGTCACCTGAAGGTTGTCAAGGTGACCGAGCCCGCAAAGCGGGTGGCCGGCGTCAAGGTAGAGAACGCGGCCGAACTGGTGACCAAGCTGAAGACCGAAGCGGGAGTGATCTGATATGGCCGTCCTCGTCGTCGCCGACCACGACAACGCCGAACTCAAAGACACCACCCACAAGACTGTCACCGCAGCGCTGAAGCTCGCGACCGACGTCGACGTGCTCGTTGCTGGCAAGGGGATCGCCGGCGTCGCCGCCGAAGCGGCCAAGATCTCCGGCGTTCGCAAGGTGCTGACCGCCGAGAGCGATGCGCTCGGCGCGCATATCGCGGAGGCCCTCTCGGCCCTCGTCGTCCCGCTGATGGCCAACTACGAGGCCGTTCTCACGCCGGCGACAACCGTCGGCAAGAACTTCGCCCCGCGCGTGGCGGCTCTGCTCGACGTAGCGCCGCTCTCCGATGTCCTTGAGGTTGTCGATGCCAACACGTTCGTGCGTCCGATCTACGCCGGCAATGCCTTGGAGACCGTGAGCTCCAGCGACGCCAAGAAAGTGATCACAGTCCGCGCCACCGCGTTCAAGGCGGCCGAGACTGGGGGCTCGGCGTCGATCGAGTCGATCGACCCGGGCGCCGGCGCGCCACACACGCGCTTCGTCTCTGACGAGCTGGTCAAATCTGACCGACCAGAGCTGACAGCCGCCAAAATCGTAGTCTCCGGCGGTCGGGCGATGGGCTCGGCCGAAGAGTTCCACAGGGTCATTGAGCCTCTGGCCGACAAGCTCGGCGCCGCAGTCGGCGCTTCGCGAGCGGCGGTCGACGCCGGCTACGCCCCCAATGACTATCAGGTCGGCCAGACCGGCAAGGTGGTGGCGCCTCAGCTCTACATGGCCATCGGCATCTCGGGGGCCATCCAGCACCTGGCCGGCATGAAGGACTCCAAGGTGATCGTGGCGATCAACAAGGATCCCGATGCCCCGATCTTTCAGGTCGCCGACTATGGTCTCGTCTCGGACTATAAGACGGCCGTGCCCGAGCTTATGGCCGCCCTCACCGCCGTCGGGAAGTGACGTTTTCGCTGCATTGCAGCAAATGCTTGGCGCCGATTGCCGGCTTCGTGTTAAACAATCGTCACGAACATCGGAGCGTATGCATGGCGTTGGCACGGACGCCGAAGGCGAACTGAATGACAAAAATCGGCGTGGTGGGGGTCATCGGCGCGGGACAGATGGGGAGCGGAATCGCCCATGTCTGCGCGCTCGCCGGCTATGAGGTGAGGCTCCACGACCTATCGCGTGAGCGTCTCGACGACAGCCTCGCGAACATCGATCACAACTTGGTCCGGCAAGTGGGCCGCGGGCACATCTCGCAAGAGGAGATGACGGCGGCGCTGAAGCGCATCCAGCCGGTCCTTGATCTGGAATCCATCGGTCAGACGGATCTCGCCATCGAGGCGGCGACCGAAGACGAGACGATCAAGAAAAAGATCTTCGCCGCGCTCACGCCCCATCTGGGGCCGGGAACCCTCCTGGCCTCAAACACCTCGTCAATCTCGATCACTCGCCTCGCGTCGGTGACCAACCGGCCTGAGCGGTTCATCGGCCTGCACTTCATGAACCCGGTGCCGGTGATGAAGCTGGTGGAGATTATTCGCGGCATAGCCACGGATGCGGCCACCTATGAGACGGCGGTCGGCTTCGCCCAGTCGCTCGGAAAGACCACCGCGAACGCCGAGGATTTCCCCGCCTTCATCGTCAACCGTGTGCTGGTGCCGATGATCAATGAGGCGATCTACACCCTCTACGAGGGCGTGGGCACGGTCAGCGCCATCGACACGGCCATGAAGCTGGGCGCCAATCACCCAATGGGGCCCCTCGAGCTCGGTGATTTCATCGGTCTCGATACGGTGTTGTCGATCATGAACGTCCTCTATGAGGGCCTGGCCGATTCCAAATACCGACCCTGTCCCTTGCTGGTGAAATACGTCGAGGCCGGTTGGCTCGGCCGCAAGGCCCAGCGTGGATTCTACGACTACCGCGGCGAGCACCCGGCTCCGACGCGCTGATCCCTATGACGGACGTGATTTCCGGACTCGGCGAGCTGGCGCTCCGCTTCGACGCGCTGTTGTGCGACGTCTGGGGCGTCATCCATAACGGCCGCGAGTCTTTCCCGAAAGCCTGTGTGGCCCTCGAACGGTGGCGCACTCAGGTCGGACCTGTGATCCTCATCTCCAACGCGCCGCGACCGGCCGAGGCGGTCGCGCGCCAGCTCGACGGCCTTGGCGTTCCGCGCAGCTCGTGGAGCGCCATCGTCACTTCGGGCGATGTCAGCCGATCTCTGCTGGCGGCGCTCGCGCCTGGCCCAGCCTTCCGCATCGGCCCGGCCAAGGACGACCCGCTCTACGCCGGACTTGGCCTCGCCTTCGCCTCCGTTGAAGACTCTGCTTTCATCGCCTGCAGCGGTCCGAACGACGAGGATGTCGAGACACCGGAGGACTACCGGGCCGTGCTGAGCGTGGCCGCCGGCCGCGGTCTGACCATGATCTGCGCCAACCCCGATCTTGTGGTGCAGCGCGGAGACGCCCTGATCTACTGCGCCGGAGCGCTGGCTAAGCTCTACGAAGCCCTAGGCGGCGAGGTCATCTGGGCCGGCAAGCCCTACGCGCCGATCTACGATCTTGCGTACGAAAAAGCTGGGCGTCCCGACCGCAGTCGCGTGCTGGCCATCGGAGACGGTCTGCTCACTGATCTCGCCGGCGCCCGCGAACAAGAACTGGATGCCCTCTTCGTGGCCGACGGAGTTCATGCCGCTGACGCCCTGACGCCCCGCGGCGAGATCGACGCGGCGAGGCTCACCGCGCTCCTGGCGCCGTCGCCGCCTGCTTTCGCCTTGCGCGCGCTGGCATGGTGAGGCCTCGCCAAAGCCGACGAAGCCGGTAAAAGCGGCGGCGGATTGGGAGCAAGCGTGGCGTTCAAGATCCTTCACGGCTGGAAGCACCTTGGCGACGAGGATCGCGGCGCCGCGGTGGCGCTTGGCAACTTCGACGGCGTTCATCTTGGCCACCAGAAGGTGATCGCCGACGCCGCTTTGGCCGCCAAACGCCTCTCGGCGCCGCTCGGGGTGATCAGCTTCGAACCGCACGCCCGCATGCATTTCGCGCCCGACTCGCCGCCCTTCCGGCTGATGACTCCCCACCAACTGGCCCGAGCCGTCGAGGCTCTTGGCGTCGAGCGGCTCTATTTGCTGCCCTTCGGCGTCGAGATGGCCAACTTCTCCGACCGCGACTTCGCCAAGGTCGTCCTCGCTGAGGGCCTGGGCGTCCGCCACGTGGCGATCGGCTTCGACGTCACCTTCGGCAAGAACCGCACCGGCGATCCCGCATCCATGCGCCGGTTTGGCAAAAAAATGGGATTTTCGGTGTCGGTGGCCGATGCGGTTAGCGTCGACGGGGTCAAGTTGTCCTCCACCGCGGTGCGCGAGGCGTTGAGCGCGGGCAAGCCGGAGGTCGCCGCCGCCATTCTCGGCCGGCCGTTTGCCATCGAAGGCGTGGTGCAGAAGGGACGCCAGCTCGGCCGTAAGCTCGGCTTTCCCACAGCCAATGTGCTGCTGGCCGACTATGTCGCTCCGAAATTCGGTGTCTACGCCACGCGGACGCGCCTCGCGGACGGTCGGCGTCTTGGAGGCGTCGCCAATATCGGCGTCAATCCCACCACCGGCGTGGTCGATCCCAGGCTGGAGGTGTGGCTTTTCGATTTCGACGAGGACATCTACGGCGAGGTGATCGAGACCGAACTGATCGGTTTCCTGCGTCCGGAGGAGAAATTCCCGTCGATCCCGGCGATGGTTGAGCAAATATGGCGAGACGCCAGCCGCGCCCGCCAGCTGGTCGCATCCGACACCTAGGCCCCAACCCCTATCGGCCCAGGCCGGCCTCTGGTATGGGCGGCGGATGGCCTGGGTTCGGTTTTCGACGCGAATTAACCGCCTGGCGTGACGCCCGCCGGCGCGCGCCGGGATGATCGCCGTTCCTCCCTTTCCGAGCCTAGTGGATCACAAATGGCCGACGACGCCGCCAAGCGCGACTACCGCGAAACTGTCTTCCTGCCGCAGACGCCCTTTCCCATGCGGGCCGGGCTGTCCCAGCTCGAGCCGAGAATCCTCGCCTCCTGGGAAACCCTTTACCGCGACATCCGCAATGCTCGTCAGGCAGCCGGCGCGCCGCTCTTCGTCCTCCACGATGGCCCGCCCTACGCCAACGGCGCGATTCACATCGGCCACGCGCTCGACAAGCTCCTTAAGGACTTCGTCGTCCGCTCGCGCTTCGCCCTGGGCTTTGACGTCGACTATGTGCCGGGTTGGGACTGCCATGGCCTGCCGATCGAATGGAAGATCGAGGAGGCCTTCCGCGCCGAGGGCCGCGCCAAGGATGAGGTCTCAAAGGCAGAATTCCGCGACCGATGCCGTATCTACGCCTCCGGCTGGATCGATGAGCAGTCACGCGAGTTTCAACGCCTGGGCGTGCTTGGCGACTGGGGCCATCGCTACGCCACCATGGATTTCATCTCGGAGGCGGCGATCGTCGCCGAGTTCATGAAGTTCGTCGCCGCGGGCCAGGTCTACCGCGGCTCAAAGCCGGTGATGTGGAGCCCCGTGGAGCGCACGGCCCTGGCTGACGCCGAGGTCGAGTATCACGATCATGTCTCGCCGACAGTCTGGGTGCGGTTCCCGATCGTTCGGGGGCCGAGGACGCTCGAGGGCGCGAGCGTCGTGATCTGGACGACCACGCCCTGGACGATCCCGGCCAATCGGGCGATCGCCTTCAATCCGAAGATCGACTACGCCCTCTATGAGGTCGACGCGCTGGAGGAGGATCTTCCGTTCCAACCTTGGGCCCGACCGGGCGAGCGCCTGGTTATCGCCGATGTTCTGGCCGAACCGGTGTTCGCCGCCGCGAAAGTTGCGCGTTGGCGAAAGCTTGGTCCGGCAGGTGACCTCGAAGGCGTGGTGGCCGTCCATCCCCTGGCCAATCTCGACTCCGGCTACGGCTTCGAGGTCCCGCTGCTCGCCGGCGACCATGTCACCGATGACGCCGGCACGGGCTTCGTGCACACCGCGCCCGGCCACGGCGCCGACGACTACGCCCTGTGGATCGCGTCGGGCCACCGCGAGATCCCTGAGACGGTCGACGAGGACGGCGCCTATTACCCGCAAGTACCCCTGTTCGGCGGCCTGAAGGTCCTGGAGACCGAGGGCAAGCGCGCGGGAAAGTTCGGTCCAGCCAATGACGCCGTCATCGAGAAGTTGATCGAGGCCGGCGGCCTGCTGGCCCGGGGCCGGCTGGACCACAGCTATCCGCATTCCTGGCGGTCCAAGGCGCCGGTGATCTTTCGCAACACGCCGCAGTGGTTCATCCGCCTCGACGAGCCGCTGGCCGATGATGTCCACGACGGCCGTAGCCTGCGGGAAACCGCGCTCAGGGCGATCGACGAGACCGCCTTCCATCCCGAATCCGGGCGCAATCGCATTCGCGCCATGGTCGAGACCCGGCCCGACTGGCTGATCAGCCGCCAGCGCGCCTGGGGATCGCCGCTGGCCATGTTCGTGGACAAAGAGACCGGAACGCCGCTCGTCGATGAGGACGTCAACGGGCGCATTCTGGATCTCATCGTCCGCGAAGGCGCCGACGCCTGGTTCACGCGGCCCGCTGTCGACTTCCTCGGCAACCACGATCCCGCGCGTTACGAGAAGGTTGAGGACATCCTCGACGTCTGGTTCGACTCCGGCTCGACCCATGCCTTCGCGATCGAAGGTCGCGCCGACAGCCACTGGCCGGCCGACCTCTACTCCGAAGGTTCCGACCAGCATCGCGGCTGGTTCCAGCATTCGCTGCTGGAGGCGTGCGGCACCCGCGGCCGCGCACCTTTCCGGGCGATCATGACTCACGGGTTCACCCTCGACGAGAAGGGGGAGAAAATGTCCAAATCGCTCGGCAACAGCGTCGAGCCGCAGGAGATCGCGGCGCAGAGCGGAGCCGAGATTCTGCGTCTGTGGGCGGCGCTGGCCGACTATACCGAGGACCAGCGGATCGGTCGCACGATCCTGCAGACCACCACCGACGCCTACCGCAAGCTGCGCAACACGCTGCGCTATCTGCTGGGGGCCCTGGACGGCTTCGCGCCGGTCGAGGCCGTGGCGCTCTCGGACATGCCTCCTCTGGAGCGCTTTGTCCTGCACCGCCTATGGGAATTGGATAACCTTGTGCGCGAAGCTTATGGGGACTTTCGTTTCTCAGACGCGGTGCGCGCGCTCTCCGATTTCTGCTCCAACGATCTTTCGGCATGGTTCTTCGACATCCGTCGCGACGTCCTCTACTGCGACCGACCGGACTCACTTCGCCGGCGCGCATGTCGGACGGTGATGGACCTTGTCTTTGAGCGCCTCACCGCGTGGCTCGCGCCGGTGATTCCTTTCACGATGGAAGAGGCGTGGAGCACCCGCTTCCCAGACCAGAAAGGCGCCAATAGCGCACGCATCTTCCCGGCGACGCCGGCCGACTGGCGAAACGACGTCGAGGCGCAGCGCTGGGCCAAGGTCGAGCGGGTGACGCGCGTCGTCACCGGCGCCCTGGAAATAGAGCGGCGCGAGAAGCGCATCGGCGCGGCCCTGGAAGCGGCCCCGACGGTCCACCTCAGTGATCCCGATCTCGCGGCGGCATTCGCCGGTCTGGACTCCGCTGAGGTGTTCCGCACCAGCCAAGCGCGCCTCGAAATGGGCGACGGCCCGGCGATCGCCTTCCGCCTGCCGGAGATCGTCGGCGTCGCCGTTGAGCCCTTCAAAGCCGAGGGTCGCAAGTGCGCGCGATCCTGGCGTATCCTGCCGGAAGTGGGCGCCAATCCGAGCTATCCGGATCTTTCCCTGCGCGACGCCGACGCCGTCGCCTGGTGGGACGCGCAACACCGATGAGCCTCATCTCGCGATCGGGCGCCGTCGCCCTCTCCCTTGCGGCCGCTGTCGCTGCCGTGGATCAGGAAACCAAATCCTGGGTCCTGGGCGGCCTGCGACTCTTTCCAGGCGAATCCCTCCAGGTCTGGGGTCCTCTGCGTCTCACCCTGGTGGAGAACAACGGTGTCAGCTTTGGACTCTTTCAGAGCGACGCGTCCTGGACGAGGTGGGCGCTGGCGGCTTTCTCGCTCAGCATAGCCATCGCGTTGGCGATATGGGTCAGGCAGGCGCAAAGAGTCTATACGGGCCTCGCCCTTGGCCTCATCATCGGTGGCGCGCTCGGAAACTTCCTTGACCGGGTTCGCGCCGGCCAGGTGATTGACTTCCTGGACGTACGAGCAATGCACTTCCCATGGATCTTCAACGTGGCTGACAGCGCCATAACCGTTGGTGTTATCCTGCTGCTCGCCGAGGGGCTTATCCCGGCCCGCAAGGCGACTCCCAAGCCTCTATCGTGATCTTGCTTGGCGCGATGAGGGCGAATGGGCTATCGAAAGGCGGGCCGGGGCGGCCCGCGATAGGATTCTTGACAGTCATGCGCCTTCAACTTGTCGCTGTATCCGTAGCGTTGGCCGGCGTCGCCTCGCTCGGCGGCTGCAACAGCCTTTCCAAATCAATGGGAATGTCCAAGGTCACGCCAGATGAATTCCGGGTGGTAACCAAGGCGCCGCTCACCGTGCCGCCTGATTTTGCCCTGCGCCCCCCAGCCCCGGGTGAGCCCAGGCCGCAAGAGCTGGAGCCCGAGAGCGCCGCTCGCGTGGCCCTTCTGGGCGAGCGCGCCGCCTCCGACCGCAGCGAGGGTGAAAAGCTGCTAGACACGCGAGCCGGAGGTGATAAGGCCGATCCGCTTGTCCGCTATGTCGTCGACGACGAGTTCGGGGCCGTGGCCCACAAGGATAAGAGCTTCGCCGACTGGGTCATGTTCTGGCACAAGGGAAGTCGCCCGGAGCCGACTGAAGCGGCCATCGAGGCCGAAACGTCCACGCCCATCGATCCGGCGGTCGAGGAAAAGCGGATCTCAAGCCTCACCGGCAATCAGCCGGTCGTGATCTCCCGCGCGCAATCCGGCAAGGTCAAGCTGCCCGGACTCTGAAATCGGCTCTCATCCGCAGGATCCCGACTTTTGTAGCGTTAGATAGGCCCGGGCGGAGGCCTCGCCGTCGACAGCGCTCTTGCCGAGCGCGCGCTGGGCGCAGGAATCGCCACGGGCGGCGGCGCTCCTCAGCAGGCTGAGCGCCTCGGCCTTGTCACGGGTCGGGTTTGATTCTGGCCCGCCGACTGTGGCGGCCGCATCCACCGGCCTGGGCTGCCCCGGGACGTTCTTCCGCCAGATCGCTTCACGCAGCTGTGCGAGGAATGGCTCAACGTGCAGGTGGGCGCCTTGTGTGCCATGCGCGCCCTCCGGGAACAGCCGGTGATAGGCGACGCCGGATTTCTCGATTTTCCCGGCCGCCTGGCCGGGCGACATTCCGGCGACGACGATGTCATAGGCTCCGGGTGCGTCGGGCGTGCCCATGGAGTGGCGTGACACCGCGCCCGGCTTCACGGTGAGCGCGCCTTCGGCCCTCAGCTGGTTTTCTCGCGCCTGAGTGCGATATCCGCCTGTCTCGCGCCAGCGACCGGCGCCGAAGACCTCGTTCATTCGCGTATTGAAGGCCGCCGAGCTGGTGGCCGACCCGACGGCCGCCGGTCTTTGCCCCTCGGCCTCGATGAGCGCCAGATCGAGTCTGGCCTTGGCGTCGCCGTGACTGGCGGCAGCCTGATACCACCTGACCGCCTCGTCAAAGTCCTGCGCCACGCCGTGGCCCTTGGCGTAGAGAGCGCCAAGCTGAGCCTCAGCGTCGGCATAGTCCTGTTCGGCCGCCTTGCGATACCACTTGGCCGCCTCGCCAAAATCGCGACGAACGCCCTGGCCTTCCTGGTAGGCGAGACCGAGGCTGTACTGGGCGCCGGGATTGCCCCCATTGGCCGCCTTGCGGAACCAGATGACGCCCGTCCTGGGATCCGCCGGGACGCCTGTCCCGCGGATGAAAATCCGACCGAGGTTATAGGCCGCCGCCGTACTTCCCTGCCCCGCGGCGTTCTGGAAGAGGCGGATCGCCATCGCCGTATCGCCCCTCGCAAGCGCCGTCTGGGCGTCTTCATAGGGTCCCGCCCGAGCGGTCGCAGCGAAGGCGCAAAGGCCGATGGCAATGGCGGAAACTGAGCGCACGCGCCCTCCGGCTGAACCTGAGGTCATCCTCGGCGGGATCGTCAACTCGCACCTTAGCGGGCGGCGATCACCCATTCCACCCGCCTTCCTGCGACAGAATCCCGCGACTAAGGTGAGATTATGGAAACTCGAGCGCGTCGCGTTCGATCCTTCAAGAGGAAAACGCGTCCTTGACCGAGCTGCTCCAGGAAGCCGATCTCGGCCCGGCCGCTTCCACTCCCTCTCCAGCCGGGGCTCGCCTGCCGTTCGGCGGCGCCTGCTGGTCGCTCTACGAGGGTGTGCGCGATCCCTATGTCATCCTCGTCACGATCTACATCTTCATGCCCTATGTAGCTTCCACCGTGGTGGGCGATCCGGTTCGGGGCCAGGAGATCATCTCGCAGTGGAGTCAGTATTCGGGCTGGGCGGTGATGGCCACCGCCCCCTTCCTCGGCGCCTCGATCGACAAGCTCGGCCGGCGCAAGGCGTGGCTGGGCGCGGCCACGGTCCTGATGATCCCGATGATGGCCGCCCTGTGGTGGACCAAGCCGGACGGCTCAGGGCTTTCGGTGACCGCGACCATGGCCTTGACCACCGCCATCGGGATCCTCTTCAGCTGGTCAGAGGTCCTGCACAACTCGCTGCTCGTACGGGCGGCCGGCATGAAGGCGGCCCACAAAGCTTCGGGCCTCGCCCTAGCGCTCGCCAACCTGTTCGCCGTCCTGGCGCTCGGCTTCACCGCCTGGGCCTTCGCCCTTCCCGGCTTGAAATCCACCGCTGACTGGGCCTGGCTGCCGCATGAGCCCCTGTTGGGCCTCAGCCGCGCACGTCACGAGCCCGAGCGCGTTGTCGCTTTCATAGCCGCTGGCTTGTTCGCTGCTGGGGCGGTGCCGCTGTTCCTGTTCACCCCGGATGCCGAAGCCACAGGCGTCCCTGTCCTGAGCGCGCTGCGAGGCGGCGCCCGGGAACTAGCCGCCATGGTCCGCCAGGTCGGCCGCATCCGGAACGCCGCCGTCTTCCTCATCTCGCGCATGTTCTACTACGACGGCATGACCTCGATCCTGATCTATGCCGGGATCTACGCCGTAGGGGTGATGAAGTGGGGCGCGCTGGAGATGCTGTTCTTCGGCATCATCCTGTCGATCCTGGCGACCGCCGGCGGCATGATCGGCCTGTGGCTCGACCACCAGATCGGTCCGAAAAGGGCGGTCCAGATCCAGATTGGCATGAGTCTACTGGGTATCATCGCCATGCTGGGCATGGCCCCTGATCGCATCCTCTATCTCTGGACATGGGACCCGGCGGCTCACGCGCCACTGTGGCATGGCCCATTCTTCCGCACCGTGCCGGAGTTGGTCTTCCTGCTGATCGGCTTTTCCAACGCCATCTTCATCACCGGCCAGTTCTCCTCGAGCCGCACTCTGCTCACGCGCCTCACCCCACCGGCCGAAACTGGAGCCTTTTTCGGTGTTTTCGCGCTATCGGGCACGGCGACGAGCTGGCTCGGGCCCTTCCTGGTCAATCAAGGCACGCGACTGTTTCACAGCCAGCAGGGCGGCTTCGCCTCCATCACCCTCCTGCTTGGCGTCGGTTTTCTTGGCCTGCTTTTCGTCAGCGGCGGCGGGCCGCAAGCTGCCGCCTTGCCTTCCGGCGCGTCAGAGGAATAAGCCTCCACGCCATGAGCTATCTGGGTTTGGACCGCCGACTCCTTCTGGTCGGCCTCCTTGCCTCTGCCGGCGCCTCAGCCACGCCGCTTCGGATCACGGTGAGCGGCGCCTGGACCCGCCCCGCCGCGGCCGGCATGAACGCGGCCGGCTATATGACCATCGCCAACCACGGCCATTCTCCCGACCGCCTGACCAGCGCCGCCAGTCCGATCGCCGCGCGCGTCACCTTGCATCAGAGCCGCATGGTCGGAACGATTTCGGTCATGCGGCCGGTTGAAGGGATCGATGTGACCTCGCGTGGCCAGATCAGTCTCGCGCCTGGGGGCATTCATTTGATGCTGGAGGGCCTCAAGCGCCCTTTACAGCCTGGTGAACGCGCGCCGGTAACGCTCCTCTTCCAGCACGCCGGATCGGTGCGCGCCTGGCTCACGGTCCGCACCGGAACCGAGGCGCCCACATCCGGCATGAGAATGTGAGGGAAACCATCGTGGCTTGGAACTACGCCGACATCTGGGAGTGCATCGCCAATGCGGTTCCCAATCGGGCCGCCCAGATACAGGGCGAGCGCGAAATCTCCTGGGCCGACTTCAACAGGCGCGCAGACGGCCTCGCCCGCGCTTTCCTCGACTCCGGCCTGCAGCGCCAAGCCAAGGTCGCCGCTTATCTCTACAATTCGCCGGAGTACCTTGAGACTTATTTCGCCGCGTTCAAGGCCCGACTTGTTCCGGTCAACACAAACTATCGCTACGTGGCCGACGAACTCCTTTACCTGTTCGACAACGCCGACGCGGAAGCGGTGGTGTTCCACGCCGCCTTTACCCCGACCGTCGAACAGATTCGCGGGCGATTGCCCAAAGTGAAACTTTGGATTGGCGTCGCCCAACCAGGCTGGCCGACGCCGGACTTCGCGGTGGACTATGAAAGTCTTGCCGGCCGCAATCTGGGCCGCGCGGAGGCGCCATGGGGCCGCGCGGGCGACGACCTTCTGATCCTCTACACGGGTGGAACCACCGGTCTGCCCAAAGGGGTCATGTGGCGTCAGGACGACTTGTTCAATGTGTTGGGCGGCGGCGGCAACCTGCTTCTGGAGATCCCGCCGCTATCCAGCCTCGATGAGGCCGCTGAGCGGGCCAAGGCCATGGCCCCGCCCATCACTATCGCCGCGGCTCCGCTGATGCACGGCACCAGCCAATTCACCTCACTGATGACGCTCACCAATGGCGGTACGGTGGTTCAGCTGCCCTCGACCCACTTCAACGCCCTCGAATTCTGGCAGGAGGCCGAGCGGACCAAGGCCACTTCGGCGGCGATCGTCGGCATGGCCTTCGCTCAGCCTTTGCTGGAGGCGCTCGACACTCATCCCGGCCGCTGGGATCTTTCCAGCTTCATCCGCCTCGGCTCGTCAGGGACGGTGTGGAGCATGGAAAACAAGCAGGGCCTGCTGCGCCACATCCCGCACATGGGCATTTTCGATAGCCTGGGTTCGTCCGAGGCGGTTGGGCTGGGCGCCTCCACCTCGGCAGCCGGCGCGGCGAGCGAAACCGCCCGGTTCATGCTGGGGCCAAACACCGCGGTATTCACCGAGGACCGCCGCCGGGTCGAGTCCGGTTCGGGAGAGCGTGGACTGCTGGCCACCTCCGGTTTCCTGCCGGTGGGCTACTATAAGGATCCGGAAAAGACCGCGCGCACCTTCTGGGAGGTGGAAAGCCGGCGGTGGTCGGTGCCCGGCGACTGGGCGACGGTCGAGACCGACGGCAGCCTCCGGCTGCTGGGTCGCGGGTCGCAGGTGATCAACACAGGCGGCGAAAAGGTGTTTCCAGAAGAGGTCGAGGAAGCGATCAAGCTTTGTCCCGGGGTGCGCGATGCCGCCGTCGTCGGCGTGCCCGACCCGCGTTTTGGAGAGCGCATCTGTGCTGTCGTTGAGGCCGCGGCCGGTGAGGAACCCACCCTCGAGACGCTTTCAATTCACGTTCGCCAGCACTTGGCGGGCTACAAGGCGCCACGCGAACTCGTGCTCTCGCCGGTCCATCGGGCGGCCAATGGCAAGCTCGATTACAAGGCCATGAAGTCGCTGGCGATGGCGGCGCTGAAGCTGGACTAGAAACGGAAAGCGCCCGCCGTGGCATCTGCCGCGACGGGCGCCGACCAAGATCCAAATTATCGGGCGTTATCTCCCCGACTGCCTCGATCGCGCGAAGTCTTCAGCCCGCTTCCGATCTAGCGCACGGAAGAGGCCCGGCTTCACTTTGAGTGTCAACCTTGAAATATTGTTGCGCCCCGGCGGATCACGGGGATGTGCGTGACTTCGTCCGCTTTCGGACGAACTCAGTCAATCGATCGGCCGCTTCACACACTCGCTGGAAGACATAGGCCGGCTCTTCAACGGCGATCGGGCCGATCCCTGCCGCGGCGAGGCGCTCGGCAGCTAGGAAAACCTCAGCACGCGCGATCAGGGCTGCGCCAACCGCCAAGGCTTCAGCGGCGATATCCCCCAGGGCCTGACGCGCCCCGGAGTCCTGGTCGGCCGGCCAGGCAAGGCGGGCCATGGTCTTGCCTCGGGCTGCAGCCTCGAACACCGAAAGGAGCCGGCGCGCCACGGCCAAGGCCGGCTCGTCCCAGGACGCACCGGGAGCCGCGGCCAGGTGCGCCTGACTTTTCAAGATCAGACCATCGACAAGGGGTTTCAAGCCATTGGCCGCAAGGGTCGCGCCAGTCGTCGTGATATCGACAACCAGTTCGGCGGCGCCAGCCGCTGGCGCGCCTTCGGTGGCGCCCCCGGACTCGACGATGCGGTAGTCGGCGACGCCGTGCGCCGCGAAAAACGCCCGGGTCTGCTGGGGATATTTGGTGGCGACCCTTAGGCGACGTCCGGTGCGGGCCAGGATGTCGTGCGCGACGTCATCGACATCGGCCATGGTCTCGACGTCGATCCAGCTGCGCGGCGCCGCGACAACCAGATCGGCGCGGCCAAAGCCAAGGGCCATGAGGGGCAAGGCGCCGGCTGCGGTCTCGCCAAGCAGATCCTCGCCGGTCACGCCCAGGTGGATCTCGGCGACCGAAAGACTGGCGGCGATGTCGGCGGCGGACGCCAGCCGCACCTCGACGCCGTCGAAGCCGGCCAGAGCGGCCTGATAGCCGCGCGCGCCATTGCTCATGTCCAGCCGCGCGCCGGAGTCGGCGAGCCAAGTCTCGGTCTGCTCCTTGAGCCGCCCCTTTGACGGCACGGCAAGAATGACCCGCCCGCTCACGCGCCACCCGCTTTCCACGCCCGCGCAGGACGCACCATGCAACCGACAGCGCCGCTCGGCAGAGCTCGGCCAAGCCTTGCGGGCAAGCCATCGTAACGGCCGCCGGCGGCCACCGGTTGATCATCGCCGAGTTCGGCGCTTCGCACCTCGAACAGGACGCCATCGTAATAGCCGAACGGGCGGTGAAAGGCAGCGGCGAAGCGCATCCGCGCCGCGGGAATTTCAGCCATATTGGCCAGCCTCCGCGACCAACCCGCCAAAGCCTCATCCAGCACTTTGCCGCGCGCCAGGCGTCTGACAGACTCGAAAGCCGCAGCCGGCTGATCGTCGATCGCCAGATAGAGACGCACAAGTTCACGTGCTTCATTCGAAAGCCTCGGCGCAGAGGCGATCGCTGCCCGGGCGGTCAGGCGATGGACGATATCAGCTGCGCCGCGCCCGCCGACAGGCTCAATCCCGGAAAGACCCCAGATGTCCTCGAGCACGGCGACGGCCTTCGCCTCTTCGAGCCCGACAAGGAGCCCCGCAAGCGGGCTGGAGGCGGGCGCCGCCTCCCCGGTGAGCTCACGCTCGAGGCGCGCGGGGTGAGCCAGGGCGTGCGTAAGACGCGACGCGGCAGACTCGTTGACGCCTGTCGCTGTGAGGAAGGCCCGGAATAGAGCAACATCGCCCAGCGTCAGACTGAGGTCCGAGCGACCACCTGCTGTAGCGGCTCGCCAGGCCAGCAGGACGACCTCGGAGTCAGCTTCGGCCGGATCCCCGGCTTCGAAGGCTTCCAGCCCGACCTGTAGGAACTGTTCGGCGCGCGCCCAGCCCATAGGAGAGACGCGAAAAGCAGGACCTTCATAAACGTAACGGCCTGTGGCCGCGCCACCGGCGAGGTCAGACGTCTCAATGTGGCGCCTGGCGATGCCGACCGTGAAATCGGGCCGGAGGCAATGATCCTCGCGCTCCGGGCCCTGGACCAGGAACAACCGTTCGCGCAGAGCCTCGCCGGTCAGATCGAGATAGACTCCGAGAGGCTCGGCCAGCGGGGTTTCAACGGCGATCCCTCGCGTAGCCTCGAACGGCGCGCGAATGAGCGCGAGAACCGCCTCCGGGACCGGCGCCTCCAGCCTCATGATTGGGAGTCCAGGATCCGTCGCACCGTGGCTGCGAGTTCAGCCCTGGGCGCGGTCACCTGACCAGGCCGATCCTCACGCCAGGCGCGATTGTCGGCCACATCCTCCGCCAACCTGCGCCCGAGATCGAGATCCTTGACCGTAACCTGGCCGGCGGCGATCTCGTCCTCGCCCATGATCACGGCGGCCGGCGAGGCTCGCCGATCGGCGTACTTCATCTGCGCCCGCATTCCGCTCTCGCCGAGATAGACCTCAGCGGCGATTCCGGCGCCTCGAAGCTCGGCGGCGGCGGCGAAATAGTCGGCCATGCGCGATGCTTCGAAGGCGATCACCACCACCGGGCCGCGCGCGCGCTTCCGCTCTGTCAACTTGGAAGCCAAGAGGGCCTCGGCCAGGCGTGAGACGCCAAAGGAAAACCCGGTGGCGGGCATCGCCTCGCCGGTGAATCGCGCCACGAGATCGTCGTAGCGACCGCCGCCGCCTACAGAGCCGAGGCGCGCCGTTTCATCGCCGTCGCCGACCAGCTCAGCCTCGAACACGGCGCCGGTGTAGTACTCCAGGCCTCGCACCACCGCCGGGTCGATCACGGCGGCGGAGTCGGCGACGCCCATCGCCGCTAGCGCCTGGCCAATGCGCGCCAGCTCTTCAAGGCCCGCCGCGCCCTCAGCGGAGCTGCCGACGAGGCCGGCAAGGGCGTCCAGGGTCTCACCGCGCGTCTCACGACGAGCCGAAATGAAGGCGGTGACTGCGTCGATCGCCGCCGGCTTCAGTCCGGCGCCTTTGGTGAATGCACCGGACTCGTCGAGTCGGCCGGCGCCCAGCAGATCGACGACGCCAGCGGCGCCCAGGCGATCGAGCTTGTCCACCGCTCGCAATACCGCCAGCCGCTGGCCTGGGTCATCCACCCCTTGAGCCACCATCAGGCCATTGAGCAATGTGCGACTGTTGACCCGCACGACGTAGCGCGACGAGGCCAGGCCGGCCGCGGCGTAGCCGGCAACGGCCATGGCGATGATTTCGGCGTCCGCCTCAGGCCTGGCCGATCCAACCGTGTCGGCGTCGCACTGGACGAACTGCCGATAGCGCCCTGGACCCGGCTTCTCGTCTCGCCACACCGCGCCGAAGGCGTAGCGGCGAAACGGCTTTGGCAGTTTCCCCGCGTTCTCGGCCACG
The DNA here is from genome assembly GCA_036489325.1 of Caulobacteraceae bacterium. GTDB lineage: Bacteria > Pseudomonadota > Alphaproteobacteria > Caulobacterales > Caulobacteraceae > Acaudatibacter. Next base: position 16,514 of record DASXGB010000234.1, read on the forward strand.
AACCGGGCCAAGGGCGCGGTCAAGTCATAGCGCAGCGCCATCCACTGATCGTCGTCGTCCTGCAGCGCAAAGACCCCAGCGTTCGGCCGCTCGGCGTCCGGCAGGAACTTGCCGAGCGCGTCGGCATATTCGAAAGCCGGGGTCTCCAGCAGTTCGAAGCCAAAAGACTCATAGACCTCCGAGACCGCGGTCACGATCCGCCGTTCGGCGGCCAGCACATCGGCGCGCCGATCCTGGAAGCCGCGCACGGCGCGCGCTTTGGGGCGAGTCTCGTTGTCCATGATGCGCGCGCTTAGCCGCCCTTACGGCGTCGAGCAAGGCGGCTTAGCTGGCGCCCCCGCCAGTCACCGTCGCCGCGACGATGTCCGGGGTCAGCAGCTGCGGCAACACTTTCGGTTGCGCCGCGCCCTTGGCGTAGAACAGGTAAAGCGGCACACTCTCGCGGCCCTGATCGGCCAGGGCCTTGGCGATCACCGGGTCGCGGTTGGTCCAATCGGCGACCAGATAGGCCGCGCCCGCGCGCTTCATGGCCGACCCCACCTCGGTGCTGGAAAAGGCCACTTGCTCATTCGCCTGGCAGGTCACGCACCAGGCGGCGGTGAAGTTCAACAGCACCGGCGTTCCAGCAGCACGCAGGGAAGCCAGGCGCTCCGGCGACCACGGCTGGGCGGTAAGTTCGCCCGTTCTCTTTGTGACGGGCTGTCCGGCGCGGGCGTCCGTGTCGAATGGGCCGAAACTGACGGCGGCAAGGGCGAGGATCAGGCAAACCGCCGAACTCGCCAAGGGAGAGGCGCTGCGCGCGCCCTGCGCCCGACGCCTCTGTCCGACGCCGAACAGCCAGGCGCAGGCGCCCAGCGCAACGCCGGCCGTCAGAAGCCGCGCCAGGCCCATGGGCCCGGTCTGTTGCGACAGCACCCACAGGAGCCAGGCGGCCGCACCATACATCGGGAAAGCGAGGGCTTTTCGCAGTCCGTCCATCCACGCCCCGGGCTTGGGCAGGCGGCTCGTGAGCGCGGGAGAAAACGAGAGAATGGTGAAGGGGGCGGCAAAACCGGCGGCCAGGGCCAGGAACACACAGATCGCCGTCACAGGCGGCTGGGTCAGGGCATAGCCGAGCGCTGGCCCCATGAACGGCGCCGTGCATGGCGCGGCTACCACGACCGCCAGCGCTCCAGTCATAACTGAGCCGACAAGACGACCCTGCGACTCGATTCCGGCGCCAAGCCCTTGCAGCGAAGTCCCAATCTCGAAGACGCCCGAGAAGTTGAGCGCGGCGCCCAGCATCACGAGGCTGAGTAAGGCGACCGTGAGCGGCGACTGCAGCTGGAATCCCCAGCCTACCGTCTGACCAGCGGTCCTGGCGGCGATCAGCAAGCCCGCCAGGAGGGTGAAGGTGACGATGACACCGGCGAAAAAGGCGATCCCCTCGCGCCGCCCGGTGGGACCCGCGCTTCGCGCCAGGGCCGCCGCCTTCATGGCCAGTATCGGGAATACACACGGCATCAGGTTCAGGATCAGGCCGCCCAGGAACGCGAATCCGATGGCGAGCGGCAATCGCAGACCGCCTCCGCCGCTAGCCGCGGGAGGACCCAGGCCGCCAGCTCCCGCCGGCACGGGCCCCCGTTTGGCAGTGATCTCCCAAGCGTCGCCGTCGACGGCGAGCACGCCGACGATCTTCGCCGGAGTCGCCTTGCCCGCGGCATAGGCCGCGCCCGGCGCGAGTGTAAGGGTCAGGCCTTGTGCGCCGCGATCGACGGCTTGTGGCTTCGCCTGGTCGATCAAGCTGTCGTCATAGGGATAGAAATAAGCGTCGGCGTCAGCCTTGCCGGCGAGCGGCGCGCCTGCGGCCGCAAGGTGAAAATTCCCGCCTTCGGTCTGGAAGGCGGCGGCCAGGCCGGCGGGCTTGGGCGCGGCGGCCAACGCGTCGGCAATTGTCTTGCCGGCCGTCGGATCAAGGGGGGGGGCGCCGGCGACGACGGGCAGGCTAAGGCTGACGTTGCTGGTCCCCGGCACGCAGACCTGGGCGCAGACCAGATAGTCGACGCGGGCCGCCAAGTGAGCGCTCTGCCCCGTCCGGACCGAAACGGGCACCTCGATCGGCGTCGCCAGCACCGCGCGGCCATCGTAGCCGTAATTCATGATCGGTCCGACCGGCAGGCGCGATGGAGCCGGCCAGACGATTTCGCCGATTTTCCAGCCGGCTGGCGTCGTCCAGGTGATCTTGGTCGCCTCGCCCGCGTCTCCGGGGTTGCGCCAATAGGTGTGCCAACCCTTGTCGGCGGAGAGGATTACCGCAACGTAGGCGGTCGAGCCCGGCGCCACGCCGACGGTCTCCGAGACCAGCTCGGTTGTCACATGCGGCGTTCGCACTGGCTGGGCGAACGCTGCTGCGCTGAAGGCGAAGATGGCAAAGAGGGCGAGGATGGCCTTCATGAGTCATATTTAGAGGGAACATGGCTCGCGCGAAACCGGTCGCCGCTTGCGCCTCCGCATCGGCGCGGACCATGATGGCTAGCCTTCCGGGAGGAGCCATGCCCGCCGCCTTCGACAGCATCGAGATCGGGACCGTCGTCTCGCTCGGCGTGGCGGTCGTCGACGAAGCGGCGCTGAAGGCTTTCGTCGCCGCCTTTGTTCCGGCCTGGAACGTCGAGCGCGGGACGCCGGACGCCATGGTATTCGCCATTTGGGCCAAGCTCGATCTGGAGGCTTCGGCTGGCTGGCCGCAGACCAAGCGGCTTGGCGTCGACGCGCTGCGCTGGGTGCGCAATCCGCCGCCCGGTGAGCTTCTGCGCGGGCGGATGACCGTTATGGGCAAGGATGCAGTCGGGGATGGGAAGGGCATCGTCATCGCCCAGCATGACCTTTTGGACGAGGCCGGCCGGCTGGTGTTCTCCTGTCTCACTCGCAGTGTTTTCGCCAGATAAGGGGCGCGGCCATGGACAGCCTCCGACTTCTTCTGATCGCCGGCAGCGTAGCCCTGGTGTTCATCCTGGTGCGCGCGCTCTTCTCCGGAAACATCCATTCGCAGTACGCAGTCACTCACCGCGACGAGAATCCGGGGACGTTCTGGGCGCTATGGTTTGTACTGCTGCTGCCGTTGTTCCCGATCCTGATGCTGGTCATGCGTGTCAAGGCCCACTAGGGGCATGAAGGCGCTCGTCACCGGCGCCGCCGGGCACCTGGGCGAAGCGTTGGCCCTGCGCCTGACGGGCCGGGGCGACGAAGTTGTTGGCCTGGACCGTCTCACGTCGCCTCAGGTGCGCTTTGTCGGCGAAATCGGCGACCCGGATCTCGTCGCCAGAGCCATGGTCGGCGTCGAAATCGTCTTCCACGCCGCCACCCTGCACAAGCCGCACGTGGTCAGCCACAGCCGCCAGGCGTTCATTGACACCAACATCACTGGAACCAACGTTCTTCTGAATGCGGCTCTGCGCGCCGGCGTGCGCGCCTTCATCTTCTCCAGCACGACCAGCGTATTCGGCGATGCAATGGACCGGCAAGGTGATGCTCCCGCGGTCTGGGTCGACGAAACCCTGTGTCCCCGGCCGCGAAACATCTATGGCCTGACCAAGCTGGCCGCCGAAGGCCTCTGCGCCCTCGCCCGACGGGAGGCCGGCCTGTGGACGATCTGCCTGCGCACAGCCCGCTTCTTCCCCGAGGAGGACGACGATCCGCAAATCGCCGCCGCCTTCGCCGCCGACAACGTCAAGCTCAATGAGTTCCTCTACCGGCGCGCCGATATCGAGGACGTGACCGAAGCCCACCTTCTGGCCGCTGATCAGGCCGCCAATGCGGGTCCCGGCCCTTTCGTCGTCAGTGCCACCACGCCGTATTCTCGCGAAGACCTCGGCGAACTCGGCTCCCACGCTGAGGCGGTCCTGGCGCGGCGTGTCCCGGAATATGCCGCCGTTTATGAGCGATTGGGCTGGCGCATGTTTCCAGGGATCGGGCGCGTCTACGACAATGTGGCCGCACGCAAGGCTCTCAGTTGGACACCGAAGCACGACTATCGCTCCATGCTGGCGCGAGTCTCCGATGGCCGGCCGCCGGCCAGCGACCTCGCCCTTGCCGTGGGCGAAAAGGGCTATCACCGCCAAGACTTGGCTTCCTGACCCCCTCCCGCCATGAGGCGCCTAGGGCTATATCTCAGGTGATGATTGACGATCTCTATTCGGCGAAGATCCTGACCCTGGCGGCCAATCTGCCGCACGCTGGGCGTCTTCCTGCGCCGCAAGCAAGCGCCGAAAAAGTATCCAAGCTGTGTGGCAGCCGGGTTGTCGTCGATGTGGTCATGGACGGATCCAGGGTCGCCATGTTCGCCCAGGACGTGAAGGCCTGCGCTCTGGGTCAGGCCGCAGCCGCGGTGCTTGGCGCCCACGTCATCGGCGCCGACGTCTTGGAAATCGAAATGGCCCGCGACGCCTTCCGTGCTATGCTTAAGCAGGACGCACCAGCACCCGATGGACGATTTTCGGACTTGAGAATGCTCGAACCGGTCAGAGACTATCCGGCGCGCCACACCTCCGCCCTGCTGGCGTTCGAGGCGGCGGCGGAGGCTTGCCGGAAAGCTTTGACCGCCAGGTCCGAAGGGCGAACTAGCCCCGCTGACGCGGCCTGACGCGGCGATCTTCGCCGCCCCCTTCCCGTCGGCATGAACCCCTACGAGAGCGCCGTCCGCCTGGGCCACCGGGCCTACAAAGTGACGCTCTCACCGTGGATCGGACGCAACTGCCGCTTCCAGCCGACCTGTTCGGACTATGCGGCCGAAGCGCTTCTCCTGCACGGGCCGTTGCGCGGCGGCTGGCTGGCCGCGCGGCGCCTGTGCCGATGCCAACCCCTCGGCGGCTCGGGTTACGATCCCGTGCCGCCCCGATGCGAAAGATTGAAGACCGATGATCGAAGTGAAATTTCCGGACGGTCAGGCGCGACGATTCGACGACGGAGCGACCGGGGCCGACATCGCGGCGGCGATCTCGCCGTCCCTGGCCAAAAAGGCGCTACTGGTCCGCCTTGACGGCGAACTCCTCGACCTGAACCGGCCCTTGCCGCATGGCGGGGCAATCCAAGTCCTCACGCGCGACTCTCCCGAGGCGCTGGAAGTCATTCGCCACGACACCGCCCATGTGCTGGCCGAAGCGGTGCAGGAGCTCTTCCCCGGCACGCAGGTGACCATCGGTCCCAATGTCGAGGATGGTTTCTATTACGACTTCGCCCGCGACGAGCCGTTCTCGCTGGACGATCTATCCATGATCGAAGGGCGGATGCGCGAGATCGTTGATCGCGACGAGGCCATCTCCCGCGAAGTCTGGGGGCGCGGCGAGGCCGTGGCCCATTTCCAGGGCATCGGTGAGATCTACAAGGCCGAGATCGTCGAGGGCATTCCGGCCGGCGAACCGGTCACCGTCTACCGCCAGGGGGACTGGAAGGACCTCTGCCGAGGGCCGCACCTGCCGTCTACGCGCCACGTCGGCAAGGCTTTCAAACTGACCAAGCTCGCAGGCGCCTATTGGCGAGGGGATCAGAGGAACGCCCAGCTGCAGCGCATCTACGGCACAGCCTGGGCTTCAGACGCCGACCTTGCCGCGCACCTCAAGCGCATCGAGGAGGCCGAAAAGCGCGACCATCGCAAGCTCGGCGCGGCCATGGACCTGTTCCACATCCAGGAAGAGGGCCGGGGCATGGTGTTCTGGCATGCCAAGGGCTGGACGCTCTACCGGGTGCTTGTCGACTACCTGCGTCGGCGGCTCGAGCAGGCTGGCTACGTCGAAGTGAAGACGCCGCAGATACTCGACCGCTCTCTGTGGGAGCGGTCTGGCCACTGGGAGAAGTTCCACGCCAACATGTTCATCTGCGAAACGGACGAGGGCGAGGTCCTGTGCGTAAAGCCGATGAACTGCCCCGGCCACGTGCAGATCTTCAATCACGGCCAGCGCAGCTACCGCGAGTTGCCGATCCGAATGGCCGAGTTCGATGGCCTGCACCGCAACGAGGGTTCTGGCGGGTTACTGGGCTTGCTGCGCGTGCGTCAGATGGCCCAGGACGACGGCCATATCTTCTGCACCGCCGATCAGGTCGAGCCGGAAACGCGAGACTTCGTCAGCCTTCTGAAGAGCGTTTACGCTGACCTCGGTGTCGAGCTGCACTCGGTGAAGTTGGCGCTTCGCCCCGAGAAACGTTTTGGTACGGACGAACAATGGACGATCGCCGAGGACAGCCTGGAGCAGGCGGCGCTGGCCGCCGGTGTCGAGGTGGAGCGACTGCCGGGCGAGGGCGCCTTCTATGGCCCCAAGCTCGAGTTCCACCTGAAGGACGCCATCGGACGCACCTGGCAATGCGGCACTCATCAACTCGACTATGTCCTGCCTGAGCGACTGGACGCGGCCTATATCGGCGAGGATGGTCAGAAGCACCGACCGGTAATGCTGCACCGGGCCATCCTCGGCTCGATGGAGCGATTCATCGGCGTCCTGATCGAGCACTACGGCGGGGCGTTCCCGTTGTGGCTGGCGCCTACGCAGGTGGTAGTGGCCACAATCACCCAGGACGCCGACGATTTCGCCGGCCGCGTGGCCCAGCGTCTGCGGGCGGCCGGCCTTCGGGTCGAAATCGACCTTCGCAACGAGAAAGTCGGCTACAAGGTGCGCGAGCACTCCCTGGCCAAGACGCCAGTCATCGCCGTGGTCGGCCGCCGCGAGGCTGAGGAGGGTCTTGTGGCGCTGCGCCGCCTTGGGTCCCAGGCGCAGGACCTGGTCCCGCTTGAACAGGCCGTGGCGACATTGGCAGCTGAGGCGGCGCCGCCCGATCTGAGTCGGTAGACGCCTTCGCACTCAGGCCGACATCTCCCGGCGGGGCGTCTGTGACGTTCGGAGGGTCAGAGTGGAGCGAGGGCCCAGGCGATGAAGGATCCGGTTCCTTCAGGAATGGCCTGGACCCTCGCTGTGACGAGCGCGGGCGGCGGGGTACGCTGAGGTCCGCCCCCGATCGCAAAGGATCCGATGAGACGCGTGCTCCCCGTAGAAGGCTCGGGGCACAGTCGGTCAGACGACCAATGCGATCAGGCTCCGAGCATGCCTTGGGCAAAAGCCATCAGCGTCTCCGCCTGAACGGTGAAGCCGCTCGGCATCGAACCCGTGGCCGCGGCAAGGGTTACGAGGGCGATGGCGCTCGCCAGGATCAGGAGGCCCTGCGCGACCGTGTGGCGCTGCTGGGTGGTGAAGGAAACGTTCATATCTGTAGCCCCTCTAGGTTACGACCGAGGAGACAGACACGCGCGTTCGTGAAGACGCCGATGCGAGCACGCACACAACGCTGACGACGCGACGTGGAAGGGCGGGGGCGTACGTCCGCCAGTCCCCACGGTACTCCGACTGAATTACGCGCACTCGAACCGTAAAACTTGCAGGTCGAACGTGGGGGTATTCGCCAAGCTCTGCCAAGAGGTAGCGGCGTGTCGGATTGTCGCAGTCCGCAGGATTCGGGGCGTTTCCTGCTCTCTTCCGCCCTAACGGGGTGAGCCAAAAAGTCGCACCCCGATCTTGAGGGCTATTGCGAAATCGAAGCGGCGCGCCTCGACGCCTCGTCAGTTGAAGTTGGCGGCCGGCGGCTGGGCGGCGCGCTGCAGCGAATTGTTGATCAGCCGGTCCCAGCCATGCAGCGAAGTAAGGTGGGCGTAGACCTGCGCCAAGGCCCCTGTGTCGACCATCTGGCGCAGCTTGTCGTCCGGCAGGGCCTTCAGTTTCTCTTCCGAGATGGCGAAGAACTCCGCCACCATCTGCGCCGGGCCGGTCGGCTGATTGTCCGGACCCATTGGCGTATAGGTGGCGGTCCGGGTTTCAAACAAATCGAGTTCCGTCAGCAGTTTTACGAAGGACTCGGTGCGTCTTACTTCGACTTCGAAGCTGTTGCAGAACTCAACGCAGCTCTTCGTGTAGTCGGTCGGTTGGCCGGCGGCGTCGAACAGGGCCAGGTCCGGCAGGTCGCCGACCATCGGCGCATCGCGGTCGATGCAGATCACCAGACTCTCGCGCTTTTCGTCGGAGGCCAGGACGAAAGGATACCGGCGCACATAGGCAGGCACGTAGTAACCGGGCAGGAAGTATCCATCCTCCTTGAGAAACAGGTTCTCACCTTGATTGACGCCCACCACGGCAAGGGGTTGGCGCCGCTCGCCGGCGAAGATGATCGGGCTGGATATCGCCGTCTGCGGAAACTCGGTCACCACCAGCGGCACGATGTTGCTCTTGCCGGCGAAAGCCCACGGCCGGTCAATGCGTTTGATGCCGAGTCCGCTATGGTTGACCGCACTTAAAGGCTCAGGCCGTGAATAGAAGATTGGCGCGCCCTGCATCTGAATCACAGGGGCGGGAGGGGTGTCGGTCATTCAGCGCTCGTGGAAGAGTCGGGGCCGCTCACGCAGCCGGCCAAGAGGGAAGCGGGCCTCTTAGCCGATCAGCGGTTCATGGGCAAACCACCGCTGGAGAGACGCAGCCCCTTGCGCCCGGCGTGGGCGCGCGGGCTAGATGGCTGGGCGAGAGACGAGGAGAAATCGATGCCGATCTACTATCCGGACATCCTGGAGCAGAAGTCCGCGCCACGCTCCTTCAGTTACAGCGATAAGGATGTGATGCTGTACGCGCTCGGCATCGGCCTGTCCGCCGACCCGTTGGACACCCGCGAACTCGCCTTCACCTACGAGCGGGGGCTGAAAGTGGTTCCTACGGCAGCGACCGTGTTGGCTGCCGGCGGGAGGACCAGCCGTGCCGAGCCATCGTTGCCGGAGGGCATGCGCCGCAGCGAGATCAACTATCTGATGGTGGTCCACGGCGAGCAGAAGGTGGAGATCAAGAAGCCGCTCCCGACGTCAGGCACGTTTACAGCCGCCTCCCGAACCATCGGCGCTTTCGACAAGGGTAAGGACAAGGGCGCCGTGATCGTCAACGAAACGACTTGGACCGATGAGACTGGCGAAACCGTGGCTGTCCTCACAGGTTCAACATTCGCCCGCGGCGATGGCGGTTTTGGCGGTCCCGCCGAGGGTGCGCCCGAACCGCATCCGGTTCCGGGCCGCTCGCCGGACCTTTCGCTGGAATTCCAGACGCGGCCCGATCAGGCCCTGCTCTATCGCTTGAACGGCGACCGCAATCCGCTGCACTCCGATCCGGAGGTGGCCAAGCGGGCCGGCTTCGAGCGACCGATCCTGCACGGCCTATGCACCTACGGGATCACTTGCCGCGCGATCCTGGCCGGGCTGACCGACTACGATGCCGACGTCATTGCTTCGCACCAAGCGCGCTTCTCAGCCCCGGTATTTCCGGGTGACCTGATCACCGTAGACCTATGGCGCGACGACAAAGTGATCTCGTTCGAGGCGCGGGTGAAGGCCCGCGGCGCCACCGTGATCAAGAATGGCAAAACGGTTCTGAGATAATCCCTAAGACCGCTCACCCTCGGCGTCGGGATCGAGCAAGCGATGGGCATGGATGATGAAATAGCGCATGTGGGCGTTGTCGACCGTCGCCTGGGCCTTGGCTTTCCAGGCGCGGTACGCCTCGTCATAGTTGGGATATGCGCCCACGAGGTCAACCTTGGAGAGGTCGCGGAACTCCACACTGCCCAGGTCCTTGAGCTCACCCCCGATCACCAGATGCAGAAGCTGGGACATCCTATTTGCCGGCGATGCTCAGTGCGTCGACTAGGATCGAGGGCGCGTTGACGCGCCCCCGGATCTCCAGGTCGCTGCCCGGGACCAGCCGGCGATAGATATCGATCAGATTGCCGGCGACGGTGATCTCCGTCACCGGATAGGCGATCGCGCCATCCTCGAACCAATGGCCGGAGCAGCCGACTGACCAGTCGCCGGTGTTGGCGTTGAGTGAGGGGCCGAACATTGAGGTGACCAGTAGGCCGGCGCCGGCTTCGCGCATAAGGCCGAAGCGATCCTGGCTCCCTGTCGACATGGCGAGGTTCGAGACACCGACGCCCGGCGGACCGGCAAGGCCGCGAGCCGCGTGTCCGGTGGACGCAAGGCCCAGCTGGCGAGCAGCGCTGGCGTTGAGCAGCCAGGTGGTTAGGACGCCGCCCCTGACGATCTCGCATCGCTGGTTTTCCACGCCTTCATCGTCGAACGGCGAAGAGCCGAGCCCCCGGGGCGCATGCGGATCTTCGATCAGGAAGATGTCGCTTCCGAATACGCTCTCGCCCAGCCGGTCCTTCAGGAACGACACCCCACGAGCGACCGAAGGACCGGAGATTGCGCCGATGAGTGGTCCCAGCAGCGACGCCGACAGGCGGTTCTCGAAAATCACCGGCGCGGTGACAGAGTCTATCTTGCGCGCGCCGAGTGCGGCGACCGCGCGACGGCCCGCTTCCGATCCGACCGCTTCCGGCGTGGGCAGGTCGTCCGCCCAGCGAGTCGCCCGGCCCTCGCCGGCCTGTTCCATGGCCGCGCCCTCCCCGGCTATCGCCTGGGCCGAGACAGATGAGGCTGTCGCTTGGTAGGCGCCGGAGAAACCCCCGCTTGTCACCAGTCTCCAGGCTGAAGATGACCAGCTTGCCGATCCGCCGCCGGAATTGGTGACGCCAGGAACGGATAGGGCGCTGTCTTCCGCGGCCCGGGCCCGCCCCTCCAGCGCCTCAGCGCTCGGTTCGGACGGGTCGAAAAGGCCGAGGTCAGGGAACGGGCCACGCGCCAGCCTTTCGTCCGGCGCCAGACCGGCGAAGCGATCCTCGGCGGCGAGCCTGGCCATGGCCATCACCCGCTCGACAAGGCGCTCGCGGCCATCCGCCGACATATCCGATCCCGAAACGCTGGCCTGGCGGGCGCCGACGAACACGCGCACGCCAAGTTCGCGGGACTCTTCCCGCTCAACTTCTTCCAGGGCCTTCATTCGCATGCCCACTGAAACCGCCGCACGTTCGGCGAACACAGCTTCGGCGGCGGTGGCGCCGGCTTTCATCGCGGCGTCGACAACCCCGCGCAGCATATCCTCTTTCATGAGCGCGATATGGCCGATGGCCACGCCGGCGGCAAGGCGAGGTCGGACTGAGTCAGGCGATGATGTCAGGCGTGAGTCGTCGGTCGAGCTGAGCGATCTGGTCGCGCAAGGCCAGCTTCTGTTTCTTCAGGCGCGCGATTTGGAGCTGGTTAGCCGAGGCCTGCGCTTCGAGGGCGTGCACAGCGTCATCGAGGTCCTGGTGGGCCTGGCGAAGTCCCGCGAGCTGAATGCGAAGCGCGGCGTCCGGATCGTCGTCTTGCGACTTGTCGTCCATCGAGCCCGGATACTAGCAGAGCCTGCAGCCCCGGCAATTCTCACGCCAGCGCTTCTACCAAGACGGCGGCGAGGGCGCGGTCGACTTCACTTAGCGGTCCGCCACTCCAGATTTCCATCAGCATCAGGACCGATCGCGTGGCATCCGCCTCCGTCCCTGGCGCCTGCTCGCTTGCCTGGATCTCCAGAGTTTCCAACGTCGCCCGCTCGAGGTTGAGTTCGACCGCGCGAATCTGCGCGTAGGCGTCTCTTTGATCCTGATCGTCAAACCCCGGCCGTTTCTGCGCGAGCGAGCGGCGCACGCCACGCAAAGGGCGCAGGACATCCGTCTCGATTGGCCGTACGAGCGCGGCCGCGCGATCGGCAAGCGCCGACTCCATCGGCCGTCCGCTCGTGGCGCGCCAGACTCCCCAAAGGAGCAGGACAATGCTCTGGCCCGCGCGATCCTGGAGATCCAGACAGGCCTGCTCGACGCCGGGCCGCGCCCACGCTCCCGAGGCCCAGTCCCAAAGGCTCAAGAAGCCTCCTCGCCCACCGCCTCCAGGTCCTCGCCCCAACGACGCACCGTTCCCCAGCGGAGGCCGAACAGGTCGAGCGCCCGGCCGACGCATTGATCGGCGATGCCGGCGAGGTCGGTCGGGCCCGCGTAGAATGCCGGCACCGGAGGGGCGATCACGGCGCCCATTTCGGCGAGCTGGACCATGGTTCGCAGGTGACCGAGGTGCAGAGGTGTCTCGCGCACCATCAGAACCAGGAGCCGGCGCTCTTTCAGGGTGACGTCCGCCGCTCGGGTGATCAACGACGAGGTGACTCCGGTCGCGATCTCACTCATCGTGCGGATCGAGCAAGGGGCGATGATCATGCCCCGCGTCGGGAACGAGCCGGAGGCGATAGCCGCGCCAATTTCGCCAGGACGGTAGGACACGCTCGCCTTGGCCGCGAGATCGGCGAGGGTGAGGCCGGTCTCCTTGGTCAGTGTGAGAGCAGCGGCGCGGCTGGTGACCAGGTGGCTATCGACGCCGAGCTCGGCAAGCGCTTGCAAAAGGCGCACCCCAAGAATCGCTCCGGAAGCGCCAGAAACGCCGACAACCAGTCTCTCCGCCTCTTTCTTTCCCATCTCCTCGCCTTTCGCGAGCACAACCATATTTGAAGTGACAGAAGATCGTCACGGGTGTTCGCTTCCACCGTGGTCAACAAGAGGAGACTCCCCGATGGCGATTGAAGCCCGCATCCGCGAACTCGGCCTGCGTCATCAGACGCTGGAACGCGCGATCGAGGATGAGCTCAGTCGGCCTTCAGCAGACGACCTTCGGATCATGGAGTTGAAGAGACAAAAGCTTCGTCTGAAAGAGGAGCTCGAGAACCTCAAGTCAACGGCGCACTGATCGATTGCCCAGTCTCAGGCGGCCTCGAATGCCAGCGGCTGGCCCCAGAACCTCTGCACAAGACCGTTCTGCGCGCCCGGACGTCCGGTGGTGAGGAAGCGGCGTACGCTCCCCGTTCCAACCGCATATTCAGGATGCCTCGCCAGATAGAGCGCCACGGCCTCGGCGGTGGCCTCCGGCTGATGGATCAGCGGTACGCCCGGCGGCAAGACCTGTCGGAACAGGTCGGCGACGATCTCATAATGGGTGCAGCCCAGGATGGCGCGATCGGGCGATCGGCCAATTCGGCGCGTCAGAGCGGCGACGTGCGCCGTCACGGCCGAGCGGAGTTCGTCTTCGGGCGCCCCGGCCTCGATCAGATGGGCGAGCATCGGGCACGGCTCGGAAAACACCGCGACATCGGCGCGGCGCTTGTCGATCTCGATCTCATAGACCCGTGACGCGGCAGTCGCCGGCGTCGAGAAGATACCGAGCACGTCGACCCGCTCAACCTTGTCGCTCGGCCGCTCGACCGCCTGCGTCCAGGGAAGTCCTGTCGCCGCCTCGATCGTCGGAACGATAATGCCAAGCACATTCACGGGGCGGCCTATTTGGCTCCTGTAGCTCGGCAACCAAGTCTGCTGCAGGCGGCGTAGCGCCACCGCGGCAGCGGTGTTGCAGGCCAGGATGACGAGGTCGCAATCCGCCTCGAACAGCCGCTCGCAACCGCTCCGGGTCAGGGCGACGATCTCCTCGCCGGGACGGCCGCCGTAAGGCGTGTTGGCCTGGTCGGCGAGATAGATCATGTCGGCGTCGGCCAGACGGCGCACCAGGGCGTGGTGCACGCTGAGGCCTCCGATTCCCGAATCGAACACCCCGATCGCCATGCCTGGCTCAGTTTTCCCTTTTCAAACAAAGAGCCCGGCCTCTCGGCCGGGCTCCAGGTATTACCGTCTAAGTCCGGCGACGATCAGAAAGCGATATGGATCGTCGAGCGGCGGTTCAAGGGCTCCTTGACGCCGTCCGGAGTCTGGACTGCGAGATCGGTCTTGCCGACCCAGGTGACGTCCATGCTCGCGGCCGGGACGCCCAGGGCGACCATGCCGTCGGCCGTAGCCTTGGCCCGGCGCTCCGAGAGCCTCAGGTTGTAGGCGACGCCGCCGGAGGTGTCGGTGTGTCCGACGATGGACTCCTTGGTGGCGTGGCCGTCGATCGAGTATTTCGCCGCATCCTGCAACACGGCCTGGGCTTCCGGCGTGATCACATACTGATCAAACGGGAAGTAGATCGTGTAGTCGCGGGCCTCGAACGCCGGCGGTGGCGGCGGCGGCGGAGGTGGCGGCGGAGGCGGTGGCGGAGGCGGAGGTGGCGGAGGAGGCGGAGGCGGAGGAGGCGGCGGCGGCGCGGAGGCGAAATTGTACCTCAGGCCAACCGTCACTGACTGATCGATCCAATCGCCCCTAAAGGCCGCTGACGGAGTATCGGAGTCGCAGAATTCAGTGCAGAAGTTGTTTCCGAAGCCCATGCCGTCGGAGCGCGTGTAGCGATAGGTGATATCGACGTTGATGTGATCGGTCGCGCGCACCGACACGCCGGCCAGGCCTTGATAGGCGAAGTGCGTGTCGCTGCCATTGACCGACACTGGGACGCTGGTGAAGCAGCCCTCGGCATCGCAAATGGCGCCGTGGGTATTGATATTCACGTCCACGAAACCGACGCCGCCGCCCACGAACGGATTGATGCGCGAATGCGGCAGGATGTCGATCAGCAGATTGGCCATGCCGCTCCAGGCGTTCATGGTGCCGCCGGGAGTTTCACAGGTGCCGGGACCCGAATTGCCATTGCACAGCGAGAGACCCTGAAGGTCGCCGGAGCCGACGACGGACTGGATACCCTCGTGGCGATAGCCGCCTTCTAGCTCGATCCGGAGGTGTCCGTTGATCCGGTAGCCGATGCGCACGAACCCGGCGAAATCAGGATTGGTCGTGTGGATGTCAGCGTCGGCGCTGTTGCTCGGAAATGTACCGTCGAAGGTGGAGGTATGATGCCCGCCGGCATCGATCGCGCCGTACCAACCCGGATGGGTCGAGGTGTAGTCGCTGTCGTCCTGCGCGTACACCGCCGGGGCCGCCAACAGCGAGGCCAGCGCCGCGCCCGCCAACAGTTTGAACTTCATTTCGATCCCCTTTTCACCGTCCGGATCGACCTCTCGGTCTGACCACGGCGCCCGTTTGCGTAAGGACCGCCTGATGACTCGGCGGCGAACACTGTACTTAGAACATTTCGCTGGCCATGCCTACAAGCATGACCCGTGGACATTGATGATTCATTTGGACTTCTCCCCCTCTTATGAGCGGCGGATAAACAATCTCTGAACGTTTGCCCCCCCGATGAAACTGGACGTCGCTCACGCTCCACCGACCGGCTCTGGACAGTGGCGCTTGAGACGCAAATGCGCATGACCCAATCTGGTTCCGCATGACCTCGACCCGCAAAAAAACAGCCGCCGCCATCGGATCGCAAAAGGCGGCGGAAATCGCCGTCACGGCGCTGGAACCCGCTCAATGGAAGGCGTTTTCAGAGACGCTTGGCCCGTCCGCGAGGGTCGCCGCCGCCCTGGCCGGATTTTCCGGCGATGCACGCCAGGTCGTGCTCCTTGGCGATGACGAAGGACGGCTTGCGCGTGTGCTCTTCGGCGTCGGAGACGACCCCAAAGCGGAGATGTTCCGCGATCTCGCCGGGCGCCTGCCGGCTGGCGCCTACAGACTGGAGCAGACGCCCAAAGGCCTGACCGGCGAGGCCGTGGCGGTCGCTTTCGCGCTTGGCGCTTATCGGTTCGACCGTTACCGAAAAGCCACACCTTCGCCGCAACTGGCTCCTCCGGCCGGCGCCGATGCGGCTGAGATCGTCCACATAGCGCACGCCCTCAACCTCGCGCGGGACATGATCAACACCGGCGCCAACGACATGGGGCCGTTGCAGGTCGAGACCATCGCCCGAGAGATCGCCGAGGCGCATGGCGCGCGCATTGACGTCACGATCGGGGAGGCGCTCCTCGAGACCGGTTATCCGGCCGTGCACACCGTTGGGCGGGCGGCCGCGCCGCACCGCGCGCCAAGGATGATCGAGATCTCATGGGCAGGGCCCGGCGCAGGCGCGACCGCACCGCTTGTCGCCTTGGTCGGAAAAGGCGTCGTCTTCGATTCCGGCGGACTCGACATTAAGCCCACCGCCGGCATGCGGCAGATGAAGAAGGACATGGGGGGCGCGGCCCACGCCTTGGCGCTCGGACGCATGATCATGGCCGCTGGCCTGCCGATCCGACTCGCGGTGCTTATCCCGGCTGTGGAAAACGCCATTTCCGGCGACGCCATGCGACCGGGGGACGTGATCGCTTCGCGCAAGGGCCTCTCGATCGAAGTCGGAAATACCGACGCCGAGGGACGGTTGATTCTCGCCGACGCCTTGACCCGGGCAGCGGAACTGGCGCCTGACCTGACGATCGATCTGGCGACTTTGACCGGCGCAGCGCGAGTGGCGCTCGGTCCTGACCTGCCGCCATTTTACACGGACGACGATCGTCTGGCCGACGAGATCCTCGCCGCCTCGACCGCGACAGACGATCCGGTCTGGCGCATGCCCCTGTGGCGTGGCTACGACGCGGCCATCGACAGCGATGTCGCCGATGTGACCAACGAGCCGGACGCTTGGGCCCAGGCCGGCTCGATCACCGCTGCGCTTTTCCTTCGCCGCTTCGCCCCTTCCGGCGGCGCCTGGGTCCATTTCGACATTTTTGCTTGGAATCCGCGCAACAGGCCCGGCTGGCCCAAAGGCGCAGAGGTCCAGGCCATCCGCGCGCTCTATGCGCTCCTCCGGAAGCGTTACGCTTGAGCCTCGAATCGCGAACGACCCTCGTCCACGACGGCGCCGCGGACTCCCGGCTGCAAGGCATCCTGGCCGCAGATCGATTCGCCGCCGTCTCGCCGCGCCAACTTCTCTCGCCGGTTGCGGCCATCCGTGCGACGCCGCGGGCGGACGCAGAGCAGCTCGACCAGATCCTCTTCGGCGAGCTGTTCGACGTGCTGGAGACGAAGGGGCGGTTCGCTTTCGGCCAGGCCGTCCGCGACGGCTACGTGGGATGGGTCGATATGGCCCACCTTTCGGACGCGATCGCGACCCCGACACACTGGATCCGCGCGCCCTCGACGCTGGCCTTCGCCGAGGCTTCGATCAAGACGGCCTCACGCGGCCCGGTCCCATTGAACGCCCTGGTGACGATCGACGAAGAGATTGAGGCCCTGGCGCGCGATTCGCGCCTCGGCTGGATTCCCCGCACCCATCTGCTGCCGATCGGGACCCTTCTGGCTGACCCAGTGGCCACAGCGCTCGCTTTTGTGGGCGCTCCCTACCTATGGGGCGGGCGAGGCGGGGGCGGAATCGACTGTTCGGGACTCGTACAACAGGCCCTTCTAGCCTGCGGCCAAAGCTGTCCGCGCGATTCCGATCAACAGGAGACCATCGGCCAGTCTGCGCCAAAGGCTGCGCTCGCCCGCGGCGATCTGGTCTTCTGGCACGACCACGTTGCGATGATGATCGATGCCAATCGCATGGTCCACGCCAACGCCTTTCACATGGCTGTTGCGGTCGAACCATTGGCAAAGGCCTGTGCGCGCATTTCGAGCAAGGGTGGCGGCGAGCCGATCGCCTTCCGCCGCCCGGGGCTCTAGGCCGAGAACACCTGGGAATCGTCGGCAAAAGCTTTGAATTCGAGGGCGTTGCCAGACGGATCAGTGACGAACAGGGTCGATTGCTCGCCGGGATGGCCGGCAAAGCGCGTCGTCGGCTCGACAAGGAAGCGGACGCCTGCATTTGTCAGGCGGTCAGCCAGCGCCCGCCAGTCGTGGGGCGAAAGAATCAGACCGAAGTGGCGCACGGGCACGGCCTCGCCATCGACGAGATTGGTCGGAGAAGCGACTTCCTCCGGGGCCAGGTGAGCAACGATCTGATGGCCGTGAAAATCGAAGTCGACCCATTCCGGCGCCGACCGGCCCTCCGGGCAGCCGAGCACGCCGCCGTAGAAGGCGCGCGCCTCCGTCAGATCGCGCACCGGGAAGGCGAGATGGAACCTGGGGCGGCTCATACGCCTAGCTAAGCCCGACGCGCCCTGGACACAAAGCTGCCCTGGACTTGGCCACAGCCGCGGGCCAATGGTCGCCGGCCCTTGAGGAGGAGCAAAGCGCGCCATGAACGCCATGACCTTGGACGCGGAAACCTGGGTCGCCGCCGGCGAGGCGGGCCTCGCAACCGCGATCGATCTCCGCCGCGCGATTCACGCCGAACCTGAGCTGGGACTCGATTTGCCCAAGACAACGGCCAAGGTGAAGGCGGCATTGGCGGGTCTGCCCCTGGAGATCCGCGAGGGCCCTTCGACCACGGGCGTCATGGCAGTGCTGCGCGGCCCGGCCAATGGTCGCACTGTACTGCTGCGCGGCGACATGGACGCCTTGCCGCTCTCTGAAGATACCGGCTTGCCGTTCGCCTCAATGCACGAAGGGACGATGCATGCCTGTGGCCACGACACACACGTGGCCATGCTGGCGGGGGCCGCCCGCGCCCTGTGCGAGCGCCGAGACGGCCTGGCGGGGACGGTGTTGTTCATGTTCCAGCCCGGGGAAGAGGGCTGGCACGGCGCCCAACACATGATCGAAGACGGCCTCCTCGATCCGGTTCCCGATGCAGCCTTCGCGCTGCATATCTCGCCAAATATGCCGCGCGGCGTATTCGCCGGACGGGCGGGCCCGATCATGGCGGCGTCGGATACCCTGCGGGTGCGGGTGATCGGCGTCGGCGGGCACGCCTCGACGCCGCACACTGCCCACGACCCCATTCCCGTGGTCTGCGAAATCGTCACGGCCCTGCAGGCCTTCGTCACCCGCCGGGTGCCGGTGTTCGAACCGGCGGTGATCACGATCGGCCACATCCAGGCCGGCACGACCAGGAACGTCATTCCCGAGGACGGCCGGCTGCTTGGCACCATCCGCACGTTTTCCGAGCGGACTCGCAAGACTGTCCGCGAAGGGGTGAAACGGGTGGCGGAGCACGTCGCCGCGGCCCACGACATGACGTGCGACGTCGAGGTCGAGTACGGCTATCCGGTGACGATCAATGACGGCCGGGTCGTCGACCTGGCGGCGCGCACGGCCCGGGCGCTTTTCGGTGATGATGCCTGGTTGACCCTGCCCGATCCGCTGATGGGAGCCGAGGACTTCTCCTACGTCCTGCAGAAGGTCCCCGGCGCCATGGCCTTCCTGGGCGCCTCCCCCGAAGGCGGGGACTATCGGACCTGTTGCGCTCTGCATTCGAACCGCATGGTGCTGGATGAGACGGTGATGGCTCGCGGCATCGCCATGCATTGCGCCATCGCCGAGGCGGCGCTCACCGACGACCTGGAGCTGTAGCCATTTGCTGATCGCCGCTTTCGCCGCCTTGGCGCTTGCTCAGGAAACGGTGCCCACGGCGCCTTCCGAGGCGCCGCCGCCACCGCCGGCCGCATCCACGGCTGAGCCGCCCGAGGACTCTGCGCCGGTCGGCGACCTGTCGGCAGTGCCACCGTTGCCCACCGGCCTGCTGGCGCCCGTGGGGCGGGACGACGCTGGCGAGACTTACCTCGTGGTCGATCGCGCCCAGAAGGCCGGCGTCATGGCCGATTTCTGGACCTTCGAAGTGTTCATTCCGCCGATCCAGATCCGGGCCGGCGAAGCGGCCGCTCAAGGTCTCTCCCATCATCAGGTGGACTGTCAGGCGCGGACCGATCAGACCATCGCCTCGGCCGGCTACGATGAAGCCGGGACGCCGATCGTGGCCCTGGCCGCGGCGCCGGCCGAGCCTCTGGCGGCGGGCAGCGCCTACGCCCTCATCGCTGACCGGGTGTGCAACGGCGACAAATCCCCCATGACAGGCCAGGTCACCGGTCACGCGGCTGCGGTGGCGGCGGCCACCTCGACCCTTCAGACGCCGAAGCAATAGAAGCATAGAGTCTCGTTCGCTTTTGCGGTTCTCCCGCGAGCGCGCTAAACGGCCTCGGAAAGGCCTTCCAGTCCGATTTCGGCGCCGCCTTTCCTTCTTGCGGAGAGGCACGTGGGCAATGTGACGGTGATCGGCGCCCAGTGGGGCGACGAGGGCAAGGGCCGGGTGATCGACTGGCTGGCCAGTCGGGCCGAGGTGGTGGTCCGCTTCCAGGGCGGCAACAACGCCGGTCACACGATCGTCGTCGGCAACACCGTCTACAAGCTGTCGCTGCTGCCCTCGGGCCTCGTCCAGGGCAAGTTGTCAGTGATCGGCAACGGCGTGGTGGTCGACCCGTGGGCACTGGTCGCCGAGATCGAATCCGGCCGCGTTCAGGGCCTTGAGATCACCCCCGAAGTTCTGGTGCTCGCCGACAATGCCTGCCTGGTCCTGCCCTTGCATCGCGACCTCGACGCCGCTCGCGAGGCACGCGCCGGCGCCGGCAAGATCGGCACCACCGGCCGCGGCATCGGCCCGGCCTATGAAGATAAGGTGGGTCGGCGGGCGATCCGGGTCGCTGACCTCGCAGATCCGGCCGCCCTGCCTTTGAAGATAGAGCGTCTGCTCGCCCACCACACCGCCCTGCGTGAGGGCCTGGAGCTGAAGCCTGTCGCACCCGAAAATCTGATGGCCGAGCTCCTCGCAGTCGCGCCCAAGATCCTGCCTTTCGCCAAACCTGCCTGGCGGGTGCTGGACGAGTCCATTCGAAACGGAAAACGTGTCTTGTTCGAGGGCGCTCAGGCGACCCTGCTCGACGTCGACCATGGCACCTATCCCTATGTCACCTCGTCCAACACCGTGGCCGGGCAGGCGGCGGCCGGCGCCGGTGTCGGCCCCAAGGCGATTGGCCGGGTTCTGGGCATCCTCAAGGCCTATTCCACGCGCGTCGGCGAAGGCCCGTATCCAACCGAGCAGGTCAATGACGTCGGCCGGCGGCTGGGCGAGCGTGGGAACGAATTCGGGACGGTCACCGGCCGACCGCGCCGCTGCGGCTGGTTCGACGCGGTGCTGGCCCGCCAATCCATCGTTCTCGGCGGTGTCGAAGGCGTTGTCCTTACCAAGCTCGATGTGCTCGACGGTTTCGAAACTCTGAAGGTGTGCGTTGGCTATGAGCTTGGCGGAAAGCACCTCGACTATCTGCCCGCCGGCCTGACAGATCAGGCCCGTGTCACGCCGGTCTACGAGGATCTGCCCGGCTGGAGCCGGGCGACGCGCGGGGCCCGCAACTGGTCGGACCTCCCCGAAACCGCCCAGGCCTATGTGCGAAGGCTGGAGGCCCTTGTCGGCGCACCGGTCATGCTGCTGACGACCAGCCCCGATCGTGACGACCTCATCCTGCTGAAGGATCCGTTTGAGGACTAGAGGTCGAAGGCCTCAACGATCTTGCGTGCGCATGCTTCGGCGCTTGCCTCTTCCGTATCGACCGCGAGGTCATAGACATTCCCCGAGTGGACGCGATCGAACTGCACGGCCGCGCTCGCACGCTTCCAGGCTTTCGAGAGACGCAAATACGCCCACCGTCCGGAAGTCATGGTCCGACAACAGCGCGCGATAGTCAGCCAGTTCCTCCCCCCAGTTCACGTCATCGACAATGAGATCGTTGCCTGCGTCCGCCAGGGCGGCGATGGCGCGGCGCATGCCGCGGAAGACGGCCTTCGCCGTTTCCCCGCTGTGGACACGCATCGCCGGATGGCCGTCCATTTCCAACGGAATGAACACCAGGCCGTCAGGGCTTCCGCGGCTGGCGGCGGGCATCATGTCGATGAAGGCTTCGAGCTGAACGTGCAGAAACGGTCGCGCCGCCATCGATTGCAAGGCACGGGCGATGGAGCTCTTCCCGGAACTGCCGACGCCGTTGAGCAGCACGATGGTGGCGGGGCCAGTCATGGCGCTCCCCTCGCCTCGCGCACCAGAACCAGATCGAGCAGCCGCTCCATGCCGTGGTCGGCGATCCCCTCGGCGCGGAGGTGCTCCACAAGATCGACGAGGTAGTCGACGTTCCGTCCCGAAAGGCCGCTGGCGCCGGCGATGAGGTCCGCCTGGGTCTCGAGACTGAGGTTGCCGGCCCACTGTGGATGACCGCGGTCTGAAAGGAACGTCAGGGCGCTGACGTGTCGGCGGTCGTCGAGCCGCATGGCGGCGTAGTGTTCGACATAGGTCTCGGTCGGCTGTTCGCGCTCCATCAGATAGGCGTAGGTATCCGGCCACGCGGCCTCGGCCACCCTGTAGGCGGCGCCGACCACTGAACCGCCCTGAGCGAGACCAAGAACGAGGCCCTTGCGCGCCGGTGTGCCTCGATGGTGCACCGAATAGATGCAGAAGGCCCGCCGGCGGCCATGGTGGACGGCCCTGCGACGTTCTAGGAAGGGAAATCCGGGCCGCCACATGAGCGAGCCGTAGCCGAACACCCACCTCTCCGTGACCTCGCCCACCAAAGCTCCTCAGCCTCGCGTCCCGGGCCGGCCCCGGCGGCTCGGTCTTTACGGTCCCTTCGTGGTCCTGGCCATTGCGCTGATCGGTTGGGTCGGGGCCTGGCTGTGGATCAAGGGTCGGATCGAGCGCGAGCTGGACGTGACGTCGGCGCGCGTGAAGGCCGCAGGCGGCGAGCTGAACTGGTCTGGACGACGGGTCAGTGGCTATCCGTTTCGCTTCGACGTCGACTTCACCGGCCTCACCTGGCGAGGCCCCGATGGCTGGGGCGTCTCGGCGCCGGAAATTCGCAGCGAGGCCTCGGTGTTTGCCTTCGGCCACTGGGTCGCCTACGCGCCCGAGGGCATCAGCCTCGTCCGGCCCACGGGCGGCGCGGTCAGGATCGCGGCCCAGGTCCTGCGCGCCTCGGTCTCAAACGACAACCGATGGCCGCCAACCTTTTCGCTGGAAGGCCGCGACCTGACCTTCACGCCGGTGACGGGGGCGACGCCCTATCTTCTCGCTAGCGCCAGGCAGCTCCATATCCACACGCTCGCCGGGCCGGCTGACCAGGGCGCCTTTCTGATCGAGCTCGATGACGCCAGAGCCTCGCCCGAAAGCAAGCTCGCGGCCGTGTCCAACGGCGCCGCGGTGAACCTCGAAGCCGAAGCCATCTATGACCACGCCGACGCCATGGGCGGCCCCGGCTGGACATCGGCGATCAGATCCTGGGCGATGGCCGGAGGCAAGATACAGGTCCGCCGCCTGCGCTTTCAGGCCGGCGCGATTGAGGTCGACGGGCGGGGATCGGGCTTTTCCGTCGATCCGGGCGGACGCCTCATCGGTGAGCTCGCCTTGGCCCACGGTGAGGCGGCGCTGGCGGCGCTCGGCGGTTCCGCCGGCTCCGGACGCGGCGCCGCCGTACTTTCTTTCCGCGCCGGCCATATGACCCTCGGTCCGCTGGCTCTGGGTCGCTCGCCCAAGGTTTATTGACGTCGTTCAGCGCCGCCTCCATAGGCCCGGGACCATGACCGCCCCCGCCCTCAGTCCGCCGCCAGGGATGCGGCCCGAAGCCAAAGCGGGCATTCTCGACATCACCCCCTACAAGCCGGGCAAGGCGAGCGCCGAAGGCGTCGAAAATCCGGTCAAGCTCTCGGCAAACGAAAACATCCTTGGCTGCAGCGAGGCTGCCAGGGCTGTCTATGTTGAAGCCGCCGGAAGCCTTTCCCTCTACCCTGACGGCCGCGGCCAGCTTCTGCGCATGGCGGTGGCGGATCACTACCGCCTGGAGCCCGAGCGGCTGATACTCGGCTGCGGCACGGACGAAGTCTTCGCCTTGCTGAACCAGGCTTTCCTCAGCCCCGGCGACAACATCGTTCAGGGTGAATATGGCTTCGGCGCCTATGGCATCGGCGCCCGGGCCAATCAGGCGGAGGTGAAGACCGCGCCCGAGCCAGGCCAGCGCATCGATGTCGATGCGCTTCTGGAGGCGGTCGATGCGAAGACGCGCCTCGTCTTCATCGCCAACCCGGCGAACCCGACCGGCACGTTCGTCGGCAGCGGCGAGATTCGCAGGCTCCACGAACGCCTGCGGCCCGATATTCTTCTGGTGCTCGATGGCGCCTATGCCGAGTTCAACAGTGATCCGACGTTCGACGACGGCCTGGATCTGGCCCACGCGGCCGAGAATGTCGTCGTCACTCACACCTTTTCCAAGATCCACGGCCTGGCCTCGCTGAGGGTTGGCTGGGCCTACGCCCCCTTGCACGTCGCCGACGCCGTCGACCGCATCCGCCTTCCGTTCAACACCTCGATCGCCGGGCAGCTGGCGGCGGTGGCGGCGCTCCACGACAAGGCCTTCCAGCAGCGCTCGTTGGCGCACGTCGAGCGGTGGCGTCCTTGGCTCACCCAGCAGATCGGCGGTCTCGGCCTCGAGGTGACGCCGTCGGCGGCCAACTTCGTGCTGATCGGATTTCCCACAACGCCCGGCAAGACCGCGGCCGAGGCGGAGTCTTTTCTGGCCCGCCGTGGCTATATCCTCCGCGGCGTCGCCAACTATGGCCTTCCCGACCACCTGCGCCTGACCATCGGTCTTGAGGAGCACAACCGGGCCGTTGTCGACGCTCTCAACGATTTCCTGAACCCATGAGCGAGCCGCTCTTCAACCGCATGACGGTCATCGGGGCGGGTCTGATCGGCTCGTCGATGATCCGCGCCGCCCGCGCCCGCCACGCCGTGGCCGAGATCGCCGTCGCCGATTCCAGCGTCGAGGTTCTTGATCGGGTCCGCGCCCTTGGCCTCGCCGAGATCGTCACCGATGACCTGATCGAGGGCGTCAGCGGCGCCGACCTCGTCGTCCTGGCCGTGCCGCCCTTGGCGATCGTCGACCTCGTCCGCCGGATCGCCGACGCGGTCGAACCTGGCGCCATCGTCACGGACGTCGGCTCGGTGAAAGGAGCCGTCGCCAAGGCCTTCGCCGCCGCCCTCCCGGAAACCGTTTACGGCATCCCGGGCCACCCGATAGCCGGTACCGAACAGTCGGGACCCGACGCCGGCTACGCCACTCTCTTCGCCCACCGCTGGACGATCCTTACGCCGCTAGCTCGGACGGACGCCGGCTATCAAGCCGCCGTGAAGAAGCTCAGCCGCTTCTGGGAGGCCCTGGGCGCCGAGGTTGAGCTGATGGACGAGCGCCACCACGATCTCGTTCTCGCCGTAACGTCGCACCTGCCCCACCTCATCGCCTACAACATAGTCGGCACCGCCGCCGACCTCGAGCAGGTGACCCGGGGCGAGGTGATCAAATACTCGGCCGGCGGCTTTCGCGACTTCACCCGCATCGCCGCCTCCGACCCCACCATGTGGCGCGACGTTTTCCTGGCCAACAAGGACGCGGTGCTGGAGATTCTCGGCCGCTTCACGGAGGATTTGCAGGCCCTGTCGCGAGCCATCCGCTGGGGTGAAGGCGACAAGCTGTTCGAACTCTTCAGCCGCACCCGCGAGATCCGTCGCGGCGTGATTGACGCCGGCCAGGAAACGCCCGAGCCTGACTTCGGACGCCATCACGACGAAACCTGACATGGAAGGCTGGATTGCCAAGGGAGGCCTCAAGGCGGTGAGCCGCGAGCGCCTGCGTGCGCTTAGCCGAAAGTCGGATCTGGCGGGCGCCTTGCAGACCGCCAGCCACGTCGGCGCCATTGCAGTGACCACCACGAGTCTTCTGATCGTTGTCCCGCTTGCGCCGTGGAGCTTCGTCCCGCTGTTCCTCGCCCAGGGGATCCTGATCAATTGCCTTTACGCAGGCCAGCACGAGCTCAGTCACTGGACCGCGTTCCGCTCTAAGGCGCTCAACGACCTTGTTGGCCACCTGTTCGGAATCGCCACCCTGAACCCATTCCTCACGGACCGCTGGATTCATTTCGCCCATCATCGCGCCACGCACGATCCTCTTCGCGATCCGGAGATCATGGGGACCGGTCCGTACACCCTATCGAGTTACATTCTCGATCTGACTGGCGTCAGCTTCTGGTACAGGCGCGTGACCGGCATCGTTCACACCGCGACGGAGCGGGGCCTGGAGAATTGCTACTGGCTGGACATCCACCAGCGGCGCATCGTCACGCGTGAAGCCCGCATTCACGTCGCCCTCTGGATCTTGATCGCCGCGGTCTCGGCCGCCTTGCGGACATGGCTGGCGGTCGAACTGTGGATCGCGCCGGTGCTGCTTACCAAGTGGTTTCACCAGCTGCAGAACCTCGGCGAACATACCGGGCTGCCTCACGACTCGGACATATTCGTCAACACCCGCACGCTCAGGGGGCCGGCGCCGATGCGCTGGTTGATGTGGAACATGAGCTGGCACACCGCCCATCACTGTTTCCCGGGCGTGCCCTTCCACGCCCTGCCCGCGCTCGATGCCGCTATCCGTGCTGGACTTGGCAGGCCGATCCCAACGAGGGGCTATATAGAATCCCAGAGGGATATCTTCTCGGGGCTGGTGGCGAATAGATGAACGAGCCCAATCGATTTCCTTCGGGCCATGGGCCCTGGGGTCCGGAACAGCCGCCGGCGCCGCCGGCGCGGCGTCTGAGCATTCGGCCGGGCGCCTTCATTTGGCTGGGCCTGCTGGCCGCAGCCGGCCTGCTTGTCCTTCTCCTCTCGATCCTGGTTCCCGGCCAGACGCCAAGCGGCGAGGACAATTTTTCGGTGATGCGGCTGCTAGGCTTGGCGGCCCTGGTCTCGAGCGGACTCCTGACCGTCCGTCGCATCGATCTTGGCAAGGCCGCGCGCGGCGCGGCGATATGGGCGGCGATCGTCATCCTGCTGGTGATCGGCTACGCCGACCGGGGCGATATCATCGACGTCGGCGACAAGCTGCGCGCCGCCCTCTTCCCCGCCTTCGCCGTCAGCAGATCGCCGCGTGAGATGGTGGTGGGTCGCAGCGAAGGGGGCGCGTTCTTCGTGATGGCCGAGGTCAACGGCGCGCCGGTCCGATTCCTGATCGACACCGGCTCTAGCGAAATCGTCCTGAGCCCGGCCGACGCGACCCGCGCGCACGTCAACACCGCGGGCGCAACGCTGCCAAGCGAGACAGCCAACGGCGTGGGCTATGGCGCGGTCGCTACGGTCGACAGTCTGGCGGTGGGCCCGATCCGGATGACAGGCGTGCCAGTGGCGGTCAACCGGGCGCCGATGAGCGAATCTCTGCTCGGGATGTCATTCCTGCGGCGCCTCGAGTCCTTCGAAGTGCGCGGCGATGAAATGATCCTCAAAGGCAAAAGCTAACGGCGTTGGCGCCGTCCGACTTGGGGCTTAGACCTGAATACGCGCTCGCTCAGGGTGGACCGGTATGAAATTGAAAGGGCTTGCAGCGGCAGGGATGTGCCTCGCGGCCAGCAGTGCGGCGGCCGAACGACACTGCCAATTGCAGTCATTCGGCGAGATCGACGCCACGATTGTGAAAGGAGCTATCATCGCTCAGGCGAACGTCGATGGCCATTCGGCGCCGATGATCATCGATACCGGCTCTTTCGGCACAATGCTGTTCGAGGCCTCCGCTAAGCATCTTGGACTTTCGCTCCGAGACACAGGCATGACGGCGTACGGCGTTGGCGGCTCAACGCGTGTCTATTCGGCGAGGGTCAAGGAATTTGGCGTCGCGGGCCTCTCCGAACGGAACGCCGACTTGGCAGTTACCGGCCGCGAGCTGAGCGGCGCGGTCGGCCTCATCGGCGCGCTGTTCCTGATGCAGACCGACGTCGAGTTCGACTTGCCGCACGGTAAGATCCGCTTTTTCAAGCCGGTCGATTGTCAGGGCGACGAAGTCGTCTATTGGGGCCAGGCCTACGCCGTGGCGCCGATGACGCCGGTGCCGAACAACGAAGTCATCGTCCGCGTCGAAGTAAACGGCCAGCCGATCGTCGCGGAGCTCGACAGCGGCACAAGCCTGTCGACGATGACTTTCCAGGGCGCGCAGAAGGCGGGGGTGGGAAGAGACGACCCAGCCCTCCAGGCCGCCGGCCACGCCAAAGGCCTGGGATCGAGCGACGTCAGGACATTCGTTGAGCGTTTCGCCAGCTTCAGCTTCGGCGATGAAACCATTCGTAACGCTGAGCTGCGCGTCGCTGACCTCTACGCGAAGGACAAGGAGCGGGAGATCGGGAATCTGATCGCCACGCCAGTATCGGACGAGCCCCAGATGCTGCTGGGCGCCGATTTCCTTCACGCCCACCGGGTATTCATCGCTCGCGAGCAGCACAAGGTCTACGTATCCTACGAGGGCGGCCCGGTGTTCTATCCAGTGCAGCCGCCGAGCCAGGCGGCTCAGACCAGATGAGGATCTCATGCTCAAGTGGAAGATCGGCGCCGTGTCGGTGACCCGGATCGTCGAGATGGAGATGCCAATCGCCTATAGCGAAAGACACCCCTTCCTCGCCGAGGCGACCCCGGCGGCGCTGCGCGCGCATCCGTGGCTCTATCCGAACTTCGTCGACGCCGAAGACCGCATGCTGCTCTCCATCCACGCGCTGCTGGTCGAGGCGCCCGGCCTCAGGCTCGTGGTCGACACCTGCGTCGGCAATGACAAGCGCCGCGAATTCCTGGGCGGCCAGGCCCTCTCCACCCCATTCTTGGCCCATCTCGAAGAAGCCGGCTGGCCACGTGAGAGCGTCGACGCAGTGGTCTGCACCCACCTGCATGTCGACCACGTCGGCTGGAACACCATGCTGGACGGCGAAAGCTGGGTCCCGACCTTCCCCAACGCCCGCTATCTGATCGGCCGAAAGGAGTATGAGTTCTGGTCCGGGTCCGACGCGGGCGATCAGCCCCAGATCCTCGCCGACTCGGTGAAGCCCATCCTCGATGCGGGGCTCGCTGAACTGGTCGAGATGGACCACCGCATCTCAAATGAAATTCGCCTGACACCCAGCGCCGGCCACACCCCCGGGCACGTCAGTGTGCTGATCGAGTCGGAGGGCCAAAAGGCGGTGATCACCGGCGACATGACTCACCATCCCTGCCAGCTCGCCCATCCTGACTGGTCGCCGCCATTCGACAGCGATCCGAAGGAGGCGACAAAGGTCCGAGCACGGATGTTCTCTGAGTGGGCCGACGACGATATCCTGGTCATCGGCACCCACTATGCCGCACCCACCGCGGGGCGCGTTGTCCGCGACGGCGACGCCTTCCGCTTCGAGACTTGAGGCGGTTCGTCTCGACGGAGTCCATTAGCTTCGCCAAAAATCATCCTCCCGAAGCCAGCTGGACCGGTGCGGACCGGCATCCCGTGGAAAACGGAACAGAATGGACGCAGCGCGCATTCAACAGCACAGGCTGAATCCATCAGGCGAGGCCTCGTACAATTCGGAGGCGCGGATGACAAAGGGGCTCACAATTGCGGCGGTCGTCGCCCTCGCAGCCACTCTCGCCGCCTGCGCTGCGGGCGGCGTCGAGTCGGGCCACGCGGCCCATCAGGGCATGATTCAGCAGTTTCTGCTCGGCATCTGGCACGGCATCATCGCGCCAGTGACCCTGCTGATCGAGGTACTCCACAAACTGTGGCCGCACACGGTTCCCTGGGCGATCCGGCTCTATGAGACCAAGGCGGACTCCGTCGCCTATGACGTCGGCTTTTTCCTCGGCCTCGGCGGCGGACCGGTAGTCGTCATCCGCCGCGGTTGGCGCCGGTCAGACTAGAGCCTCATCGTGCCGGAGCGGTCGCCCCCTCGGGGTGTGGCGGGACGATGCCGCTGGGCGGATAGGCCGGCAGCAAAGGCGGCGGCGCCGGCAGTCCTGGCGGCTGGCCGGCGATCTTCTTCATCAAGATACCGACCGCCGCTTCGATCTGGGCGTCGTGGCCAGCCATCAGTTCGGCCGGCATGTCCTCGACCTCGACGTCCGGATCGACGCCGTGATTCTCGACAGACCACTCGCTCTGCGGCGTGAATTCCGCGCTCTCGGGAATGGTGATGTAGCCACCGTCCATCAGGTTCCAGTTGCCGCGGATACCGCGCACCCCGCCCCACGACCGCGTGCCCACCGCAGGGCCGAGACCATAGAGCTTGAAGAGGTAGGGGAAGATATCGCCGTCCGAAGCCGACCAGTGATTGAGCAGCACCACCTTGGGCCCGTTCAGCACCTCTTCCGGCTCTGTGCCGACGCCGCCCTCGCGATTGACACCCAGGCTCACCAGCACGCGCCTCAGCCGCTCCAGGGCGAACGGGGCGATGAACCCGCCGCCGTTCCAGCGGTCGTCGATGATCATCGCCTGTTTGTCGAGCTGACCGTAGAACTGCCGGACGAACTGCTGCAGCCCAAGCTGCTCCATGTCCGACATGTAGACATAGCCAATCCTGCCGCCGGAGAGCTGGTCGACCATGGCTCTGTTGTGGGCGATCCAGCTGGTCTCGCGCAGGGACAGCTCTGCCTTGACCGGCTTCACCACCACGTCGTGGCGAGCGCCGTCGGGCCTATCGGCCACGGTCAGGGCCACGGTCGTCTCGTCGTCGGCGACTTGCAGAAGGGACTCGGGTCCGGTGGGCGCACGAAGCTCCACGCCGTTGATCGCCAGCACATAGTCGCCGGCCTTTACCGCCAGTCCAGGCTCGCCCAGCGGGCTGCGATAGTCATCGCGGGTGTTGTCGCCTGGATAGATCTTGCCGATGCGGTAGCGGCCCGACGCCGCGTCCAGCGCCCAGTCGACGCCCAGCCACGCGGCATGGACCGTCGGGCCGGTGTCGCCGTCATCTCCGCCGCCGACATAGGTGTGCGAGTTGGACATCTCACCGATCATCTGGCCGATGAGGTAGTTGAGGTCCTCCCGCGAGCCCAGCAGCGGAACCAGTTTGCTGTAGGACTGGCGCACCGCCGGCCAGTCGACGCCGTTCATCGCCTTCGAGAAGAACATGTCGCGCTCGAGTCGCCAGGCGTTGTCGAACATTTCCGCCCATTCGGTCGGCGGATCGACCAGTTCGCGCATGTGCGAGAGATTGAGTTTGTGGACGTCGTCCTCGTCCTTTGATGCGTCCGGCTTGGCGTCAAGCACGGTGTAGTCCTTGTCGTGCTTGATCAGCACGGTCTCGCCGTCCAGCGACAGGGAATACGAATCCACGTCGTTGGCCACCACCTGGTCCTTGCGCTTCTTGAAATCGAAGACGTGCAGAGCTGACTTCTCGCCTGCCAGATTGCCGTTGATCAGGCCGATCGGTTGGGTGAGGTAGAAGATCCTTCCGTCGCGGGCGTCCATCTGGGCGATGTTGGCCGGGTCGACCGGAATGGCCACGGCTCTACCCATGAAGCCATCGAGATCGACGTGGACCACGGGCGGCGCCGCCTTGGCGGCTGAACCTGGCTTGGTCTTTCCGTCGCCGTCCTTGTCGGCCTCGCCATGCTCCTTGCCGCCCTCGCTGATGGCGGAACCGGCCTCATCCGAGCGCGAGGCCACGGGCGAGGCGGTGTCGTGCGCCAGAGGGACGCCGTAGATCCCCAGGGACTTCAGGATCGCGAATTCGAACTCGATGTCAGAACCAACCGGATTCTCATGCCGGCTTGACGCGAAATACAGATACTTGCCGTCCGGCGACCAGACCGGGTTGGCGTCGACCTCGCTACCGTCGCCGAGCTTGGTGAGTTTTGCGCCCGGGATGTCGTAGAGATAGAGATCGCGCCGGCGGTTCATCGCCGACATCGAGAAGGCGAGCCAGCGGCCGTCCGGCGAGAACGCCTGGTCGTGGATCTCGCTTTGTTTGTCCTGGGCGATTTCCTTGGGCGCACCGCCGTCGATCCCGATCAGCCACAGCCTGTGCTCACCGTCGCTGAAAGAGAGCGCCTTTCCGTCCGGCGAATAGACCGGCCCATAGAGGTAGCCCTTGTCGAAATGGGTCAACTGGCGCTCTGAACCGCCCTCAGCCGGTCGCACGGCAATCTGGTCCTGGCCGCTGGAATCGGTGGTGTAGGCAATTTGCCGACCGTCCGGCGACCAGATCGGATGGTCCTCGTCTGCGCTCTGGGTCGCGGTCAGGTCGCGAGTCGGCCCGTCTTCCGTGGGTACACTGAAGATGTCGCCGCGGGCGCTGAAAAGCGTACGCTTGCCGTTGGGCGCCAGGGCAAAGTCCACCTGTCCGGCCGGATCGGAATCGCGGGCATGGCTGGAAACGTCGGCCACGTGCGGGCGGGTCCGCGGATTGTCGTCTGGCACGCTCAGCGGAACCTCGTGAAGCTGTTCGCTCGGCAGGTCGAGGCGCCACAGCTTGCCGCCCTGCTGGAAGGCGATGGCGTCGCCGCCAAGCGCCGGAAAGTCGATGTCGTAATCGGTGAAGTGGGTCACCTCTCGCAACTGTTTGCTGTCGAGATCGATCACCCAGATGTTGGCGCGGCGGTTCGCGTCCTGGTCGCTCAGGAAATAAATGTTGCGCCCGTACCACATCGGGCTCGTGTTGGTGCCCGACCAGGTGGTGAGCTGGGTGAGCTGGCGGCTGTCGAAGTCGAAAGTGAACAGCTGCTGCGCCAGGCCGCCGTTGTAGCGCTTCCAGGTGCGGAAGTTCCGGAAGATGCGGTTGTAGGCGATGCTGTGGCCATCGGGCCCGAAGGTCGCCAGACCCACGGCGCTGTCGATCGGCATCGGCGTCGGCAGGCCGCCGGCGACCGGGACCTTGTACATGTCCTGGATCCAGCTGTTGAACTGCTGGCGCTTGGTCAGGAAGATCACGGACTTGGAGTCCGGGGTCCAGGTGACCACCATGTTGTCGGGCCCGTGCCGCCCGCCGGTGCCGCCCTCGGTGGTCGGGTTGTAGGTCAGGCGCCTGGCCGCCCCGCCGGCGGTGGGGATCACCCAGACGTCGGTGCCGGCCTA
>DASXGB010000245.1:0-6414 GCA_036489325.1 Caulobacteraceae bacterium
GGCGCTCAATCGCGCCGGCGAGAGCAGTCTGATCAAGGGATTGTACGCCTTCTGTCCCTATATCGCCGGCCAGTGGCCTCAGGACCGCTATCCGTCGTCCACGCAGAACAACGGCCTGCTGCTCGACTTGCACAGCAACCGCGGCGCCATTGCCTATGGCATCGAGGCGTTCGAGGCGCGCGACCCCCTAGCCTGGCCAAGCTTCGCCACAGAGGCCGACGTCAAAGGCTTTCCGCCCACGGTGATCAGCGTCAACGAATGCGATCCGCTGCGCGACGAAGGGATCGAGTTCTACCGCCTGCTCCTTTCGGCCGGGGCGCGAGCCCGCTGTCGCGTGGCCGTCGGCACCATCCACGGCACGGAGGTTTTCGCCATCGCCTGCCCGGACATCTCTGTCGCGGCGGCGAGGGACCTGGCGAGCTTCGCGGCGGATTAGGAGGATCCTGGGGGGTCGCAAGGCGGCCCTCGCTAATGCTCCGGCTTCCGTATTCAATGAGATCACCCTGAAGAGGAGCCGCCTTGAGCCAGCCTCCGACCCTCACCTTCCGCACCAAGCTCTTCTACGGGTTCGGCACCGTCGCTTTCGGGGTCAAGGACAACGGCTTCTCTTATCTTCTGCTGCCTTTCTACAACCAGGTCGTAGGCCTGCCCCCGTATCTCGTGGGACTTGCGATCCTCGTGGCAATGATCTTCGACGCCCTGATCGATCCGATCATCGGCCAGGTGAGCGACCACTGGCGGTCGAGATGGGGGCGTCGCCACCCCTTCATGTATGCCGCGGCGCTGCCGGTGGCCGCCGCCTACCTGCTTCTGTGGAATCCGCCGCACTGGTCGCAAGGGCCGCTGTTTTTCTACCTGATCGCCGTCGCCGTGCTGATCCGTGGCTTCATCAGTGTCTATGAGGTGCCGAGCTCGGCGCTCGCCGCCGAACTGAGCCAGGGCTACGACGAGCGCACCGTCCTGCTTTCCTACCGCTATTTCTTCGGCTGGATCGGCGGCCTTGTCCTTTACATCATCGCCTTCCGCTTCCTGCTGGTTCCCGACGCGCACCATCCGGTCGGGCAGACCAATCCGGTGGGCTTCTCGCGATATGGACTGCTGGCCGCCGGGATCATGCTTTTCGCCATCCTGGCTTCAGCGATCGGCACTCACGATCGCATTGCGACCCTGAAGCAGCCGGCGCCCCGCAGGCTCAGCGCACTGGCAATGATGCGCGAGATCTTCGCCACTTGGGCGCACCGCTCGTTCCTCTTCCTGACCCTCTCGGGCGTCGCGACCTCGATGGCCGCGGGCCTGGCGGCGTCAATGAACTTTTACATCAACACCTATTTCTGGGGCTTCAGCTCGGCCCAGATCTCGGCTCTGGCGCTCGGTGTCATCGCCTCGGCCTTCATCGCTCTTTCGGTCGCGCCGATCGTCTCACGCCGCTTCGGCAAGCGCGCCTCAGCGATCGTCGCGATCATCCTCTCGGTGGTGGTGGGCCTGACTCCGATGACCCTGCGGCTCCTGGGCCTCGCGCCCGCCAATCACACCGAAGCCCTGTTCCTGATCGTGCTGGCCCAGTCCGTGGTTTCTGTGGCTTGCGGCATCGCCGGCGCGACCCTGGTTTCGGCAATGATCGCCGATGTCGTTGAAGAGGGAGAGCTAAGGACTGGCCGCCGTTCCGAGGGCGTCTATTTCTCGGCCTCGATCATGGTCAACAAGGCGGTCTCGGGCCTTGGCATCTTCGCCGCCGGCGGCATCCTCGCCCTCATAGGCTTTCCAACCGGCGTCAAGCCTGACGCCGTTCCGGCCGACACCCTCGTCCACATGGCGCTCACCTATGCGCCGATCTACGCCGGCCTCTACGCCATCGGCCTGATGCTGATGATGGGCTACGGGATCACCCGGGTGACGCATGCCCAGACGCTTGAGGCGCTGGCGGCGCGGGCGCCCGCAGCTGAGTAGGGATCAGGCGTCGGTCTCTGGTTCTGTCTCCTCGAGACGGGTAAGGCGCCGGCGAGCGGCCACCAAGCCCCTCAACGCGAAACCGATCATCGCCAGACCGATGAGCAGCAGCACCCAGGTGGCCGGCTCCGGAAGCCAGCCCATATTCCTGACGGGTGTCGGCTTGGCGGGATCGCCCGCGCGCCCGGCCGGGCCGATGTCGGGTGAGATATTGGCGAGCGGACCGCCAGGGTCGGCGTCGGCGTTGACGCTGCGGCCGCCGATCACGCCGACGGGTGTGAATGAGCCATTCGTATCGTCGCTGGGGCGCCAGGCGCCGCCGCCGGCCGGCTCAAGCGTCGTCACGCCCGCAGCCGGCTGAGCCGATGGGTGGGCCGGCGGCTTCCCGACGGCCTGGCCTGCGCCGCCCACGATGACGAGGGCTAGCGCGGCGCCGATGAGGCGCCTCACCAAGGGCAGCCCTCCTTCGAGTCGAACGCCACTGACATGAATCTAGCACGTTCCGGTCGCGGGTCACCCATCTGTGGTGAAAATGCGGCCGATAACTAATGTCCGATCGGTGTGAACTTGGCGGTCAGGTCGATGAGCTCGCCAGGAAAGATCTGGCGGGCATAGGTGATCGCCGCGCCCTGGAGCCAGGTCCATCGCTTCAGCGACAGGCAGGCGTGCGACGACAACAGTCCCAGCGCCGCCGCGGCGTCGGGGTCTGGATTGATGGCCGAGATCTCATGCCGCGCCTCGGTCCAGGGCGCATGGGCCAGCAGCCACGCCCCCGGCGCTTCGCGGGCGAAATCCTCATCCGCCGCCAGCGGCGCCTCGGCGAGGCTGATCAGGCGCTCTTCATAGGCGAAGGCCTTGCCAGCGGCGAAGTGCAGGCCCTTCACCTCGAGCACGGGGCCGTCGGTCGCCAGCCTCCCCTCCACCGTGCCCGGCCGCCGGGTTCGGCACACCGTCCGCATCCAGCGATAGGCCTGTCCGCGCGCCTCGATCTCGGCGCGGATATCCGGGATCTGCAGGACCGCAGAGGAGACGTGCGGCGCGGCAACGAAGGTTCCCGCCTTGCGCCGCCTCTCGACGAGGCCCTGGACAACCAGGGCGCCCACCGCCTTGCCGACGGTCGCCCGGGCGCAGCCGTAGCGGGCCATCAGCTCGTGCTCGATGGGGACGCGGTGACCTGGCGGCCACGCCCCCGAAGCGATCTCACGTGCGAGATCGGCGGTGATGCGCCGGTGCAGCGCCACGCCCCTCACCTGTCCAGGATCCGCTTAAGCACGGCGCGGTAGCGGCGGGCGATCGCCTCGCCGCGCACATGGCGGCCGTCCTCGACCAGGCGCTCGCCCCGCCGCCAGACGGTTTTGACGGCGCCCCCGCCGGCGGCGAAGATCCAGGAATCAAGGAGGGGGTCGCCCTCTCGCCCGCAAAGCGAGGGATGTTCAGAATTGAGTTCGATCACGTCGGCTGCAGCCCCCGCCGCCAGGCCGACGACCGTTTCGCCCAGCGCCTGCCCGCCGCCCGCGAGCGCGCCCCGAAAAAGTTCGGCGCCGGACCCCGTCACACCCCGCGAACGGCTTGCCAGCCGCTGGCCGTATTCAAAAAGCCGCAGTTCCCCGGCGAGGTCGATGCGCACGTTGGAATCGCTGCCGACTCCAAAGGCTCCGCCGGCTCCAAGATAGGACCCGGCTGGGAATAGGCCGTCCCCGAGGTTGGCCTCAGTGATCGGACAGAGGCCGGCCACGGCGTCGGAAAGCGCCAGCGCCATGCTCTCGGCCTCATTCATGTGCGTGGCGTGGACTAGGCACCAGCGAGCATCGACATCGGCGTTGGCGAGCAGCCACTCCACGGGTCGGGCGCCGGACCAAGCCAGGCAGGCCTCTACCTCGGCCGTCTGTTCGGCGACATGGATGTGGACCGGGCCATCTGCCGCCAGGGCGACGACCGCGGTGAGTTCGGTCGGCGTCGCCGCTCTGAGACTATGCGGCGCGACGCCAAGCCGGCCGTCGGGCAGACTCGCAAGGGCCTTTGCGGCGACCGCGAGGATCTCGCCGAAGCCGTCGATCGAGGAGACAAATCTGGCCTGCCGCGGCGCCGGCGCCTCGCCGCCAAAGCCGCCGTGAGCATAGAAGACCGGCAGCAGCGTGAGGCCGATGCCCGCGTCGGCGGCGGCGGCCGCGATCCGCACGGCCATCTCCCCGGGGTTGGCGTAAGGTCTCCCGTCTATATCATTGTGAAGATAGTGGAATTCCCCCACGCGAGTGAAGCCGGAGGCGAGCATCTCGGCAAAGGCCTGCGCGGCGATGGCCTCCACGTCATCGGGGGTGAGGCTTCCGACGAAGCGATACATGACCTCGCGCCACGACCAGAAGTCGTCACCATTCGGGCTTCGCGTCTCGGCGAGGCCGGCCATCGCCCGCTGAAAGGCGTGGCTGTGCAGATTGCCGACGCCG
The DNA here is from genome assembly GCA_036489325.1 of Caulobacteraceae bacterium. Taxonomy (GTDB): domain Bacteria; phylum Pseudomonadota; class Alphaproteobacteria; order Caulobacterales; family Caulobacteraceae; genus Acaudatibacter. The sequence goes on from DASXGB010000245.1 coordinate 4,392, forward strand.
GGGAGGCCGATCGTCCCTCGTTCGTCGCCCGCCTGCGGCTGAACCTCGACCTGGACTCCGGCGATCCGGCCGGCCTCGACGCTGAGCCGCACGCCGCTCGCCCAGCCCCTGTCCGTCAGCGCCGTCTCGAACCAAAGCGCGGTCATGGCCTGCTCCAGCAATCGCTATTATGTCTAGACATATTCCCGCGAAAAGGCCAAGCATCGCGCCATGCGGTGCGACGCGATCTGGCGGAACGCGCGCCTGGCGACCCTGGCCGCGGGCGCCCCGGGCCTTGGCGAGATCGACCATGGTCTCGTCGCCTGCCAGGGGGGCCGGATCCTCTACGCGGGGGCGGAGACCGAGGCTCCCTCCCTCGACGCCTCCCGTGTTCACGACTGCGAAGGTTGCTGGATCACTCCCGGACTCATTGACTGCCACACGCACCTTGTCTTCGCCGGCGATCGGGCTGGTGAGTTCGAGCGACGCCTCGCCGGCGAGACCTATGAGGCGATCGCGCGCGAGGGCGGCGGGATCCTTTCCACCGTACGCGCCACCCGCGCCGCGACCCGCGAGGCGCTGGTCGAGACAGCTCTCCCGCGACTTGACGCCCTGATCGGCGAGGGCGTCACCACGGTGGAAGTGAAATCCGGCTATGGCCTGACGCTCGCGGACGAAATGAAGATGCTCTGGGCGGCCCGTGAGCTTGGCCGGCGACGACCCGCAACCGTCACGACGACCTTCCTGGGCGCTCATACGGTTCCGCTAGAATATAAAGATAACTCTGATGATTATATTGATCTTCTGTGTAATCAGATGATTCCTGAAGTCGCGCGCGAGGGACTGGCCGACGCGGTCGATGCCTTCTGCGAGACGATCGCCTTCTCGCCTGCCCAGGTCCGCCGGGTGTTCGACGCGGCGAAGGCGGCCGGCCTGCCGGTCAAGATCCATGCCGAGCAGCTCTCCGACCAGGGCGGCGCGGCGCTTGCGGCAGAATTCGGGGCGTTGTCGGCCGACCACCTCGAACATCTGGGCGAGGCCGGCGTCGAAGCCATGGCTCGCGCCGGAACGGTGGCCGTTCTGCTTCCGGGGGCCTACTACATCATGCGCGAGCGCCAGCCGCCGCCGATCGAGGCTCTCCGCCGTCAAGGCGTGCCGATGGCGCTGGCGACAGACTGTAATCCCGGCACCTCGCCGCTCTCGTCCATCCTGATGACGCTGAACATGGCCGCCACCCAGTTCCGCATGACGGTCGATGAGTGCGTAGCGGGCGTCACCCGCCATGCCGCCCGCGCGCTCGGCCTCCACGCCGAGGCCGGCACGCTCGAGGCCGGCAAGCGCTGCGACCTCGCCATCTGGAACATCGATCGGCCGGCGGAGCTGGTCTACTGGCTGGGCCGCAACCCGCTCGAAGCTAGGGTGTGGGGCGGCGAATGAGGCCGATCGTCGTCAAACCCGGTGAAGTCTCGCTGGCCGACTGGCGGGCGATTTATCGCGGCGCCGAAGTCCGACTCGATCCGGCCTGCGCCGGCGCCATTGCGGCGTCGGCGGAGGCCGTCGGGCGGATCCTGGCGCATGGAGAAGCCGTCTACGGGGTCAACACCGGATTTGGAAAGTTGGCCAATGTCCGGATCGAGGCTGACGACCTCGGCGCACTGCAGCGCAATCTGGTGCTCTCCCACGCCGCCGGTATCGGCGAGGCCATGCCGACATCCATCGCCCGGCTGATGATCGCCCTGAAGATCGCCAGCCTCGCCAGGGGCGCCTCGGGCGTGGCGCCGGCGACCATAGCCATGCTGGAGGCCTTGCTCGCCCGCAGCGTCATTCCCGTCGTCCCGGTCCAGGGATCGGTGGGCGCTTCGGGCGACCTCGCGCCGCTCGCCCACCTGGCGGCGGTGATGATCGGCGCCGGCGAGGCGGATTTCGGTGGCGAACGGCTGCGGGCGGACGAGGCTCTCGCCCGCGCCGGCCTCCAGCCACTGGTCCTGCAGCCCAAAGAGGGCCTGGCGCTGCTGAACGGCACGCAATTCTCCACCGCCTACGC